>NZ_CDRUHA020000061.1:0-157649 GCF_977063405.2 Legionella stuttgartensis
CTGACTTTCCTCATCACTCACGACCATTGCTCTTAACAACAGCCGCATGAGGTGGTTTGAGACCTATCGCTGGTGATCGATCTCGGTGGGTCTACCACCATCTCTTCCGCAGCTTGCTACGGCATACCCCCGTTTCTGTAATTTAAGCCAATACGGCGATCGCTTCAAGCAAAGGCTTGTCAACTTCGCAAACAAATAGACTATAATAGAATATGCTTATTTAATCATTACATTTAATTTGTTTGAGTAAATGATTAAACATATTTTGTTGTAAGCGTGTTAAGAGAACAAAATATTTCGGGATCAGTCAAAGCCTACCGCAATAAGAAAAAATAAGAGAATTACCTATGCAAAATCTTTAAACCTGAGCTTTCTTCTAGATCGGATCCTCTACTAAATTCAGTACTGTAATCTGCTTTTATTTTAACTCCCACATGATGATTGGGGTCCAAAAGCAGGGGGTTTGTATGAGGATTTTGGTCTATTCTTAATGAGGTATTATTCCCAATCATCGCCTCAACGCTTCCATACCCCCACTCATTTCCTGTGTATGCAAATGCATCGGAAGGATTTAATATGCAAGGAGTATACTTTTTAATTTCTTCTTCCGTTAATTTAAGTACATCTCGTTCACTTCTATACACCTTGATTGGTCCCTTATAGTCCTCAAATACTCTATCGAACTGCTCCTGCTGTGCTTCATCAAATATTGGAAATTCAATTTCTGCTATCCAAGGATAAGATTGCTCTACAAGGAGCTTCTTATAAGCTCTTAAATAATAAGGAAATAGTAAATGCTGTATTCCATAAGATGTATCTATTTTTGCATAAAAGCCCATTCCAACTGCTGTTGCTTTTAATAAAGCTGGCTTTCCTGCTTCGAGACCTTTCTCGTTTACAGCGCTAAGAAGCATAGAGACATCTTCTAGTTGATGACGAAAATAAGGGCTTGTTAAAAAGATAATAGAGCTGTCTTTAAATAGCGTCGGCCGATAACTACCGTCAGTTCTTCTTCCTAGCAATGTAAATAATCCAACCCTGATTCGAGACATAGTCTCATGAGTATCGTAATCACCGATGGCCTTTTTGGCATCGCTAAAATTTGTTGGCACACCATCGTACAGATGAGAAAAGTGGGTACTTTTATGTAGAGATTGATTAAACTGATCCAGTGTAAAAACAGTAGCATGTTGATGAGGAACTTCAAAATTTGCTCCAGCTAATGAGAAAATAGAGGCAAAAAAAGGTTTGTTGTACTGCTTCAATGGATTTGTATTCGGGTATCCTCCTGTCGCAAAAACTAGACTGTCTGAATAGACAATTTTTTTAGCAGCAAGAAGCCTTTCTCTTGGGGACAGTAGATATGGATGACCGTTGGGTATTTTTGCAAAATAATCCGGTTTGCCCTCATTTGCTAATCCATCCTGAAAAACAACCGCCCTATCACCCGCTACGTTTATTGCAGGAATTTTAATTAAGGCATCATGAGGGCTCTTTAAATAATGGTTGTTATAATAAACTCGAACTGATGGTAAGGATTTTTCTAATTCTTTTTGTGATATTTTCTTAAACAGCCCAGAGTATTCCAATTGCTTTTTAAACCATTGCTCAGAAGCTTTTGTTCGACTATCACTGCTCAATTGTCTAAACATGTTGCTACCAAAAAAATTACCAGCACCCTTTGAAAACATATAAATCCCTCGCCACCAATGATTCTATTAGGTACATTTTGGCACAAATTAGAACCAAATATCAAATATTTTTTGATTGAGATGCTGTCTTGAGATGATGTGTAAAATATTGGGCTTACGAGCGGGTGCCCCCTTGACCTAGCTTTTCAACTCAGCCAGAAAAATCTTTAGAGTTGAATCAACTGTTACCGGTGCTTTTCGCACAATCATAAATACCCAGTAAGTTTCAAGATAATCATCTTTCAATTTCCAAATTGGTTTTGGTGAGAGGCGACAGAACCGAATTCTAGGCTAGACGAATTAGAAAAAGCATTTTGAGCATACCAACTAGCATATTCTTCTCGACTCGCGGTTGTTAATGCTTTCCAATCCCATCCGATTTTTTCTTTATAAGAAAATGGGCCTAAATCAAGCCCTTTAGACTCTGCTAGTCCTTTAATTAACAATTCAACGCAACTTGCATTTCCTAGTTTAACAGGTAATACATGAGCAAGAAGATGAGATAATCTACCTGCATTTTCCAGAAACGTTTGTACGCTTTTCTCATCACATGCGTGTTCCATTTCAGAATAATATTTATCGGCCAGTAATAAATCACCTTTTATCTTATCTTTATTAACTAGTGGGTATGATAACTCTATGACGCTTTTATTTCTTACATAACCATGCTTTTCTGCAACC
Source organism: Legionella stuttgartensis (assembly GCF_977063405.2). Classification (NCBI taxonomy): domain Bacteria; kingdom Pseudomonadati; phylum Pseudomonadota; class Gammaproteobacteria; order Legionellales; family Legionellaceae; genus Legionella; species Legionella stuttgartensis. Next base: position 2,373 of record NZ_CDRUHA020000061.1, read on the forward strand.
TTGAAAACATGATTTTGATCGTCCTTTGTCAGATCTTTATTTTCAGATAAACAATCTTCTATAGATTTTAAATGCTCCCCAAACTCTTCATTTTTGATTATTATCTTGCTATTTTCACCAAATTCATTTTTAAATTCCAACACCATGTTTTCTTCATCTTTGTATAGATATAACATTCCCATTTGAATTCTTGTATTTTTTGGCGGCCTACCTAAGGCAATAACATACCAACCATCCTTTCTGTCACTTAACATGATGGTAGAAAGATATACCGAATGATCTTGTTCCTTACCCTGAAATTTAACTGTCTTAGACTTTTCTGGTGATTTTATCTTTATCGTGTATTCGTCAGATACTCTTTCCTTAAAATTAAAATCAGGGATGTGGCCAGTGTTTTTTGTTATCAACGTCTTAATTTGATTACCACTAAGACGCAATACGTTTTTTTTCTCTTTGTTCAGGTCATTGAGATCCTGTTCAAATTGGACAAGATCATCAATCACCACTTCTTTATCTATTCCTTCTGGTGTAATATAGTACAGCTTTTTTGTTCCATTATTACTCAAAAAAATATAACTCTCTTTATATTCTTTAAAATTTTGAGGCAGTTCAGACATCAAACGAATACAACCTTCAAATTCAGTAGTTCCATAACATTCAACGAACCTTCTGTGTAAGATGGAATAATCTTCAAAGTCAACTTCTTGATATTCAGGTAAATTTGCCTGAAGAGCCTTTTTCACTAGATTATGACAATTTTCAAAAATCTTATCTTTTTGTTGTTCCCAAGCCGTAACATCGTCTGAATAAATCATTTCAATTGATTCAAAATCTTGAGGTCTAATTGCTCCATACCACTTTGTTCTCTTTTCTTGTTTTGCATGCTCTAACGTTCTTGCTATTTCTGCTCTCTTGTCAGCTAAAAATGCATAAGCACACCCAACTTTAGTGTCTAAAAAATTATACTCATTGAGCAAGTCTCCATTTTCATCAAGAAATGATTGGCTTAGGTTTGGTTTGGTTTTCGGAAAATCAGGTAATAAATTCATCAAAGAGTATATTGTTTTTTCACAATGAGCTATCCATTTTTTTTGGTTCTCCGACGTGGGGGATCCGAAATCTTTAAATCTATCAGGAGATGATGCGTATCCATTAGGTGTATTAGGTTTAGAAAAAAAACGTCCAAACATTATTTTTTCTCCTCTCTATTTAAGTTAATAAACACAATAACTAGAGAATTGCTTCAAAATAAAATGTCGCCTAGCTGAGAAGTTGTTAAGAAAAAACTCCCCCAAGTATACTAGCTCGGTAAAAGGTCACCAACTAAACCCCTTCGACTTTATACTTTCAAGGTCATTGACACTCCTGACCACAACTTATACTGTATTTATAGCACAAATACGTCGCAATATGTTGCAAATACAGACACTTAATTCTGGTAGTAGTAAGGACAAAATGAGTGAAGAAACGCTGTATGCTTCTGCATCCAGCCCATGGCTGTTGTTGAAAAAAGTGTTTGCGTCCATTATAGGACATGAATTAGGACATTTCCGAGGCTATGACACCTTTTATATCATGCGATTTTCTACTGTTTATGTTGGTTTACTGATCATGTCTGAAATTTTCTGTTTAAACTTGATGAAGGCCTCAAATCAGCTTAGGAGAGACTCCATCTTTTAGATAAATCCCATCTTTAATTTGAGACTAAACCTAAAAATTGAGTCATCTATATACTGTCTTTAGGTGAGCTGGTTTAAGATTAGCGCCCCTTGAGCGCTCATGATTTGAATGAATAAACTAGCTCAAAAAACTAGACTAGGTTGCGTAATAAGCTGGTCAACGCTGCTATACACGTTCTTCAAATTTGATTTTTTTGTTTCACAGAATTTTTTAACTCCTTCAGCGTGTGCCTTAGGAGAGCCATGCCCTGAAGGCTCCGAACAGCCTATAACTTCAACGCCAAAGTCGCCTCCAAGGCCATCAAGAGAATTATCTGAATCAGTAATAGGAAAATCACCCTCATTATTTTTAAATTTATAGGACCTAATCACATTCTCGTTTTGGTCCATTATCGTGAGAACACTCTGCGCCGTTACACATCGATCAATGCCAGGGAGGCGTCTCATTTCAAAACCGATTAATTGCCGCCACACTAAACGAATCTTGTCATAATCATTACCGCTTGATTCATATAAATTATCCCATTCCCTGTCAAGTAATTCGAAAGCATGTTGAAGGCTGGCATAATTGTAGTGCATGCCGGGTTTAGTCAGAACTCTAGGCGCCCAATCTTTGCGAAATTTAACAAGTGCCTTACACAGTTCATTGTCGCCAGTCATGTTTTTATTAAGTAGTGCTGTTACTTCTTGAAGAGTTGCTTTTTTTATCAACTCAAACAATGGAGATAAATCATAAGGCTTCTGGTCCAACATGCTTTCAATATGCGGTTTATATCGCTCATATTGGCGCATCATTTGCTTTTCACCATCGTTTATTCTTGAAAAATAACCCTGTACAATCTCTGCCAACTCATAATCCCCAGCACCTAAGGCAAACTCATAAATAGTGACACGCCTTATTTCATCACCACCAGGTGTTTTTACATTGCCTGTTTCAAGCAGAAGACGTGGATTATCCTCTAACATGTTAATGAGCTCACGCACATCTTCTTTTCGGGCATAGGCGGCATATTGCAATGCCTTGGCAATATCACTATTTGGGCCTTCATGGAAATCACCAATTTCTTGAATTAATTCCATGGGTAATGTAGAAAAAAGGTTTTCTTCGCGATTACGTAACATGAGCATGGCGTAAACTTGGTCTCGGCTTGGCATGGATTTTATACCTCGTTGCTTTTCATTATTTTTTAATGCATCCAATAACAAATGCCTTTTTTATCGTCACATCGATTTAAAGTCAAGTCAAAATAAAAAGAAATTAAAAATTCATTTCAAACTATACTGAAGTTATTTGCAAACAAAGATGACGCTGATGCACATATAAAAAAGCATACTCAAAAATCCGAGTTTGATGCTCTTGAGAGCAGACCTCATCAAACGATAGCAACTGTAAAAAATACGAATACTTTATTTCGAATTTTAAGACCGGCTGGGAAAGAAAAAGGACTTGTATTAGATGTTCGTGGTAATGAGATATCTGAAAAACTTACATTTAAATAGTTTGTTGTAATTTCGGGTTGCGCAAATGGCTATGATTAAAAATGCTTATAACCAATTCTGAATAATAGCTCTGGTTTAAGCTTTGCCTATAATTATGAAATTAGTTAAAAAGCAAATTAAATTCTTTTGTATTATCGAGCATATAACTCCCAAGATGAAGATGTACCACTTGATATCGAAGATTGAGATAGTCTAAATCAAAGAATTAGTCTAGATTTCAACTTTGTTAAAAACACCCACTTATTGCGACAGCTTGGCATAGAAAAATACAAAAAAGGATCCTCATCTTGATGAAAAGTTGAGCCTTCGTCAATCGTACAAAGAACCATTTCGATTCTTATGTTTTTTATTTTAACCTATTGTTAAATAAAGAAAATCTATGTTAGATTGAAAAACTTATTATCAAAAGGAAAAGAACATGAAATATTTATTATTGGGTTTGGGAGTACTGACGCCCTTTTCATCAACAATAATCTATGCCTCTCCTCCTTCTCCAAATATACAACCTGTATCATGCATTACTTCCCAGTTTACTTCGACTGGCAACCAACATTGGAAATCCATCAACTTAAAATTGACCAATAACTGTGGACAAGTCGTTGATTTTCAAAATTCGACCATCACTTTTCAGACCACAACAGCTCTCAATACGTCTTTTTGGGGTGATTTTGGGCCATTGTCTTATCCTGATAATGCATTGAACATTAGTTCGCAGACGCAACCTGAAGGAAACTATCTGGCGGCATTAACGATGCATTTCCCAACGTTCCCCGGCGCCAACAGTAAATTACCAGCTGGCAGCTCAATCACCCTTAAGTACGGTGATTCTACTGACAGTCATATTGAAAATACAGTCAATATATATTTAGGAACGCCTGTTAATACTGGAAGTATACAACTGACGAATAGTGCTGCAAAACCTTCTAACGTAACCCAGAATTATGCCTTGGTCCATGTCACCCTTAATGGACAACCTCTCAGCGATGTGCAATTACCCTGGAGCGGTTCAAAATTAATAAACGGACTTGCCGCCGGCACTTATGGACTTGCTGCTGAAACTGTGACTGGTACGGATGGTAATACTTACCAGGGTACGGCAGTCCCCAATACTCTAACGGTCACGGCCAACCAGACGGTCAATGCAACCATCAGCTATGCATTGACACCTCAGAATGGAAAAATCACCATCAATACGCAACCACTTCCTGCTGAATTGACTGGTTACACAAATAATCCTTCGGTGCTACTGACTCGTTTACAAACGGGTGCTTCTCAATCACAAGTGGTAACTTGGGGTAATCCAGTCACGGTGAACCAACTCAAAGAAGGAGCATCTTATCAGTTTTCAACCCCTCAAATCAGTTTCAACAACACCACTTGCCAGCCTGTATTTACGCCAGCAACTGTTATTGCCAGTGAAACGAATGCACCAACCACTAATCTAGCTTACCAATGCGTTCAGGTTGTGCAAGACTCTGTCACGGTGAATGTTCAAGGAGCCCCCTCTTCATTAACAACGCTTAACTTTACCTTCACACCGAATAACAATTCTGCGCCAATTGTACAGACTATCGATTTGGTGAATGGAAGTGGCACTGCTATTGTGTCTCTGATTGATGGCGTCATTTACACTGTGTCAGGTCAGTCGGTAGCAGGTTACACCATGACTTTCTCGCCACAGCCTTTAACTGCAACAACGAATGCGATTGAAACGGTGACGTTTACGGCTAATCCAGTCAGTAATGGCCGTATTATTGGGTACTTGCCAGGCTGGAAAACACCTCCAACAGCGCAATCACTAGCTGATGCGGGTTATACCCATATGATGGTGTCCTTTGGAGTATTCAGCACCAGTACCCCTGGTCAGATTACGCCCGCATTTGATACAGTCACTAAAGCCTACATTCAATCTTTGCATCAAAAAGGTATCAAAGTTATCTTATCATTAGGTGGTGCGTTGACGAGCTTGCCGAATACGACTGTTGATTTTCACCAGGTCCTAACTGCTGCGACATCACCCGATGTCTTTAAACAAACCTTCATGGTCTCTTTGCTCGGGTTGATGAATGAATACGGATTTGATGGCTTTGACATCGACATTGAGCATGGTTTGAATGGAGGAGGAACTTTTGCCAACCCGCAAGGCGATATTGCCGTTTTAGCCAGCATTATCAATACGATGTATAGCCAGAATCCCAATCTACTGATCACTATGGCACCGCAGACAGCCAATATGGCCGCAACCAGTTTGTTTGACGGGGTCTGGGGTAACTATGCCTCATTAATTATGCAAACCCATAATTCTTTGGCTTGGGTGGGTATCCAGCTATACAATACTGGCTGTATGTTCGGCATTGATAGAGTGTGCTACGGTCCAACACCGGTAAGTAATCCTGATTTCAGTGTTGCTATGGCCACTGATCTGCTGGAAAACTGGCCTGCTCAAATTCCTAATGGTGGCAATACTGGTTTTCAACCTTATGTTAGTTATTTAAAACCATCCCAAGTAGTCCTCGGTTACCTAGCGGCCAATGCAAACGGCGGCGGTGATGGTTCCCCTGTTATCCCGACAAGCACTATAAAGCGCGCCATCCAGTGCTTAAAAACAGCAACAGCTGGCATTACAAGTTGCGGTACGTATGTTCCTCCACGAGCTTATGGAAATATTGGTGGTGTGTTTAACTGGGAAGTGACTTTTGATCAAAGTAACAACTTCAGGTTCGCTACTGACCTCAAAAATTGCGTTGTCAATGGTGTATGTAACTGATGTAGTGAGCGCTTCTTAAGAAGCGCATATCTTTCTTTAATGTCATAATAGGATGAATGATGAAAAAGCTAGTAGGAAGTATTAGTCTTGCAATGGCCAGTTTTTCGCTATTTGCTCATGGGGCTTTGGAAACACCTATTTCCAGAACCTACCAATGTTACAAAGAGGGTCCGGAAAACCCAAAATCTGCGGCCTGTAAAGCTGCGGTGCAGGTGGGGGGGACGCAACCTTTATATAACTGGCATGAGGTGAACCAGGGGACGGCCAATGACCAACATCGTGAACTGATTGCCGATGGGCAGTTATGCGCTGGTGGCAGAGATTTTTTTAAAGGATTTAATTTAGCACGTAGCGATTGGACCACCTCTGTGGTTCATCCCGACGCTAATGGCCATTTTCAATTTGTGTTTGTGGCGACTGCACCTCATAAAACCAAGTATTTCAAGTTTTATGCCACGAAAGATGGTTATGACTTCAATACTCATTTAAAATGGTCTGATCTTGAAGCAAGTCCATTTTGTACCATTACTAACGTGACCTTGGTTAATGGTCGTTATCAAATGGATTGTCAATTGCCAGCCAATATGTCAGGAAAGCGTATTTTCTACATGATTTGGCAACGCGAAGACAGCCCTGAGGCATTCTATGGATGCAGTGATGTTTTCATCGACGGAACAACGCCGGCGTCAACCTGGTATGAGCTTGAGAATTTTTATGAAACTGGCGATATTCCAGTTAATACCAAAGTCACTTTACGAATTTTTAAACACGAAACCGAAGTAGAAAGAAAGAGCATTACCGTGGATGAAAACAATCGGAAGAGCGGTCAATGGCCTCTAGCTTTAGGCACACTAGTCAATAACTCCTCTTCACTGGTACGTATCGGCCAGCTTGATCCGGAAAGCGGCCAAGTCGTACTAGTAGCCAATCAGGCCAATAAAATCTATCTCAGCGATGTTGATAAAGACAGCTACCACGTGATGGTTGATTTTACTGAGCCATCTAACAGCACGGATATAGTATACCCTGACGGTATTAGCAACTATAAAGCCGGTACGATTGTTGTAGGCCGCCTTGATCACAAACGCTATCAATGCAAACCTTGGCCTTATTCAGGTTGGTGCTCTCAGTCAGCGGCTTATTATGAACCCGGCGTTGGTCTTGCCTGGTCTCAAGCTTGGACTTTACTGGGTTAAACGTATTAATCCCCGCCTAGCGGGGATTTTTGAGCAAATTTAACTTTACTCTGTTCTGACAAAAAATCATTGAGGGCCTCTCAAATCGTTAATAAGAAGCGGTTATGCGTTCAAACGTGACTTTACCTAAACAGAGCAAACCTTAGGGACTAAAGCCAAATGCGACGATCGCACAAAGTATATTGACGCGGATATTTAGGAAATTAAGGCGATCCGGTTTTTCCTTTCGAACTTTCAAGATGTGTATGAATTTCTTCTTTTATTCTTTTTTCTGCTGAAGCAAACAGCCTCTCTACCGCTTTGTGAGAATCGGTTTTCAAGTGAAATCTGCTTGTCCATTGGCCTTGAGCTTTATCAAGAATTTGCATTTCAGGGGAGCGTAGGAACTGGTGTTTCAATTGTTGCAGTTCTTCAAGATTGTCCATTTGGTCTAAAGAGTATTTCAATTCACGAAGAATAGTTCTTTTCAAAGCATCGCCTTTTATGCTCTGATACTGCTTTTTGAAACTGGGGGATTGGAAATCATCTGAACTGACTTCGTGAAAAGTATGGGCCCTACTTTCTCGACGCCCAGATAGATACTCGCTAACTTCGATATCACTATGTTGTATGCGCATTTCATGTACCATACGAGGGGGTAAAGTAATTTTGCCTTGATTGTGAAATGCTAAGAGCACTTCAGGATAATCTGTCAACGCTTTCCCTGGGTTGTTGGTGTACCATTTGTCAATTGTCTCTCGCCATTGATTACGCTTTTTGTTATCCGGTGGAAATTTATAGTTATAGACATAGAGCCATTGATCTTTACCTGCTACTTTTGCGTTTGCTCTATCCTGATAAGGGTAAAAACCCGAATCCAAATCAATTGCTCTTATCCCTTTTTCTGTTGTAATTAAGTTTTGCGGGCTATTGTGTGTATGACTATTGGCTAAATCTGGATGTAGATAACCTAACTGATTGAGCTTTTTTAATCCGATAACAAAATCTTCATACATCAACTGCATTTGCTCTGCAGCAACATTCTGTTTTTCTTGCTTTGGCATATTAAAAACAACATTACCTCTGTCTTTAATATTCCACAATCCTAATACAAAGTACTCATCAATATTGTTATCTTTAAGCAAAAATTTTTGCCTTAGAATATCAAGGTTAGTGCCAATCTCATTACCCTTGTATTTTCTATCGCCCACCTGTTTAAAGGCCTTGTTTTCTGTTTTTTCATAAACATCTCCAAAGGTACCGGAACCAATGTATACTTTTTTGGTTTTCCCCTCACCCTTGTTACTTGTCCACAGAGATAAGAAATCAACGGGCACTGCTCCATCGTATCGAACTGCATAAACATCTTTATTGTGGCGAAAAATTTTAAATTCTTTGTTTGCATCACCAAGATAATGAGTTGTTATATCCGCGCTCTTGATAACGTCATTAATTGATATTGGCATAAAAAAAATGGATTAATCTCTTTGATTAAATTGTAGTAAATTAAATCAATTAGTCAATTAAATACCAATAATCGTTATTTTTAGTCGTTATTGGACAAATAAAATCACTAACAATCCTATGAATGAAATTTTTTATACAAAAACAGCAAGATGCACAGCCGTTAGAGTGATTTAATTAATGAGGTGACACCATAAAACCATTCATTGTAATGACACTCAAAAGTACAAGCGGTTAATTTATTCCTCATTAAAGTTTTTACTAAAAATACACCTGTTTCCGCAAAACTTCTAGGCTGGTATTTTGATTTAATTTTCCATTCTTTTTTACTGCGATCTCGTACTAGTTTAAACGCTTCATCTTTCATGCGTACTTAAGCAACGCTTTAAACAAGGCTCAGGCTGATCTTTTTTCACCAGCATAACTTTTAATCGTAGCTCCTTAACTGAACTAATAAACTTAATTTTCCTGACCACTTCATTATTGCCCTGCCAACTTAACGACCCTTGTAATCATCAGGGAGTTATTTTTGATTGTGTGAAATACCCCTGTTCCGATACTTTCTGGATCTCTTGAAATGATCGAATTATGTCGGGTAATACTTTCATTGCTTCAGCAAAACCATTGCCACACTTGCCTTCGTTTAACTGCTTTCTTAGATCTTCTTCTAACATTGAGGGCCCAGTTGGAGGCGTTCGTGATACCGAACGCATTATCTCATAATTATAAGGCATGATGTCCATAAATAATTTTAAAGATAATTTCTCAGCAGGAGTCATTTTATTCACTGCCTCATTTAACGCTATCATGGACGGAGACATGAGTACACTGTATTCACTCTCGTTGGCTCGCTTTTGGAAAGGGATAGCAACTCCTATTTTGTGAACTTCATACATGGCATCAAGAACTTCTTGAGGAATGTTATTTGCTAGCTCTGCTAGTTCAATAAGCCTGTCCTCCTGCTGATCTTTGGGACTACATAATTTATAAACTGCTTCCTTGATAGAAGGAAAATCTAACAGTTGCTGTATATCATTAGTAGTAAAATGAATTGTAGATTCTTGGCTATCCGGATTTAGGTAATCAACAAAGATAACTGGTCCATCAAGTTTTCTGAAATTTTTGATTATGTCGTCGACATTATACGCATATCCGCTCTCAGAAATGAACAATTTATCACTTGATATACCCCCTATAGAGTTTTTAACCTTTACTGCAACAGGTTGTTCTAAAGCTCTATTATTATTGCTCGTATTTTCTTCGGGCTCAGAGATTACTATGCCTAGATCATGCTTTTCGGGGGAAATAGATAACTGTTTCACGACGACCTCAGGCTTTGACCTTAAATCAGATAATATTTTCTTGGATTTTTCATAAAAAATCTGCGTGGTTTCTCCTCTTCTATTAAAAAAGCCATGCTCGTTTTCTTCAGCAGATTTTTTGAGTATTTCCTCTATATTTTCAAATGCTTTATTCCAAGTCGAATCTCCATTTTGCACCTTATCAATTTCCTGTAATATTTTACCCATCCCTTTTGGTACGGTATTTTTGATGCCTGTCTCTCTGTCAATAACTTTAAGTCCTCCAAAATAACCAATGTCCCACCTAGTGTTCAAGATTAAATAACGAACGCCTTCTAAGACTTGCTTTAGGGCTTCTTCCTCCGAACCGAGCTGAGTTTTTTTGAACTTTCTACAGATAATATATTCTCCTCAGACAATATTTGTTGTTGCCATAGTTTTACTTTATCTAAGTTATCTAATTGAAAAGTTAAGAGTTGCTTTTTAAATTCTTTTTTTACAGTACCGCTTTCTTTTGAATTTTTAATAGCCTCATGAATCTTACTAGATGGAATAGTGCGAAGGAGTGTTTCGTAAAGGAAAGCATTACCTTCAACACTACCAGGCTTGGCTTCTCTAGATACATTAACAAATATTTGTCCAGCTTGTTTGAGGGATTGATTATATTCATCAGAATCATCAATAAAAATGATACCATCGGAGTTTACCTTTTGAAAAATCTCATCAACTTCCCTTAGATAAGGCCTTTTTTTTCCGAAAATACGGTCAAGGCCTATATAAATATTCTTAATATATTTTCCATAAACCTTATCCTCTTCATTTCTCTGAACGCGTTGTGAGCCCATCACTGATGTAATATTATTTTGATGTAGGATGTCAAGCGTTAGCTTTAAAAAAGGCTTATTAGCTATGATAAAATCTGCGGGGTTGTCACTTTTTGGTAAATCTTCATTAGATTTAAATACAACAGGATTTATAAGGCTGCCAACACCCCACACTGCAATTTTTATACCCATATAAAACTCGAAATGTGAAATATGATTTTATTTTAGACTATTTTTTCAAAGAAAACCATCTGAGAGATCGATATCAGTCACTATGGATAAAGAATACATAAAATGCGAACAAATCGCGCAATACTATTACATTTATGAGATGTATAAATGAGTAAGAGAAGTTCAAGAAGTTATGATAAAGAATTTAAGCTTAATCCGGTTAAATTATATCTGGAAAGTGAACACAGCTATAGGCAAATTGAAGATGAAATAGGAGCTCCTGAAACTAAATTATCAATTATTACAACGCATACATATTCAGTTTATTAGGTGCATTATCCTGCAATAGCACTTGACCTCATCCGGTAAGCTGCAACAAATCGTATTTTGACAAATTTAACAAGCTATTGTGATCTTTTGCTGGCGACCCTTGTCTAATATTGAAAGAGTTGGGCTTTGTGCTGCCCTATCCATTTTCAGCGGGTATTCCAGCAACCTCTTAGCCTCATGAAGTTCTTCCTCGATGGCTTTGTCCATTTGATCGTGATTGTTCATGGGATTTCTCCTGTTCAAAATTTGGTTTTTGACGCTGATTTTCCAAATCCAAATCAGCAAAAGTGATTGGCATTTGATATTGAATAACTATCTGCAGGATAATCTTTTTAAATAATGGAGACCCATTCACACAAATACAGTCACCATAGCGCTGCCTTGCCATTTCCAAGGCTCTTTTAAGAGTAGGAATAGACCCGTCTTTAGAAATGATAATTTCCTTTCCATTGTCTCTAATAACACTGTTATCTTTTTTATAAATCTCAGTACCTTCTTTAGTAATAGAGTCGATTTGTCCAAAATTTAAAGAAGAAGAAAAAGTAGAGCCTAAACCTGATATGCTGTTTTTATGCGTATTTTTACGATTACGACACCGCATTGCCATTAAAGCATCCTGGTTGCCACCTTGTGCTTGTTGTTTCAGCCAATCAGCCCAGGTTTTTTTTTGATGAGAATTTAATAACTGACCACGTTCTTTTGCATAATTTTTCCTTATGTTCTCAATCTCATTATGCAGCGTTTTATTTATGTGTTGATGTAAGTACTTTCTCTGTGCTTTAGAAAGGTTCATTAACTTCAAAGCCACTCGTTTAATTCGTCCTCGCTTTTTCGCCTTTTCAATAAGTTTTGTTCTGGCCTCACGCAACTTTTTAAGTTGGTCTGAAACAAAACATTTATTGTGTGATTTTTCGTACTGATATTTAGCATAGAGATTGGTGCCAAGTACCTTTTTATTTAATGGCTCATAATGATAAACATTTGATGCAGGTCTATCGTCTTCTGGGTAAGATGGTACAAATGAACCTAGCTTGGATTCGAGATTTTTTTTAGAAAAGGTTCTGGAAATTGAACTTGCTTTAACAGTAAGCCCTTGGATATTGCAGAACACAAAACCATTGGCTTTAATACGAATTATCAACCCATGTTCTGCCAAAATACTATGTATTTCCTTCCAACTACTGGCTGCCTCGATTTTTTCTTTACAATAGCGTTTCATCCAATTAATTAAGCTTTCAATACCGGAGTGATGCTCCATATCGTCAGCAAGATTTTCTGAATGGTTTTTACGGGTTTGATGATTGGTTATTTGAAGACCTAATTCAATTTCTAGCTTGGATGCAGCCTGCGCAAAAGTCTTATATGCTCTGTAAGGTTCAATCATATTAAAGGTTTGAGGATGAATTTTATTAATCGCAACATGAATATGTAGATTGTCTGTATCATGATGAACAACGGAGATTCTTTGGTGCTCTTTAAATCCAATCGATGAAGCCACCGTATCTTCAATTTCCTGTAAAACTTGAGCCGAAGGGTTTTCTCCTGGAGCAAAGGAAATAAGCATATGGTAAGTTTTATCTCCAGTGGCTCTTTGATTTTTAGCTTGCGTTGCCAATACTTCCTGAACGGCCCAAATGGGGTCGAAACTATTACAGTTTGATAATCTGATCTTACCCACTCGCTCCTGCTTGTTCTGTGTATCAATAATGTACCTAACCAGAGATGAAAAGCTGCTTAATCTTGCTGATTTCATGGGAATATGGCGAATTATCATAGCTTTTTTACCACATCAAGCATTGCATCTTGTGTTAACCGAATCTTGCTTAACAGCGACATGACAAGTCGCTGGTCAAAATGTGCAACACGTTTATCTTGGCTAAGCCAAAGTTTTAGCAAGCCCCCAAGCCGTCCCATATCCGCATTAATTTTGGATAACTGAAGGATGCAGTCTTTATCAACAGTACTTTGAATTGGATATCCAAGGCTTACACGCCTTAAATACTCAGCAATCGATAGACCAGCCTTAGCCGCATTGGATTTGATTTGAATTTCTTCGGAGGGCAAAACAGGAACACGAAGGTGTCGTCCGTTTTTTCTGGTGGGTGTTTTAAGTTTTTTATCCATAAGGATGCTGACCTCTTCATTAAAGTGGTTTGCAATCCTTTGGGTATCAGTTTGTGAACTAGAAGCATCGATTTTTCGTTGAGCACCGAAGGTGCGAATAATACTTGTGAGATTTGATAACCAGCTTGCTGGTTAGCTAACTTCACCTATCTTGCCCTGCGTTTTAAGTTCATCTAATGGCATACTATCAGGTAATTTTATGTAATTTCAAGGCTATTTGTTTTGAAACAAAATTAATTTCTAATAATTACCAATAATTACGATAAATTACATATTTATGCGCTTTAGAGAAGGTTTAATTACGCCAAAAGGAAATAAAATAACTCCACTCATTGCACAGCAACAAAATAGTTTGTACCATCAGAAAGAGAACAATAATAAGTTGATGGTATGACATGGGAAACTCCCTCAGCGAACGAATCGCAGCAAAGCAAATGTTAAGAAAAGCCTCTGCTAAATCTGTAAATAAAGCCGCATTTCTTGCATTAAAAAATGATATCGCTTCAGCGCTAGCTGACGGCTGGTCTATAAAGCTTGTCTGGGAAACCTTAGTTGAGGAAGGCAAAATTTCATTTTCATATAAAACTTTTTGTGGCTATGTAGCACGTTTGATTGCTGCAGAAAAAAAGCCATCTATGCAGGAAAACACCAAGGATGATGAAAAGGCTAAAAGTAAGGCAAAAACCGAAATTCGCGGCTTTACTTTTAATCCCAAACCCAACTTGGAGGAACTCTTGTAATGGCAAAAATACATATCACACTGCAGGGAAAAGGCGGTGTCGGCAAATCATTTATTTCAGCAACCACAGCTCAATACAAACAACACAAAGGCCACACTCCGCTGTGTATTGACACCGACCCCATCAATTCGACCTTTCATGGCTTTAAAGCCCTAAACGTCGATCATATTCAAGTTATGAGTGGTGATGAAATCAACCCCCGTCTTTTTGATGCCCTCATCGAAAAAATTGCTTCAACAACTAATGATGTAGTCATTGACAATGGAGCTAGCTCTTTTGTACCGCTATCTCATTACCTCATCAGCAACCAAGTTCCAGCTTTGTTAAAGGAGTTAGGCCATGAAATGGTGATTCATACTGTAATCACCGGCGGCCAGGCTTTATTCGACACCATAAATGGTTTTGCACAACTGATTGACCAGTTTTCAAATGAAGCACAATTTGTTGTCTGGCTTAATCCCTATTGGGGAGCCATAGAACATGAAGGCAAAGCATTTGAACAACTGAAAGCCTATCGAGATAACAAGGACAGAATATCAGCCTTAATTCAAATCCCCGATCTGAAAAAAGAAACCTATGGCAGGGATCTAACAGAGATGCTTCAACAGAAACTGACCTTCGATGAAGTTTTGGGTATGCCAGAAAAAAGCATTATGACCCGCCAACGCTTAAAAATCGTGCGCGATCAACTGTTCGGACAGCTGGATAGCGCCAGGGTGATCTAATGTCAGAAAAACTGGATAAAATCATTCAAGACATCAGCATCAAACATGGTGTACTTTTGGGTAAAGACGATCCAATCCTCATGCTTCAGACTATGAATGCACAACTGATTGAGGAACATCGGAAAGCCCAACAGGATTTGCTGGTACAGTTCCGAGAGGAAATGGAAGGCATTTCCTCACAATGGAAAGATGATGCCAAAGAAAAAGCTGAAAAGGTTCTCAATGCAGCATTAGCTAGTAGTAAAGAAGCTATAACCAGATTGCTGAACGAATCTACCAAAGAATCGGTCCAGGCTATGCAGAAATTGATCTTGAACTCATTGACTGAGGCTCACTCCTTGACACGAAAGACACAAAAATTCAGTCAATTTGTACTGGTATTATCAGCCACATTGTTTGTTGCCTCATGTATGATTTTCTTATTGTTTTATAAATAAGGTCCTTCTGTTTAAGAGGCCCTAAATTGGGCTTCTTATTTTTATCTACTAAAATTAGGGTGTGTTGACAAAGAATATGGCACTTGAATCAAATTTCTGATCACAGCAATAACTTCAGTTAATGATTTCTGCTCTAGTTCATTTTTTCTCAAAAAGGCTTTCCACATTGACTCCCTGCTTGGGTCATTAGCAAACTCATCGGTCAGGCCAATAGGTAGCTCTTCAGGAAGATCCATACTTCGACGATTAAATGTAGCATGTATCGCTTTAGCCAAGATTTGATTATCTATCTGTTCATTACCTAATAATACATAAAGATCCAAGTAGTCTTTTAATCGACTATTAGTCATGCCCAATAATGCAATTGCGTGCAGTTTTTCTGCAATTACCGTATAAATTGGATAAGTACGGATTTTAGGGGCAGGAAGATCACTAAGAAGTACGGGATAATGGGCATCTATTGGCCCAGGGGTAACTGCATCACCATACCCTATATCAATTTGTATTTTAATCTTTGCTTTCGCCAATTCCCCAAATAACTCAACTCTTGCCCCAGTATAACCTCCATCTTTTTTGATAGTATCGGCCGTCACTGATTCAGACAGGAAACTTATTCCATCATCTGCAGAGATTCTGCAAATTTTACTGAATGTTTGTTTAATATACGCTAGATCATTATCACCAAACCCCAATAAATCAATATCTTTAGTTGGGCGATGAGGCATGTCATACCACAAGTTAAATAGTAAGGCACCTTTCAACAAAAACTGTTTAGAGTATTCTGATTCGCCAATTCGATATAACAAACGCTCTAGACCATAACGAGTCAATACCGCATTAAAATCAGAACCTTCTTTAACAGCTATATTCTTCAAACGAGAGCGTACAGACTCACCAATATTTTTTGTCATTGAATTGCCTCAATATAAGGACGCATTACGTTTGCAACGCGACAAATTTTCGCATAATGCCATAGTTCATCAACTGTGACTTTATTTTTTGTATAAGCCTCTTTGAGCGCTTCAATAGCCACATCAAGTCCAATTTTATTGCGATGTTTGAAACAATCTGCAATTGTCTTGGCAAAGTTATACACCCTTAGCTTAATATTATCTGATTCTATAATTTCAATTCCTTCACTAAAGGCTTCATCTGAATATTGCACCATTTTTAGAGGAGGATAATCCATTTTTGGCGCATGACTCCCTTTTGGCATAGCTATCCATACTTTTCGAGGTAGCTGTGTTGTTAGATCATGAATCTGCAAAGCAGTTAGCAGGCAAAACACTGCTTGGGGTACTCGGCTTGCTATAATAACCAGGCTTTCTTTTTCTGAAAACTCCGTCTCGGGCAAGCAATAGAGACCAGAAGCGAGTTTTTCAAGTTTGTTTTCGCTAACAAGCCTCGAAATGGTCGCTCTAGTGATCCCCCTTTCGGTTAGATCGGACATTCGAACAATGCCCGATTTACTAGCCATCTGGAGTACTTTTTGTTTATAGGTAGCTTCTGTCTTCATATTTAATATTATGATACATAATTTCGTTAATTACAAATAAATAACGAACATTTGTATCAAGCGACTTACATTTTACCTTATCCATCATTACGTCTCAAATAGTCATTTTTATGAAAACCAAATGGCTTTTTCAGTAAAATGCCAATAAAGTAGCTAAAATATCCTTGCGTGAGATTTGCGTGTTTGAGTACGACACTGTTATACTCTGTACGACAATTGTAGTGGTATCCCGTTGCAAATTATTAATTTAAAATCAACGAGTTAATTTTAAGGCTGGGGGCTCATAATCCGTTGGTCCTAGGTTCAAGTCCTAGTGGGCCCACCAATAAAATCAAGTAGTTACGAGTAGTTCTGAAAAAAATTATGACCTCCGTGGGACACTCACGGGGCACTTAGAAATAACAAATACCAATAACTCACAACTATTCAATATTATTTTTGATTATCATCTAAACCATATTGATGTCTTCTCAGTGCTTCATCTTCTGATGTACGTTGTTTTTCTGCCTCAATTTGCCTCTTAAGTATTGCTATGTAATTTTTAGCGAAAAGAACGACTTCACGATTTTGATCGTCTAACCACATCTCAACTTCTTTTATTCTCTCTTCATAGATGTATATAAAACCTTCTGTACCTTCAACAACTCCCGTTGATTGCAATGCGATGGCTACGGCATTAAGTAAATCCTCGTTGTTATTCGCAACCTTGATCAACTCTTTACATATTGGATATATAGACTTATTACCATCATAACCTCGTAATATATCAGCAATAAAAAAGTGAGTAAGGTCATCACCCTTATTCACGAGCTGAATCAGCAATTTTTCAAAAGCAGGTTGTTCTTCAAGTTTTGGAAAAATTAAATTTAACAACCTCGCAGCATTATAAGTAAACAGTCTATCGTCAAATTTCTTATAGGATAGAATCAATTCAATTATCTGTTCTGGAACCTTAGAAAGAGGCTCAGAAAGCGAGCTAAATTGAAATGGAAGAGCCTCAAATCTATCATCAGACTTTTCCTGAGGCAAAATGATGCGTTCACAGAAGAATTGCACTATTCTTCTAGGAGCCTGTTCAGCAATGGGCAATATGATCTCTTCAGCTTCATGACCAATTTTTTTTAGCCAAAGTAGATTTGTTAAAACAACATCATAATTACCTTCATCCATTTTATAGAATACGCTGACATACTCTTTACTAAACCACAGATCAAATATCCAATTTGAATATCGCAGTTCTGTGCATTTCTCAATGGCAGGTATCATAACCTCATTAATGAGCTTATTATCACTATTTTTATGTTGTGCAGCTGAAGTAGCAATTATTTGACTCAAAAGATGAGTGTTTTTTAAAAGCTTAGCTTTATCAAATAATTTTTTTAGAGTCGATAGTTTAAAGCTGGCAGTAAATTGCAAAAACCTTGCAACAGCAAGAAAAAACAGACCATTTCTAATCCAAGAGGAAATAAGACCAGACAGCACACTCTTTTTAGGGCTTTGCTCAACTCCTCGTAGAATTGGAACAATAAACCACCCAAGCTCCTCGGGAAACTCTGATAGTAGTTGTAACGCGATTTCAGACGATTCTTTTCCCAAACACTCTAAAAACTTCCCGAAATAAGGAAAGGTTGCCATATCATTTGAGCGAATAGCAGCATATTGAAAAACTCGCTTTTTCCAGACTGCATAATTTTGTTCATTGATACTTCCAACAAACTCAATAATCTTTTTTTCCCTAATTTTTCTTTCCTGTTCAAAATACCCTTTTTCCCGTTCTCCATCCCAATCATGAAAAATACTTTCAAACCCAATGAGTACACGAAATATTTGAAATTCTTCATTATCATCCAGTTTCTTTTTGACTGCTAATGCCGCTTTTTTTATATCGGAACTCAAGCTCCCTAAATGATAATAAAGCCAGTAGGCATCATGCTCTATAGTCTGAAGTACTTGGAGATCTTCTGATTCAACAATACAGTCACTCATAAATTGAAGAACAACCGTTGTATTATCTATTATCATTTGTTCTATTTCTTTGGTTCGCTTAGAGACACTAGAAAACCTTGTAGCTGTTAACATCACATCCAATAATTTTTTTTTGGTCTCAAGATTAGGAAGTTCGAAGTATATTTCTTTTAAAAAATTTAAAGCATTCTGGCGTAATTTGATTAATCCTTCTTCTGGAGGTATAGATGCAGTTTGAAATGCGACAGTGTTATATCCCCACACAACTCCTTCAATTGAAGGAGATAGAATTTTTTGAATACACGTAAAAATAACATTCAAATATATTTTTCTTTCATCTTTAGAAAAAGATTGAATTTTTTCAATGGCTTTTTCTTGTGGCCACCATCCTAACCGATTAAAGACATCTAAATTATATTGAGCGATAGCTTCAAGTCCTTTAATTGCTTGCTTTCTAACATCTTCATCTTCATGAATAACATATTCAAAAAGAATATTTAGAATTTTTTCAATGTCATAATAACGTACAGTTTCTAAAGCATTAAATACTTGAGTGATTAACTTTTCTTTAGTGTATATACTTTTTAATGTATCTAATGGAACATTAAGGATATCTTTATAACTTAACTCAATGGAATTTAAGCGAGGAAGTAATTCAAGATATATCGATATGACTTGTTTAGGGAGGCGCTGAGCTATAATCTTTAGGAATGCAATTTGTTCTGATATACCATCAAATTCAATACTCGATCTTAACTCTTTATCGGCTTTTTTTAGCTCATTTTGAATTGCATCAAGAGCACGCGAGTCTTTATCTGCCTTAGTAATAAGAAAATTAATAATTTTCTTTTTTTGTTTAAGATCCATGATTACTCTTACTCCAACATTCCAATGATTTCATCCATTACTCGTTCACTAGCAGCATGACAAACTTCTTTATCTCCGACGATATAATGAGTGCCGAGATCTTTTATATACGGATTGGGTTCCCCAGAAAGCATCACAGCACAAGCCTCTACTCTCCTGGGATTATACCCCTTCGAGCTTACTGCCTGTATGAGTGTGTCATGCGTTGGAGAGTCAAATGCCACTAGATAACCAAGTAGCCTCAAGTAAATTTCGCTATCTTGTTTATAAATTACTTGTTCTAGAAGGCGATTAAGAGAAGTCATGTCTACATTATCCTTCTCCATCTGAACATTTAACTCTAATTCTTGGGAATCTATATTTATTTCTGGTTGTGATATCCCAGCTTCTTCTCTATGCAAAATATCAAGCAGCTCCTCAAGTTTTATAGGGTGATAACCCAAACTTTGGAGAGCCTCTGACATAGTATTATCATTAGATAAAGAGTATCTTAACTCATATCTTCCATGCTCTGGTGTCTCTAAAACATTCTTCGCAGCCTCGTATATCCACGCATCTGGTATATCTTTCCGATTCTTTATCCCTTTAAATGGAGGTCTGCCGTGAAAATAAGCATCCCAAACCGGATCAATATGTTTTTCTAATGGTGGATAATTTTTTATACTGTTTTTTTCTAGAAACTCCTGAACAATGTTTTTACTTTTTTCGGTGAGATAAGCAATATCATCTAACTCTTCAAATATAATTGTATTCAGTAATAATTTTGAGAAATAATTTGTACCTTGATGTGAGGATATAGTGTGCCTAAACGTACGTAGATTATTTTCTAAATCCCTTATTTTTTGTGTCCGCCATTCTTCAAGACATAAGCTGGATGTACATAAAATAATTCCGCCATTCTTAGCATAATTAAATAAAGTGTTATACCCCTCATCTGTAGATTTGTATCTTTTGAAAAAACCAGTCTCTAAAAATATTATACAGTTTCCCAACAATGGCATATGTCCCTCATACTTTCTCAAAGAGTGCACTGATTAAGCGTCTATAGATAAAAATGCTATTAACCCTATATGGTAATGCATTAAATTTTAAATCACGATTATTGAGTTTTTAAAATTACTGTCCCACTAGTGCCCCATGGCTTCTTGTATATGAATATATATTTCTATTTTTCATAATCTTACCATAATTATCCATAGGATTAACTAACTGATGTTGCTATTTTTTGGGACATATTATAGTGTGTGGCAACTTATGTGTATTAATGTTTATTTATGGCTACCATTGAAGAAAGAGTCGATAAAGACGGCAAACCAAGTTACCGCGTTAAAGTCAGACTTAAGGGATTTCCTACACAGCAAGCTACATTCAGAAGAAAAACAGATGCTCGCAAGTGGGCAGCGCAAACTGAAGCAGCTATTCTTGAAGGTCGTAATTTTAAAACTACAGAAGCCAAACGTAGAACACTTGGAGAAATGATCGACCGCTACATCAAAGACATCCTACCTCTTAAGCCTAAAAATAATAAAAATACTATTTTGCATCTTAAATGGTGGAAACATGAACTTGGGCAATATTGTTTAGCAGACATATCACCGGCTTTGATTGCAGAACGAAGAGACAAACTATCTTCGGGTATCACAACAAGAAACAAACTCCGCTCTCCTTCTACTGTAGTTCGATATATGGCAGCCCTTTCCCATGCTTTTACCATTGCTGTTAAAGAATGGGGCTGGATTGAGGATTCGCCTTTACGCCGAGTTACAAAGCCCAAAGAGCCTCGCGGTAGGGTACGGTACTTATCAGATGATGAACGGAGACGCTTATTAGACGAGTGTAAAAAAAGTGACAGCCAATATTTATATACTGCTGTAGTACTCGCTCTTTCCACTGGGGCAAGAAAAATGGAAATACTAGGGTTGAAATGGCATGATATTGACCTTACTAGGCAAGTTATCACTTTGCATGAAACTAAAAATGGCGAGATACGTTCATTGCATTTACAGGGTCTCGCTTTTGAATTAATCAACCAATTATCAAAGATACGTCACCTAAAATGCGATTTAGTTTTCCCAAATCACAAATTTAAAAAACCTATCGATTTACGTACTCCTTTTGAAAATGCAGTTAAACGTGCAGGGATCGCTGATTTCCGGTGGCATGACCTGCGGCATAGCAGTGCATCCTATTTAGCAATGAACGGAGCAACCTTAGCAGAGATTGCCGAAGTTCTTGGACATAAAACCCTGCATATGGTTAAGCGTTACGCACATTTGTCTGATGCTCACACAAGTAAAGTTGTTGCAAGTATGAATGAGAAAATTTTTAGCAATACAAAGGATGGAAAATGATAATCGACAAAAAATTTATTAAAGCCATAACCGAGACTCATAAAACAGCTACAGAAATGCTTAAAATAAATACTATCAAGCCCCTCCCTGCAAACATTATTAGTGAAACAAATGCTGCCATAAATGATTTAATAGATTCAAACCTAAAGTTAAAATCATTTGGTAATTGTTGTAACAAAGGTAATCATTCGAAGGCTGACAACAAAACTCCCCCAATAACAAATAAGTCCACAAAAAAACAGAAAACCGTGCAAACTCGTGAACATGCACTTAATACACTTATAAAAGAAACGTATATTAAATCCAAAGATAAATCGCCTCGAGCAATTTGGAGTCAATTAGTAATTATTGCTCAAAATGAAGACTCAATATTACAAGAAGTAACTTCCTGGTCTGCAAAAAATCCGGTAATTAAATGGATTTCACCGGAGGGTATTGAGCAAGATCTACAACGCAATTCATTTCGAAATATCATATATAAATTAAAACGCATTAAATAAAAATACATCGCTAATTACACATCTACACAAAATGGAATTAGCTGTGTATTCCCACTGGTATACCTCTTAATACATAAGAATTCACTTATGTGTATAACGCTAATGAGAGGTATCTATGAATAATACACAACTCCCCCAGAATACTCGCTATATCCCTGTTCCCAATTGGGAAAAACACCATGAATGGCCGCGAATTGGTGGTTTGCGAAATCTTATTTTCAATAAGGATAAAAATGGTTTTGATAAAGTTATCAAGAAAGTTGGTAAACGCATACTAATTGATGAAGCAGCCTTTTTTGAATGGGTAGCAAACCAAGGGAAAGGGGTATAATCATGATTAAAAAGAATCGCCCAGTAAAACCGGGCAACCCTTCTAAAAATTGTCACGAATATAATAATTCAAAATCCAATCAACAAACAAGAATGCTTAAAGCTTTCAAAGAAAATCCAAGGAGATCTACATTTGCCTTTCATAACATGGGAATTGTAAGCCCACCCCCTCGTATAAAAGAGTTAAAAGAAAAACACAATATCGCCAAAGAGTGGACCAAGGAACCGGATCGGAATGGCATTATTCATAAAATTGCTTTGTATGTTTATCTAGGTCCTATTACTCAGGGGGATAATTAATATGTCTCGCATTCGGACAGTTAAACCAGAATTTTGGACAAGCGAGCAAATTTTATCTTGCTCGCTTAATGCCAGATTACTTTTTATTGGTATGTGGAATTTTTGTGATGATAATGGCGTACATACTGCATCCTACGTGCGTCTTAAAACAGAAGTTTTTCCAGCAGATGATTTCTCTCCTGCTGAAATAGAAAAACTCATCAATGAGCTTATTCAAAATAATCTATTATGCGAATATGAGGAGGATAATGCCCTATACTGGATGGTCACGGGCTGGAAAAAACATCAGCGTATTGATAAACCAACATCACGTTACCCCCTTCCACAATCTAAGCTCAATAAATTCGCCGATCACTCTTTGAGTACTATTAGAGGAGTAAACGAATTATTAGATAGTCCTCCGCAACTCCTCCATGAGCCCTCGACTACGGAATGGAATGGAAAGGAAAGGAGTAGAAAGGATATAAATATGTGTGAGGTCGAAACCTCACAAATTGCTGCTTCTCAAGTTAACTCGTCTATTTTTGTAGAAGAAATTTTTCAACATTGGCAAGTTACCATGGATCGTCCAAAAGCAAGGCTGGATAAGAAACGTCAAAATATAATCAAGTCAACTTTAAAATCAGGTTATACCCCTGCTGAGCTTAAACAAGCAATTGATGGCTGTGCTAAAACCCCTTACAACATGGGAAAAAATGATCGTAATCAAACCTATAACGATATCAGCTTAATTTTTCGTGATGCAGATCATATTGAGCGTTTTATTAATAATGCCAAAGAATATAGCACGTGGCATGGAGTTCAAAGCACTGATGACTTAATGGCGGGGGTAATTTGACATGATAATGGCTAAAGAAATTTCACAACAACTTGCACAACGGGCAGAGGAGATTGCTAGATATTTACTCCCGAACGGTAAGAAATCTGGGGCTGAATGGCGTGTTGGTAGCATTCATGGGGAAGTTGGAGAATCACTTAGAGTACGCCTTAAGGGGGAAAAAGCTGGTATTTGGTCAGATTTTGCAGAAGGTAGTAAAGGTGATTTACTTGATCTATGGGCATTGACGCATAATTTAACGCTAGCTAACGCAATTAAAGAAGTAACTCGTTATCTTGGTATACCGTCCCCACAAAAGTTTGAAGGTCATAAGAATTCTAGCTTTGCTAAACCTAAATTAAATAATATTGGAGAATTAGCTTTATCATCCCCTGTTATGAGCTATTTGGTTAATGAAAGAAAACTTACAGCTGAAACTCTTCGAACTTATCAAATTGGCGAACGGAATGGAGATGTTATTTTTCGCTATTGGCGTAATGAAGAACTTATATTAGTAAAATATCTTAAATTACACAGAGTGAACAATAAAAAGAAAATTTATGTTGAACCAGATTGTGAGCCTTGTTTATTTGGTTGGAACCAGATACCAACGAATGCTCGCAAGGTAATTATTTGTGAAGGGGAAATTGATGCAATGTCCCTATACCAATATGGCTTACCAGCTCTCTCAGTGCCCTTTGGAGGAGGCGGTGGAGATAAACAACGTTGGATTGAATATGAGTTTGATCGGCTAGCTATATTTGATCAGATATATCTCTGTTTAGATAATGATGATGAAGGTCACAAAGCTAAAGTTGAATTGATTGATAGATTGGGGCGTCATCGTTGCCACATTGTTACATTACCATATAAAGATGCAAATGAATGCCTACAATCTAATGTTTCTAGAGAAGTTATTCATCAATGTTTTGATGAAGCAAAAACTCTTGATCCAGAAGAGCTAAAATCAGCTCGTGAGTTTGTTAATCAAGTAATTGGTGAATTTTACCCATCTCCTGGCGTTCATATTGGATATAATGCTCCTTGGGAAAAAACAAACGATATAATTATGTTCCGTCCTGGTGAGTTTTCAGTTTGGACAGGAATTAATGGGCATGGAAAAAGCCAATTATTAGGCCAAGTCATCCTTCATATGATGAAACAAGGAGCTCGTGTTTGCATTGCAAGTTTAGAAATGAAGCCCAAACGTCTATTGATGCGCCTCACCCGACAAGCAAGTGCTCTAGCTGAACCATCCATTGAATATATTCATGCTATTCATGATTGGCTTGGAGACAAACTATGGCTATTTGATCTAGTCGGTACAGCAAAATCAAAGCGGTTATTAGAAGTTTTTCAATATGCTCGTCAACGCTATGGTATAGATGTTTTTGTTATTGATTCACTGATGAAATTAGACATTGCTGAGGACGATTATAACTTACAAAAAACTATTACGGATCAGCTCTGTGATTTTAAAAATCAACACAATTGTCAGATTCATCTAGTTGTACATCCGAGGAAAACAGAGGACGAATCAAAAATTCCGGGCAAATTAGATATAAAAGGTACAGGAGCAATTGCAGACTTGGCTGATAATTGTTTTAGTATTTGGAGAAACAAGAGTAAGGAAGATCTAATTAAAATGAGGTCAAATGGTGCGAAATTAAATGAATCCCAACTAAAAACTATTAATTCCTCGGATTGTAGATTGTATTGCAATAAACAACGTAATGGTGATTGGGAAGGTGCTTTAGGTTTTTGGTTCCATCCTCCATCTCTACAATACTTATCTCAACCAGATTGTAAACCAAAGAGAATTGTTGAGTATTCTGAATTATAACCTATTTTAGCATAATGTATTTTTTGATAATCAACCTGATCTGTTCATTTAACATATTATGCTATACTTGCTGCTATATACAAGGAGAATAAATGAACACAGCCTTTCAAGTTGCTGACTATTTTCTACATAAAGCTTCACAAGAAGAAGATGGCAGCGAATTAATCTCAAACCTTAAATTACAAAAATTAATTTATTATGCACAAGGCTTCCACCTGGCTATGTATGGTAAGCCTTTATTTGCGGAGGTAATTGAAGCATGGACTCATGGTCCTGTTTGCCCTGTACTTTACCATGCAAAAAAACAACATAAAAATGAAGCTGTGGCTCCTAATCCCGATTTTGATGCATCTGTTTTCAATAAGGAACAACAAGATCTCCTTAATGAAATATATGAAGTTTATGGTCAATTCTCAGCATGGAAACTCAGGAATTTAACTCATACAGAATCCCCTTGGCTTGATAATATTGATTCAGAAAGTAATAAAGTTATTTCACATGACGACTTAAAAGACTATTTTAAAAACCAATTGAATTAATCATGGCGAAAAGTAGCTTAAAATCCCCTCCTATCCAACAAGGAAAAAATTTTTCTGTAAAAACAGATAATTCTTCAACTAATCCGTATAAGCCATTATTTTCATTAGAACATTTACAGCCAAATTATTGTATTTCTGATTGCACTAAGGAACAAAAAGCTGCACTTGCAGATGCACTTAGGAAACGAGGAAAAATGACTTGGAATGAGATTATTCAGGCTCATAAACATGGATTAGGCACTGAAAAAATTGCTCAACATGCCATCAAAGCGCCCATGCCTAAAGATATAACTCCTGATACAAACCTTATTGCTTTACGGTTTGATGGAAAAGCGGCTATGGTTGGCCGCAGAGACGGAAGAGTCTTTATCGTATATTGGATAGATCATAACTTTACTTTGTACGACCATTAAAGCCTTCACTTTCATGAGAAATAGAACTTCCTAAGCAGGATTTTCAAGTTCATTTAATGGGGGGATAAGCTCCCCTACATTTACATTCAATGCAAATGCAATTTGGATTAAATTTTGAATAGAAATATTTTGCTCACCTCGCTCCACTCTACCCATATATGTACGCCCCATAGATGAAGCATCAGCAATACTCTCTTGCGAGAAGCCTTTAGCTTTTCTTAATTCTCTGATTCTGTCCCCTATTTTTATGAGGTTTTGATGTTTTTCTTTCATTTAATGAGTTAAGACGATCACACCCTATAAGTTCCACACCCAATAAGTGGCATTAATCTGTGTTACCCGATATAATTCCAGTCCCAGCAAGTTATGGGTATATGGAATCAAGAAGAACAAAAAGGAGAGTTGAATAAAATAACATTAAGCGGAGTTGTATCATGAGAACTTCAAACGAAATTCTTCTATCTAAGGCTGAAATCTATATTTTGCTCAGCATAATGACCAACCAATCTGAATCTGGCAGAGGTGTACTAAAAAGCACCATTTCAGACAACATAAGATCTTTAGGTGATAATGACTTTCTAAATTTTATAGATTTTAAACTCAACCTAAATATAGAGCATTTGATAGTAAAACAATTAATTGAGCGTTCGCATGATTCTATTGATCCTGCTTATGCAATTACATCTGCAGGAACAAATTGGCTATTTATAAATGAACACAGTCTTGATGAGTTACTTTCTTTGGATGGAAAAGCTAATGGCCCACATATAAATTTAATTGAAAATTGATGTTAGGGAAACATTCAATTCTTACGTCTTCGATTACTTTCCCTAATTGCTTGTCGACCAGCCTCAGTTTTAGGCCCTGTTGACAAGCCGCCATGCAGTTTACAACGTCCATTTACTGCTGTATCGCTAAAGTGATCCCAAACAGGTGGAGCCTGACATAAGGTGTTTTTTCTAGTCTTAGCATCGCATGTTCCCCTTTCAGATTTTCGAAGCTTTGGAGAATTAGCAAATAATGAAATACGAACATTAAAGTTCTTATCGAAATACACTGTAGCCATATTTTACGTCTCCCTATTTCTACAAATCCAGACCCCATGATGCGCGCGTGTGTAGTGTCACCCTTCATTTATTTGATCATAAAAAACCTAGTAATGACAGCAGTTATCAGAGGACAGTAGTGAGAATTCGTCTCATTACACGAGCGTATCTACTATATTTTATAAAAGAGATAGGGATAAAATTTATATAAAAGGAATGAATTATGCGAGGTTTACCTCTGAGACAAAGGGTAGGTATATCTTTCGGAATTTTATGGCTATTAGTTTCTATACTCGTTTCCCTATTTTTCGCAAATGTTGAAAGTGTAATGACAGGGGTCATTATATTTTTAATATTGGGCGTTTTTCCAGTGATTATAATAAGTTGCCTCTGGTGGATATCAGAAGGAGTGAACTGGACAAAGAACAAATTAATTGTAACCCTCAGTGTAATTATAACTGTAACTTTAATAGTTTTTTGCTATGCCTACATGTCGACTGATTCTTCAAAAGCTCTCTTAAATTCGAGATGGGGGATGTCTGAACAGGAAGTGAAGAATGCTAATGGTGAAGCTAACTCCCAGTGGGGAAAAGGCCTTATACCGCTGGATATAGATGGTGATAGAGGAGTAATACAACCAGCTCCAAGTTCAACTCATAATGCCGAGAAAGTTGTGGTGGTATCGCAAAATTCATTGTTTTTACCAGAATATAGCAAAAGTTTTATTGTAGGTTATTACTTTTTAGATAATAGCCTATATGGATATGACCTATCCTATTCTACAGATAGTAAAGAAGAAATTAATGCGATTTTGGAAAAGCTTAGAGATAAATATGGTAAGGGTATGGTACTTAAAAAAGCTCCTGAAGATGAGAATGAGATTGTAGCTATTGGCTGGGTACAAAAAAAAGAGCATATTTTTTTCTCTGTAAGAAGTAGAGTAGACGACGGTATACTTAAGTACTTTGTTAATATTGAAATTACTTATCTCCCTATCTATAACAAAATTTATAACCTTTGAGAGCCAATGCACTAAAATTAATCAACTATTGTGTAAATATAAGTCCTTTAAGCTATTTGCGTACTTTTTATTGTCTATAATCGTAATCAGGGAAAATGCGTAACATGGAGAGGTTATGAAAGCTAAAACGGAAATTTTAAATTCAAATGACTTTCAATATCATTTCGATCGCCACATATACTATAACAAGCAAA
Organism: Legionella stuttgartensis; assembly: GCF_977063405.2. NCBI lineage: Bacteria > Pseudomonadati > Pseudomonadota > Gammaproteobacteria > Legionellales > Legionellaceae > Legionella > Legionella stuttgartensis. Next base: position 31,312 of record NZ_CDRUHA020000061.1, read on the forward strand.
GCAAAAAAATCTTTAGTTCAGAAATTATCGAAGATAATACTGAAAAGTGGCTAGTTGATAAGATTCAAGAAAGAAATAACACGGGCAGTTGGCAAATATATTTTAATAATGGTTGTACTCTGGAAATGAAAAAAGAACTAATTTCTGAGCTTGATAGTTCTTCTTAAAATATCAGATTGAACCCATGGGGCACTGGTGGGGCACTCACAGATAAAAAATAACAATAATCTACAATAGACAAGAACAACCGTTTTGAGCTAACCTCTTGATTGATTTATTGTTATTTGTTGTCATTGATGGTCATTTGTTAATCACATATAACTCATAATCCGTTGGTCCTAGGTTCAAGTCCTAGTGGGCCCACCAATAAAATCAAGTAGTTACGTGTTGTTTTTATTAATTCGAATAAATCATGTAGACGCAATATAGACAAAACCAAAGGACTTTCAAAGAGAATTTTAGTCATCGCAATGGCCTCCTATTTTATTTAGCTCAAAATGAACATACTCCATGACGTCACCCTAAGAATCTTCGAATACTGTTAGCGATTTCTTGCACATGAGTTTCGAGAGCAAAGTGTCCGGTGTCAAAAAACTCCACGATTGTATTTGGATTATCACGCTTGAATCCCTCTGCACCTTGAGGTAGGAAAAACGGATCTCGTTTACCCCAAACAGCTAAAAATCGGGGCTTGTAAGTTCGAAAGTACTGTTGAAATTCAGGATAGAGAGAAACATTTGATTTGTAATCACCCAACAAATCCAACTGTATTTCATCGGCACCTTGTCGCTCCATATAATAATTGTCGAGCGAATAACCGTCTGGAGAAACTTCTGAAGCATCTTTAGTCCCATGCGTGTATTGCCAAAACGTTGTCTCTGGTGTCAAAAATGCACGTAAAGCTTCTCGGTTCGCGCTCGATGCATCTTTCCAATATGCCTCGATTGGCGTCCAACCATCACTCAATCCCTCTTCATAAGCATTCCCATTCTGAGAAATGATCGCTGTGATGCGCTCCGGATGCTTCATTGCAATCCGCAAGCCAATAGGTGCTCCATAGTCGAAAATATAAATTGCAAATTTATTAAATCTTATGACTTCTGTGAATTCATCGATCACCTTCGCGATGTTATCGAAGGTGTACCTAAATTCCGAACGTGGCAGCATTTCTGTTCTACCAAACCCGGGCAAATCTGGTGCTACGATATGGAATTGATCAGAGAGGAGTGGAATCAAGTCCCTAAACATATGGCTTGAAGTTGGAAATCCATGCAGCAGAAGCAATTTAGGTTGTCCTATGGTTCCCGCTTCTCGATAAAACAAATTCAGACTATTAACCTTTGCAGTTTTGAAGTGAATTTTGTTCATTTTATTTCCTTAAATAATAAAACCTCATTGAGGCATCATTTTTACGAATCAAATTCCATATATAACAGCGCTTATAATTCAGTAATAGGGCTTAAGATTGTCTCTACAATCACTTTAGCAAGTAGCCCGTTTGCTTGCAAACGGGTAAACCAACCTAAAATTTCTGAACAAAATAATAGATTATTTGCAGACGTATAAAAAACACATGGGACAAAAGGGATGTCACCCTCTTCAGGACTGCTTTATTTTCTTTTAGTGTAAGCTTTAACAAAATTTTTATTTTGCCTCTTCATTTTATTAGCACTTTTTAATGCTAATAAAGAGGGTATTCCACAGATTAATGGGCAGGCTTTTATTCCACAAATTTCTTTGCTGTTGGCTATCATCTTCACTATAAGTAGTCTGGCTGTTTTAATTAGCTTTATTCATCACATCCCTGAAAGTATTAATATGTCTAATGTGATTGCTTAAGTCGGAGAAGATTTAAATAGTCAAATCAGCAAAAATTATCAAAAACGGATCAGCCTTCGGGCTATAGAGCAGATATTGAGAATAAATTACGATTAATAACTAAACCAATTCCCTCTCAGGAGTTTTGTGACCTATATTTAGTAGAGAGCAACATTATGTATGTAAAGATAGGAATGCAACTTTTCATATGATCGAAATGATTATTTCTATACATAAAAACATCACTAATGATCTGCAGAGATCTATTTTAACCGCTCATGCACTATCGCTTAAAGAGGCCGCAAATGAAAGTCTTCCACTAAAAGAAGACCGTAAAAAACTTTTAAGCTTATATGAGCATCATTTTATTAAGGAAATAGGCTAGTTTATATCATCTACTTCCTGGTCATTTGTTTCAGGTACATTATTCCCCATACAACTCCTAATATAGCCGCGATAAGAGATCCCAGTAGCACTCCTAATTTTGCGGCATTTAAAAACTTCATATCATTAAAAGCTAACATGGCAATAAACATTGACATGGTAAATCCAATTCCTGCAAGAAGACCTACCAACCAAATACCGTTCCATGTCATACCATCTGGTAAATGACACCATTTTAACTTAACACAAATCAAGCTAATTCCAACGATCCCTATAGGTTTTCCACAAACTAGCCCTACAGTAATACCGGTTATAATAGATAACTCTGGAGCAGAATAAGTGCCTTCACTGAGATTTATACCCGCATTTGCTAATGCAAATAGTGGCATGACGATATATGCAATCCATGGGTGTAATGCTTGCTGAACTCGAACTACCGGAGGCAATAATTCTCTTTTAGCGACGTGAAGCTTCTGAAGTAGATGCCTTTGCCTCTGCCCTTTTTCTGACTTTATATCTCGCCCGGTAAGCTCGTGGGTAATGCGTGATAATAAATCTAAAGGACGCTCAGACATGGATTTGGAGCTTACAGGAGTCATTAGACCAAGAATTACTCCTGCTAAGGTAGGATGCACCCCACTCATAAGAATTCCAAACCAAATAAGGCTCCCTGGAATAAGATAGCTCCATGCTGAACCAATACCAATACATTGAAAACCCAACACCAATATAATACCGATTCCTGCTGTTAGAAATCCCCAATAATTGAGACCTTCCGAATAAAATAAAGCAATAATGAGTACTGCAAGAATATCGTCAATAATAGCTAAAGAGAGCAAAAATACTCGAACCTCCCCAGGAATAGAGCGGCCTAATAATGCCAGTATTCCCACTGCAAACGCAATATCAGTTGCGGTAGGAACAGCCCAGCCATTTTGCTGTATTGGTGCAAAATTAAAAGCTAGAAAGATTATTGCCGGAATGATGACCCCACCCAAGGCCGCAATAACAGGTAATATTGCTTGCTTAATTTTACTTAACGAACCCTCATGCATCTCACTACGAATTTCCATACCCACAATGAGAAAGAAAAAGGTCATCAGAATATCGTTGATCCAAAAATGAAGTGACTTAGAAAATTGAAGCTGACCTAAGCTAATAGAAAATGGGGTTTGCCATATATTTGCATAGCTATCAGCCCACGATGAATTAGCCCATATTAATGCTATTGTGGCTGAAATAAGCAAGATCACACCACTCACTGCCTCAATATGAAGGAAGTGTTCAATTGACGCAAAAGCGCGAGCAACCAAGGCTTGAGTTCGTGGCAAACTACGCTGCTTAGGATGGGGATTTATACTCATAACGGTCGACATCCTTCGTTGAAAAATATTAAAAAATATTAAATAAAATATAATAATCAAAACATATGCTATAACAAAACTGGGAGTTGAGCTGATTTAGTAATATAGCACGCTAGCTAGGTAGTCTTTAAATAATTGTGGCAAAGCAGCTTAAATGGTTAGCAACCACTGATTTAATTGATTAATAACCGCATCTATCTTTTCTGACTGACATACACCAAGCGACTGGGTTCGAGAAGTACCTAAAGCGCGTAAATGCCCAGCCCAAAGTCTGAAATAGATTCAGGCGTAACTGAACCTAAAGATGAGAGTTGACTATTATTTGAATCAAGACGATTTCTAATTGATAAACCAGTCCCGGGTAGGCCAATATTTGCAAAAAGACCTTTTTTCCCAATATTAATAGACGTCCCTCTTGGACCAAGAGATAAACTGCCACCTTTCTTACCAATATTTAACCTAACTCCGGGTAATAAAGTAATTCGTCTTCGAAAACGAAGCGCCACTATTCTCCCTCCTGATGATTCTTCCTAATATCCTGTATTGCATCACTAAAAGAAGCTGCCAATATCCCAGTAGGCATTGCAATCAGTCCGATACCTGTAATAGCAGTAATTGCACCAAATAACTTACCTAAAGGAGTTATAGGGTAAACATCACCATAACCAACAGTTGTCAATGTTGCTATTGACCACCACATCGCTCTAGGTATGCTACCAAAATGGTCAGGCTGTACTCCTCCCTCAACAATATACAATATAGAGGAAGACAGAATTAAAGCAAAAACTCCAATAGCAAAACTGATAATTAATTCAAATCGTCTTGAATAAATAGCATGCCCTATATTTTGCATAGCAACTGTATATCGTCCTAATTTTGCTATTCTTAAAACACGAAGCAATCTGGCTAATCTTAGAATAAATCCTTCAGTACCTAGGGTAGTAAGCAGAATTAATAAGACGGTTAAAAGATCTAAAATTGCTGCTGGAGTTAACATATAGACAAGACGATTTGAATATTTTGGATTTTCTATACTTACCCAGACTCGCGCTGCATATTCAATGGCAAAAATAATTGTAAAAATCCACTCCGAAGATAAGAACAACCATTCATGGCTTTGATAAATTAAACGTTCGGTTTCAACAATTGCTAATAATAGTGAGAGAATAATAATGATAATAATCGCTTTATTAAGGACGGATAACCCTGGTGATATTCTTAAAGATGGATCTAAGGACTCTGCAATTTTCCGTCTTAATGACATGCCTTCATCCTCATAGTAAATAATCCTTTTTTATTAATTATAGACATTTAAATTAGGAAAATATTACTAGTGTATCTCTAATTAGAATTGCATAACTGATGACTATGAAAAGCAAATTAAGGTAGAAAATGTTAAGATATCCGAGCCTTGATGCAAACACAACTGTAATCCGGGAGGCTGGGCATTGAACATCCCGGATTTAATTTCACTTCATGGGCTACGCTTGCTAGAGCGTGTTCTTTATTAGACTATTTTTGTCTAAGATTTAACTTTGATTTAATAAATTGCCTTAATTTATTATACCTTTCAGGAAGTTTCATTACCGGGTTTTGTATATAATTTAAATCAGTATTTTTTGAAAAAATAAAACTGTAATGTTCGTTTGAATTTTTATTGCCTGAGGAACTGAAATGCTAGGTTCGGGAATTTTCATTGAAGCCACAGTAGTTATATATTAACAAATTGCAATAATACGTTGCAATGGATAAGGAGATCATATGAAAGCAGCTATTGTACCCTCTGCGAAAGCTAAGTGGGAGATTCGTGAAGTTAAAAAGCCTGTTGTTGGTCCTAATCAAGTGCTCATTAAAATTCATGCTAGTGGCATTTGTTATACAGATGTTCATCAAACAAATGGTCATTTACCTGGCGAATTTCCTCGCACTTTAGGGCATGAACCTGTTGGCGAAATTGTTGAATTAGGAATTGGCGTCGTCAATCGAAAAGTTGGTGATCGTGTTGGGGTTCCATGGATTCAAACCACATGCGGGCGATGTGAATGGTGTTCAAGTAATCGTCCTATGTTTTGTTCTAACCAAATAGCAACGGGTATGCAACTGCCCGGAGGTCATGCTGAGTTTATGCTGGCTTATGCTGACGCCACCATGCTCGTTCCAGATAATGTCAGTTTTGAACAAGCGGCGCCTATCTTTTGTGCAGGATATACTGTCTGGTCGGGATTACGATGGTCAGATCCTAAACCTCACGAACGAATTGCTGTACTAGGCATAGGTGGTCTAGGTCATCTGGCTGTTCAATATGCTAAAGCTGCAGGTTTCGATACCATTGCAATTTCACATTCATCTGGGAAAGATAAGCTTATTAAAGAATTAGGCGCAGATGAAATAGTACGTTCTGGTGCCGAGCTTGCGAAAATGGGTGGTGCCGATATCATCCTGAGCACAACTAATTCAAACCAAGCCATGGTAGATAGCATAGCTGGATTACGTCCCGATGGGCGCTTTGTTGCAATGGGATTTGATGAAAAACCATTTCAAATTTCAATGACCGATTTAATTATGAAACGAATTCGAATTATAGGTAGTCAACAAAATGGGCGCGAATATCTTTATGAAGCTCTTGATATGGTATCAAAAGGAAAAGTGAAGGTTTATACAGAAACCTATCCATTCAAAGAAATACAACGAGCTTATGAAAAAGTTGATAAAGGGGAGGTACGATTTCGAGCAGTTATTACTTATGAATAAAAATTTTATGATTTTATTAAGAAGGGAACGGTTAGTTCCCTTCGCTGTGTAAAGCAAAAAGTAGTTTTCTTTACTTAAAACTTTAAGTCCTTTCCTGCTGATAATTTGTTGTAGGCTCTACACACCAACTTCCTAATGATAAAAAAGATTAATTTGATCCGAAACCAATTTACATTCTGCAACCGCAAGTCATGCTGAAACTGTGTGTGATTTTTCTGCTTCAAGTACGATAAAAAAACCTTCACGACCATTACTATATCCGGAAAAACCTTCGCGTAATTGCTTAGTAGGAGATAAGGATTTGTTCACGTTGTCCTTTGATACAAGTTTACCTAATCTACGATTACGCTGATCTTCTAAAGTCTCGATGATGGAGATTTTATGAATTCAATTCATTAGGAATAAATGCTCAGTTTAAATTATACTAAATTAGAAATTTTTCTCAAAACTAGAACAATGTCTCTGTGACTGCGAAACCTCACAATCAGAGTAAGCAAACCCAAACCCCTTAAAGAACAAGGAGAGTAGCATGTCAGTCAACACCATAAAACCGCTAGTAACTGCAACAGCAACTAATACAGGAGGACGCAACGGCCATTCTGAAACCACCGATCATTCGGTTAGTGCAGATTTTTCCGTTCCCAAAGAGATGGGGGGGCCTGGATTACCCAATACCACCACACCGGAACATCTTTTTGCTGCTGGTTATGCAGCTTGTTTTGGTGGCGCATTAGAATTTGTGGCGAGTCAACACAAGAAAAAAGTCAACGGTGCAACAGTAACATGTCATGTCTCTGTTGGTCCTCGTGAGGGTGGAGGGTTTGGTATTTCAGTTAGGATGAATGTTAAAGTTCCATCTCTTTCTACTAATGAAGCAAAAGAATTAGTAAAGGAAACGCACGAAAAAATCTGTCCCTACAGTCATGCCACACGTGGTAACATCGATTTTGAGTTGGAAGTCGAAGGTATGTAAAATTTTAGCAAGTGTAGGTCGGGCCGCGGGCCCGACCTACGCTCTCCTAAACCAGCTATTCCCTATTAGCCGAACCTTTTCATCATGGATGAGTTTTGAGGAGGAACATGAGTTTTTTGTTATTTTCAAAAATTTACCGCGGTAACAGTAATTTTCAGGCGTTTATAATGAATAAATATAGGGAAAATTTGAAAATCAATCAAATTTACCGCCATAACAGTAATTTATAGAGAATTAATGCAAAGAAATGCAATAATAAATTTATTTTTATCTTTTTTACTGCTATAACAGTAATATATGATTAATTTATGGTGTTCCATGTCCAAACACGAGATTGCCAATTTAGTCCATTACTACCGCAAACACAGCGGCTTATCGCAACAAGAATTAGCCCGGTTAGCGGGTGTCGGGAAGACAGTGATATACGATATTGAAAAAGGTAAAGAATCGGTGCGATTAAACACGCTGCTAAAAGTGTTCGATGTTTTAAATATCCAAATGAAATTTGAAACACCTTTTCCTCAAACAACGGATAATACATGAGAAAAGCATACGTATCAGTGAATGGTATGAACGCTGGAATATTAGAAGAATTACAAGGTGGAACCTATCGATTTACCTACTTTGATGATTATCAAGGCGCACCTGTGTCTCTCACCATGCCGTTAACCAATAAGGTCTATGATTTTGACGTGTTTCCGCCTTTTTTCGAAGGATTACTTCCTGAAGGCATTATGCTTGAAGCACTATTACGCAAATATAAAATCGATAAAAATGATTATTTTGGCCAATTGATACTAGTTGGTCAAGATGTAGTAGGCGCAGTGACGATTGAGGAACTAAGATGAAACACTGTCCTATTACTTATGAAAAGATAAGTGTTCAAGAAAACTATTCACAACGTGGATTGCATTTGCTTTCTCCTCAATTAAAAAATCTTAGCCCATTAGATTTAAGTGCTGATGAGCAGCGACAGGAAGCAATTGCTCGGGTAGGAAAGATGTCTATCCAGGGGGTTCAAAAGAAACTAAGTGCCAAATTAAAGATTAAAGAGGGATGTTTTGAAATCGTTGATCAAAAGGGTCAGTATATTTTAAAACCACAAAGTGATATTTATCCAGAATTGCCTGAAAATGAAGCCATTACTATGACCCTTGCAAAAACTATAGGCCTCGAAGTTCCGGTTCATGGTTTGGTTTATTCTAAAGACAACAGTTTGACCTACTTCATTAAACGCTTTGATCGAATAGGCCATAATAAAAAGTTAGCTTTAGAAGATTTTGCACAGCTATCAGGTGAAGATCGACATACAAAATATAAAAGCTCTATGGAAAAAGTAATTGCAGTCATTGAACAGTTTTGTACATTCCCAAAAATTGAATTCGTCAAATTATTTAAGTTGACCTTGTTTAACTTCCTGGTCGGCAATGAAGACATGCATCTAAAAAATTTTTCCCTGATTACTAAGGATAGAAAAATCTCCATATCACCAGCCTACGATTTACTTAACTCAACCATCGCTCAAAAAAATACCAAAGAAGAACTGGCTTTACCTCTAAAAGGAAAAAAAAATAATTTAACAAAGAGTGATTTTCTTAACTATTTTGCCGTGGAAAAATTAGGATTAAACCAGAACGTCATCGATGGGAGCGTACAAGAGTTCCATCAGGTAATACCAAAATGGCAAGAGCTGATTGGTTTCAGTTTTTTATCTCAACCGATGCAAGAAAAATATCTCGAATTGCTAGAGCAACGATGCAAGCGATTAAATTTGATTAACTGATATCAAATGCCAAAACAAATACCAGCTAATGAACCTATTTCTGATTCCAGAAAAAATAAACGGATTTGTATTTCCCAATCCCAGCGAAGTTCACGTATTTCGCGATTCCGACATCCGGTATTAACGGCAACCCCAGGCATCTAAACAATCCAAAGTACCGTATCAAATTTTTTAAAATTTAGACTTGAATTTTTTTCAATAACCCTTACATAAAAATTAACCAAAAACATATTTTAAGGAGACAGCATGAACACATTTAGAAGAACTATGCCCATGTACCGTGATATGGGTCAGTTGTTTGATGATTTTTTTAATCTCCAAAAGCAGGATGATTCATCCTACATTGAAACAGGCACTTGGTCGCCTTTGGTTGACATTAAAGAAGAGAATAACTGCTTCTTGGTTATTGCTGATGTCCCTGGGGTAAAAAAAGAAGACATTGATATTTCTTTAGAGAACCACGTTCTTACCCTTAAAGGTGAACGTCAATTTGAAAAAAACGAGGAACATCAAGGCTATACGCGGAGAGAAAGGACTCAAGGCAAATTTTATCGTCGCTTTAGCCTTCCTCAAACCGCGGATGATGACAAAATCACTGCACGCTACACTCATGGAGTTCTTGAAATTAAAATTCCTAAAAGAGAAGCGGCTACTGAAAAGAAAATTGAAATCAGCGTTGAAGAATAATGCACTAAGGCCTCATGATGAGGCCTCTTTATTCAGATACAATAAAAACTGCATTTCTTGTTTTAAATTTAAGACTCCACTAATTGAGCAATCGCTTCTACCCAAGATTTATGAGTATTTAAACAAGGAATTAGAGTAAATTTCTTTCCTCCTAAATCATGCCACCGCTCTTTAAGGCGCATGCCTATTTCTTCTAATGTTTCCAGACAGTCAACCGTAAACGAAGGGCAAACCACTGCAAGATGTTGCACTCCCCGTTCAATTAACTCAAATAAAACTTCATCCGTATATGGTTTTATCCAGGGTGTTTTCCCCAATCTTGATTGAAATGCCGTGGTATATTGATGTGCCTCTAAGTTTAATTCTTTTGCAAGCAAACGACTTGTTTCAAAACATTGCGCCCGATAACAAGCTCGATTTTTCAAGCTTGTTAAATGACAGTCTTTCGAGCATATCGTATCGCACCCTGTCTTGATAATGTGGCGCTCAGGAATGCCATGATAACTAAATAATAAATGAAATTCCTTTTCTAAATGGTTTTGAATGACCTCACTTTGTGAAGCGAGGTAGGCAGGGTGATAATAAAAATCACGATGTACACGAAGCGAAGGAATCACGTTTCTCTGAGCTAAGACGCGCATTACTTCTTCAATCGATGAGCCTGTGGCAGCAGCAGAATACTGAGGATATACCGGAAGAATGGTAATCTCGTCACATGATTCTAATTCATTAAGAGCTTGCTCTATGGAAGGAGCACCATAACGCATGCCTAATGCCACTTGATATTGAGCCCCCAAGCGTTGTTGGATAGAAATCGCCAAGTCCTGACTATATACCATTAAAGGCGACCCCCTAGAAGTCCATATCGATTGATATGCATGCGCTGTATTTTTCGATCTAAAAGGCACGATTAATCCATAGACCAAAAAATAACGAACCATCGCCGGTAAATCAATGACTCGTTTATCAGTCAAAAACTCGCGTAAATATCGCTTAATGTCCCGCCTACTCGTAGAATCTGGCGTGCCTAAATTAATTAATAACAATCCTTTTTTCATAGTGAGTAAGCCTTAAAAAAGTGGCATCATAACGTATCATCAATAAATTAAGCTATCCTTTAAGGGTTGCAATAATCACAATAGGTAGGATCGGCTTTTAACAAACCATCTCGTCTCATTTTGTATTCTTGGTGTTCACAAGCAATACAACCCCAAACCTCTTCCTCATAAAACGAGGTTGGAGAGCCACAAAGCGCGCAAGGTAATGCTCCTTTAGTTGCTTTAAATCCAAAGCCAGGGCGTTCACATCGAGCACAAAGAGTAGCAATTCGTTGTGTTAATTTATTCGCCAACTCACCAATCACTTCCATTCGAGTAGGATTCATCATAGCCCGCATGTCCGTTGCTAAAAGAAGCTCTTTTTCAATTTTAAAACCAAGTTCCAGGTGATGAGTCAAGGATTCTATATGGTTAACGCCTTTGGCCAACACACGGTTATTAGAGGGAACTTGCACAATGAGTGCATGAGATGGAAATTGAACTCGTTTAAGAAAAGCATCCAGAACTGTATTTTTGTTAATTGTTATCATCTCATAATTTGTTTTTTGACTTACTAGCTGCTCTGCAATCACCCAATCCCGCGCTCTATCAACAAACACCATCAGCTCGTGAGCGCTCGGTACAAAAGGGAAGGCAGGATGAGGCCCAAAACTTCCCTCCGAAGCAACAGCAAGTGCATAGTCATAGCGCTCTGCTGCTGTTTTAGCCTTTAAAAGGCAGGTTTCATAAGGGCTCAGAGTTCGTGCAATCTCCCCGGTAAACGTCCCAAACTGATCGGTATCAAACTCGTGCACATGCAAAGTGCACGATAATCTAGTCATAAAAGGTAGAGCAATCACTTGCTCTTTTTCATGTTTGGAAGCTAATAAAACATTCTGATTTTTGTAGTACATGATTAAGCCCCTGTAACAGAGTGAAAATAGTCAATTCGCGCCACATTGACATCAGAGACAAACATCACACCTGAATTCTGTTGAAATAAGGTTTTCATGCCTAAAGCAAGGGTTGCAATGACTTCCTCAGGAGCTACGGCAAGAAACATAATCAGCGAAGCTCTGTCATTGAATAATATTTTTCCTTCATGAAATCCATTATGGCCTTTACCTGAAATGTTTCTAAATAAGGTAAATCCGGTGACTTTTGCCTCCTCCATCATCGAGCTGATGAGCTGCTCATGCTCACCAGAAACGATGATTTCTATTTTTTTCATCGGATGCAAATTAATCCCAATATCTTTTCGTTCTTGAACTTTAATAATACTCATTTTTTTCTCCTCGCTATTAGTTTATAAAACTCCACTCACCAGATTGGTTGAGTTGATAAGCAACTTGATTCGTTGGATCAATAACTGCCAAATGCACCCATTGGTTAAAAAATAAGTTTTTTAAGATAGAGTGTTTTTTAATCACTTGAAAAACCATCTCTTTAGGTGCATAGACGACCGTCAATAAACGCTGTGGCTCATGATAGGTGTTCTCATCAGAGCTCATGACCGATTGCAGAGGAAGTCCATGCATCAAATCGCTTCCATTGCCCTGCATTACCCCAATCGCACCAACAACATTGTGAGTGACTTTACTCCCACTCCCAAAGGCCACGTTATCTAAGGTAGAAAATAAATATTGGGTATTTATCCATTCAGCCACCACCATAGGCGCGGTCAAAATCGTCTCAAGCAATGCTCCGTCATGGTCTTGTTCAAAGCGATACGAGTGCAAGAAACAACGACCATCAAGAGGAATATTTTTTGTTAGATGCCGAGGTGCTACAATAAAGGCAGCATTGCGTGCCAAGCCCCATTCATGTCGTGTTTCAGACCAGTCTAAGCTTCGTCTTATGATGTCTTTATGAGGCGTGTCACTGTGTAATTTAATACCCCGCTCTCGGTTGGTTATAAGCCTTGCTTCTTTTAAATCGTTCTGAAGTTGACTTAAAAGCTCAGGATAAAGAGGTTTTACTCTATCTTGTGCATATAGTTCGACACTGTCCGTCGTTGTATTATGCAGGGCCCCGTAAAATACCGTATCTAAGGGAATGTGTATGCCGCAGTCCTCCAAACCTTGTCGAACCTCACGTTTATTAAGAATGGACGCCAACAGTCGCGCGTTGATACCACCATGATTTCCACCACAAGCCCCACAATCCAAGGCAGAAGCATAAGGATTATTTTCAGTAGTACTGCCATGGCCACAGAGAATAATGAGTTTAGCAAAACCTGAGGTGAGCCCCATAAGTCGTAATACTGTTTCAGCATAACTAATCTGCTCGTTCAAGGACAAACCTTGCTTTGAATCGGTTTCACTTAACTCATAGGCGACTTTGGTCGGAAGTGCAGGTTTCAACCAACTCTTGATGGTTGAAACTGAATGTTTCGTTAATTCTGGTGATAAGGATTTTAAAGTCATATTTAGACCACACCAAAGCCCTAAAGATTCGACTAAGGCAAACGGTGTCGACACATTGTGTTTGAGTTGCGTATATAGGCTTTTACAACTGTTAATGAGTTTTTTTCCTCGCTGATAACGCTCAAAATCGTCTTTATTCGCAGCATCCGGTATTTCTTTAATAGCATATTTTGGCTTTAACAAGACAGGACAGCACTCTTTATTTTTATTGCTATCGAACTCATCGATACGAACAGGGAGACCAAAAAATCCGGCAAAACCAAAGGTTTCATACTCCCCTAAAGACTCAATGGCGCGACGAAAAGGTTCTGACCGAACGTCAATACAAAAAACCAATTGTGCATTTCTTCGAGGAACCTGGGCGGCTTCTTTTTGTATCTCTGGCAAAAGCTGACTTAATAGCTTTTGCCGATAGGAGTCTTCATTACTTTTTAATTGCCCCAACACTTTTTTAACCAAAGAGCCATTGTCGACGTTTTTTTTTTCGTTGGCAGCATCAGGCCAGAGGATGCAGGTGAGAACCAAGCGCACCGCTAGAAAATCAATAAGAGTGACCGGTGTTTCTCCTGGCCTCTTTGAATTCTGCCAGTCTGTTTTCCACTTCACAAGCCCAGCCCATCCGGGTAAATAGGAAAGTGTCTTTGAAAGAAATTCTTCTTGTCCTTCTGAAACATGAAGTCTTTGCATACAAATTCTAATTGCCTCTTCTGCCGATTCAGGCAATTGCTGCAGAAACTCTTTTGCTTCTTTTTTATTATGGTGCACTTGCTTGTCAAAATATGCTAACTTCAAGAACCCATAATAAAACCCCTGTTCACGATGAGGCATGTCAATAGTGCCTTGGCCGGCATCAAAAAAACCACCGCACCATTTAATCATTTGCAAATTAACCTCTTCGAGCTGTATATTGCGCTCTGCTCTTTGGCGTCTAAAGCCACCTTGGGCCAATGCCTCTTCAAAGGTTTGTGCTTCAAAGCCTTGCAAGGGATTACAGGCAATAAAAGTTTCAAGCGGCCAAACGGGCGCAATGCATTTTGCAGCGTTGTGCACTAAGACATGTAGTTCAAGGTCTTTGTTTTTTCCAGGATCAATGGTCATACCTACTTTTTTAATGCCGTTGGTTGCCATATCTTCTTTCGATAGCGTTTTTGCAGTAGACATAAATACTCCTTAATACCTTTAGTAGTTGTAATGATTTCGTAACGCAGTGACAGTTTTTCTAGAGGGCTGACTTGAATTGAACAAGCTCATATAAAGCCAACAACCCAGCTTTGATTGCCCCATTGTTTGATGCACCCCTAGATTAAAGACCGCCCATAAAGCCCCAAATAAAGCCATGATGATCCAATGAATAATCGATAACGGGTGGGCTTGCATTGTTGATATGCTTGGGATCAACCACTGAATCAGCTGAATACTCGCGCCATACATAAGCCCTGAAAGCAGAGCAAGAACAAGGCCTGAGACTAGACTTAACAACGTTTGATGAGCACGAATCCAAGTAAGCATGAGTTGTGCACCGGCAATTAAGGCAAAGAACAAGACAAAACTACTTGCCTCATACACTGACAGGGACTTATGTGTCACGAAAGCAAAGGAAATCATTGCCACCCCACCACCAGCAAGAGAAGTGAGAAGTATCATGGGAGATACTTTAGAGGAATGAGTCTCTGATTTTTTTTGTTTCACTGCAGAGCCCGAGCTTAAAAATAGATAGGCTTTGAATAACCCGTGCCAACACAGGTGCGCTATGGCTGCAGCAAATAAACCCACACCACATTGCATCATCATAAACCCCATTTGCGCCATGGTGGAGCAAGCCAACATTTTTTTAATATCATGTTGCATCAATTTCCAAACTGTACCCAGTAATGCAGATATGGAACCGAGTAGGAACAGTACAGTTAACAATCCTGGATAAAGCATCATTAGTGACGCAAATTTAACGATTAGAATTCCTCCACCATTAACAAGGCCTGCGTGCATTAGAGCAGAAACCGGAGTTGGCGAATTTAAAGAGCTGATAACCCATCGATGAAAAGGAAACAATCCAGATTGGGCAAATCCGCCCACCAAGATAAGGCCCGTCGAAAGTGAAAGTAATGATAAGTGACCAGGGTTAGATAGTTGGGTCAAAGTCGAAATAGAGCATGTTGAGTAAGTAACACTTAAAATAATAAATGCAACTAGTAAACACAGACTTCCTATCGACAACGTATATAAGGCCAAAAGACCAGAGTTTTTGGAGGCCACCCATTCTTTCTTATGCACCATCAACAGCACTAGCAAAACATTTGAAGCAAACCAAGCGCCCCAGAATAAAAATAAATTATCGGCAAGCACCATGAGCATGGCCGTTAATGTCAGTGCCGATAAAAGAAGAAAAAATCGTCTGTAGAGTCTGTCTCCATGCATGTACCTTAATGAAAATCGATGCACGATAAAACTCACCAATAACACTAAATTACATAACAACAGACTCAGTGTATTAAGGCTAATTAATAAGTAGATTGTAGGATTGTGCGATAAGGATAAGTAAGATAGTAATCCCACCCCAATCAAAAATCCTACCCCAATACAATAACCTGCCAAGCGCGCCCCAATGATTGGTCGAGAAATTAAACCGCAATTAAAGGCAAGCGCGATTATTGGACAGGCTAACATAAGACATAAAAAAATTAGAACTATTGTATTCACACCATTCCCCATTAGAAATTGTTTTGCTACAATTGAAATGTATTAGATATACTGATATAAGTAAAATTAAAAATATTTATATTTACTATTAGGAATCCTAATGTCACTAGATACAGTAACGTTACAATGCTTTTTAGCAGTAGCAGAAACTCAAAGCTTCACTAAAGCAGCCTCTCGTGTGGGCCGAACTCAATCGGCCATCAGTCAGCAAATAGCAAAGCTTGAGAATTTAATTGAAAAACAGTTAATTACACGTGGAAGAGAGTTATCTCTAACCCCAGATGGGGAGATTTTTTTAAGCTACGCGAAACGAATTTATGAACTGCACCGTGAATCGCTTGATCGATTTAAAACCCCAGAACTTCAGGGTGAACTACGTTTTGGTCTGCCAGAAGACTTTGCATCCATGATGCTCTCGGATATCTTGGTGGAATTTTCAAGGCTTCACCCGAGAGTCATGCTCAATGTGGAGTGTGATTTAACTCTCAACTTAATTGAACGATTTAATCGGGACGAATTTGATTTAATTTTGATAAAAACGAATGAAAGAAATCAAATTTCCGATGGGGTGAATGTATGGAATGAATCCGTAGAATGGGTAGGCAAAAAAGAACTACTGCCAGCACTTAATGATAAAGCAGTTATTCCATTAGTTCTTTCACCTACTCCCTGTGTCTATCGCGGCAATGTCATTGAGTCACTTAATCAACTTCACTTAAAATGGCGCCTGGCATTTAGTAGTCCAAGTTACGCCGGTAAAATGGCAGCCGTTCGAGCAGGCCTTGGGATTACCGCCATACAGCGTAGTATGATTCCAAACTATTTGGATAGGCTGGATGATTATTTTCTACCCTCTTTAAAGGACATCCATGTCTCCTTAATTAAAAAGGAAGATGCAAACAAAGCAATTGATTCCCTGGAGTTTTTTATAATGGATAAATTTAAACATTAAGCAAAGGATATGGGGCGTTTAATGAAACAGGAAATGAATTCCATTGTTGAGACCTTAGATAAAGCGACTATCGCATCAATAGTCATGATAAGCGTGATAGTGAGCCTACTCACCTTAAGCATTCCTATTGCAGCTCAAACATTAGTCAATCTGCTTGCTTTTGGTAAACTGCTACAACCTGTTCTTACTCTAAGCGTAATGGTGCTTGTCTTAATGATTGCTCTAGGAGCTTTAAATATTTGGCAAGCGATTATCATTGAAGTTATTCAACAAAAATTAATGGTGAAAATAAGTCTTAACCTAACTCGTCAATTTACTCATTTGTCACTAGATAATTTCTCCTCCCATCATGGGCCCGAGCTCGTTAATCGTTTTTTCGAAGTGGTGACTATCAACAAAGCGCTATCAAGTCTATTACTCTATGGCGTGAACTTAATTTTGCAGCTCTTTTTTGGTTTACTCTTGCTTCTTTTTTATCATCCATTCTTTCTGGTATTCGATGGATTTATTGTACTAAGTATAATTTTGATTGTTTTTCTACCTTACCGAAAAGGATTGGCGAGTGCCGAAAAAGAATGCGCGGAAAAACATCAAGTAGGTGCATGGCTAGAGGAGTTACTGACCAATCGCTTTTTATTTCGCTTTAATCGTTATCATAACTATGCAACTCAACAAACAGATAAGCGCTTGGTTTCCTTTTTAAAAGCACGCAACATGCACTTTAAACAACTTATCAAACATCAGGTTGGTTTTTATCTCCTCTCGGCAATCGCCAGCAGTCTTCTACTCGGCTTAGGAGGCTATCTCGTGATTAACAACCAATTAAGTTTAGGTCAGCTCGTTGCGGCAGAGATTGTTCTTGGCGCGTTAATCTATGCTTTTAAACGTTTTGGTGTTCTTTTGGAAAATTATTACGACTTAGTAGCTTCCGAGCATAAAATTGACGTTGTATTAAATCTCCCAAGCGAAACGATTAACACCGAATTAAGCGAACTTATTATTCCCATAAGAAGCATCACACTAGTCACTGAAAATCAAAAAAAGGCCTCCAGCACTCCTGAAAATCCCCTTGTTATTTGTATAAATGAAACACAACAACAAGAATCACTTAGCGATTTTATTTTAGGTTTTAAAAATAATAATGCTCTCACCCTGTATATCAATGAGACCTTCTGTCATCAAGAATACAGACGCTCCCTGCGTGAGCACACTCTGCTGCTTAGAGACAAAGAATGGTTTGCAGGCAGCATTTATGACAATTTACGACTTAATCAACCGTCTTTTTCGATACAGCAATTAAAAGAGGTTTTAGAATCATTTGGGCTGATGGATAAAATTATGGGCCAACCCCAGGGCTTAAAAAGCATAATCTATGACTGGGAGTACGTATTTAATGAGCTTGAACTCATTCAACTCATGGTGATTCGTGCGCTACTTTCAAAACCTCAGCTTATTATAATCGATAGAGCTTTTGATAGACTGACCACAAAAGACATTGAGTTATTGCTGTTTCATTTAAGAACGCTTAATAACACGCTTTTGATTGTAATCACCCAATACCCAAAACTTATTCCACTGTCTAACTGCCGGGTGCTCTCATGAAGCTGCACGCTTATCAGATGATTGGCAAATTACCTAATCCTCGCAAAATTGCCAAAATTATTTTTTTAGTTCTTTTGATTTTAATTTTATTTTTAAGCTTTACCCCTTGGCAACAGTTTGCCCTTGGGGATGGAAAGGTGATTGCTTTTTCACCCACTGAGCGATTGCATACCGTCAATTCACCTATTTATGGCAGAATTAAAAAATGGTATGTTGACGAGGGTGTCCGGGTTAAAGCGGGCGACCCCATTGTAGAGATTACCGATAATGATCCCGAACTACTCAAACGATTGGAGCTGGAAAAAAAGGCCATTTTGCTTCGCATCGAAGCGGCTCAACAATCATTAATAGCAGGAAAAGCCAATGTTGATCGCCAAAAGAACTTATACCAACAAGGCATTAATTCAAAGCGTCAATACGAATTGGCTCAAATTGAATACGCCAAATACCAGAATGAATTAGCACAAGCCAATATTGATAAAGTCAGCATAGATGTTCGGATTGCCAGACAACAAACCCAGCTCATCAAAGCGCATGTCCCAGGAATCATCTTTAAGCGCCTGGCGGGACAAGAAAGCGTTGTTGTTAAAGAGGGGGAAATATTAGCAGAGATTATACCTGTAACCGAATCAAGAGCCGTAGCACTCTGGATTGATGGCAATGACATTCCATTTGTTCAGCTGAATCAAAAAGCACGCCTTCAATTTGAAGGATGGCCCGCCATTCAATTTAGGGGTTGGCCGCAAATCGCCGTAGGTACTTTTGGTGGGAAAGTAGCGTTTATTGACCCCACAGATAATGGCATGGGGCTATTTCGTGCCGTGATTGTGCCTGATGAGCCCTGGCCTGAGCCTACCTTTTTAAGGCAAGGAGTGCGGGTACATGGCTGGGTGCAATTAGGCGAGGTACCGTTGTGGTATGAGTTATGGCGCCAGTTTAACGGCTTTCCTCCTGAAAGCTCAGCACAAAAGGCAAGCTCATGAGGAGATCAACGGTACGGGGGTTAGTCCTTATCCTTTTTGGACTAAATGGTCTATTGGAGTATCCAAAATCGCACGCCTCCCAAAAAATACAAAAGTTAAGCTTAATGGAGGTACTGCAAAGCATCGACACTCATTACCCTCAAGTAAAAATAGCCCGCCTTGAAGTAATTAAAGCCAGTGGCGCTTTTGTCAATGCAAAGGGACAATTTGATCCCTCATTAGAAGCCAGCACTCGCTCGCAACCCGCAGGGGGTTATATTAATAACTATGGCGATACGCAACTTACCATTCCAACGCTTTATAACGGTGTGAAGCTTTTTGCAGGCTATCGTAATGGTGAAGGAAACTGGCCCATTTACTATCAAAACTATTTGACGAACTCCGGTGGAGAATATAGAGCAGGATTATCGCTTCCCCTGCTCCGCGACCGCTTAATTGATAAAGAGCGAACCGGATTATTGTCTTCTGCACAATTGATGCTGATGAAGGAACAAGATGCAGAGGCAATCAAAATAAAAATTTATCAAGAAGCGATTAAAGCTTATTGGCAATGGGTAGAA
This sequence comes from Legionella stuttgartensis, assembly GCF_977063405.2. NCBI lineage: Bacteria > Pseudomonadati > Pseudomonadota > Gammaproteobacteria > Legionellales > Legionellaceae > Legionella > Legionella stuttgartensis. Next base: position 51,329 of record NZ_CDRUHA020000061.1, read on the forward strand.
GCAGGCCTTCAATTAAAAACATTTAAACAACTCCTGCAATTAGCACAAAAACGTCAACATGCAATTGAACAACAGGCCAATCTTGGGGATTTGCCAAAACTTGCCATCAGTGAAAATTTACAACAAATCATTCAACGAGAACAATTACTCAATCAAGCTCAAATGATATTTGAACAAACAAGCATTAATTTATCTCTTTATTTTCGCGACCCAAAGGGAAACCCATTAATTCCTAAAGGACGGTCTTTACCTGCTTTGACCAGTTCCTCATACACCTTCGAGGCCTCACTTAAAGAACACCCAGGAATAAAAAAACTTAACCATTATGCCAATATGATGAAACTCAAACGCAATCAGGCACGAAACGAACTCCTACCTCAATTAGATGCAAGTGCCTACACCTTCAAACAAAATGGAACGGGAGGATACCCCTTATTAATTCCACAAGCAGCAATGGTCGGTGTCTCGTTTAAATTTCCTTTGCTGCAAAGACAAGCCAAAGGGAACCTAATCCAGGCGGAAGGTGAATTGCGTCAAGTTCGTGTTGAAAAGAGATTCTTATACGAACAACTCCACAATGAATTTGCAAATATCCTGATTGGTATCAACAGAAGTAAACGACAAGTCAGTTTATTGAAAAAAGAATTAAGTTTGGCTCAAAAGGTGCAGCACGGAGAAACAAAAAAGTTTTATCAAGGAGACAGTACTTTATTTTTAGTGAATCAACGCGAGCAAATGACCACCCAGGTACAACTCAACACCATACAAGCTCAGGTCCAGTTAGAGGAATTAAAGGCTAGGGCTCGCTATTTCGCTTCAACTCACAGAGCAAATAGCTCTACACAACAAAAATAAATAAGGAAGACATGAGTAGCGCATTAGTTTGGTTTAGACAGGATTTGCGGTTAGCTGATAATCCCGCATTTTTTGAGGCTTGTACGAATCACGAAACAGTGATTCCAGTCTATATTTTGGATGAAAAAAACAGCGTCCTTGGCGAAGCTCAAGCCTGGTGGCTTCATCACAGCCTTCAGGCTCTCAATAACTCGCTAACCACACAACTCGGATTAACACTTATTCTGCGCAAGGGAAACCCATTAGACATTATTTTAGATCTTATAAAGACTGTAAGAGTTGAGGCTATTTATTGGAATCGATGCTATGAACCTAAGAATATCGAGCGCGATAAAGAAATCAAAGCAGCACTTCAAAAATCTGGAATGGATGTCTTCAGCTTTAATGGAAGCTTATTGAATGAACCTTGGACAATAAGAAATAAAACTGGTGACTTTTTTAAAGTCTTTACTCCTTATTGGAAAACGTGTCGACAAGCACTTAGTGCTCAACCAGAACAATTAATATCGCATCATTTTACTTCCGTTTCCTTAAAAAGTGATGAAATTAACGATTGGAGGTTATTACCACATCTCGATTGGGCATCACAATTTCCTGATTTTTGGACACCAGGAGAAGAAGGAGCAAAGCGACGACTGCAAGAATTCATCAAGAACCATCTTCATGGTTATAAAACAAATCGAAATATCCCTGAAAAAAATGCCACGTCACATCTATCTCCGCATTTACATTTTGGTGAAATCAGCCCCTGGACTATTTTAAGAGCCGTTGAGTACGCCAAACTCAACCCACAATGTGATTTAGCGGGAGCCGAGCACTTTTTATCAGAACTGGGATGGCGCGAGTTTTCTTATTACCTGCTTTATCATGTACCATCTTTACCCTATCAAAATTTTAAAAATGAATTTGATTCCTTTCCCTGGCATAACGATGAATCGTTATTAAAGAGATGGCAAAAAGGAATGACGGGGTACCCCATCGTCGATGCAGGCATGCGAGAACTATGGGCTACTGGATACATGCACAACCGAGTAAGAATGATAGTTGCTTCCTTTCTCACTAAAGGCTTATTCATCGATTGGCGATTGGGTGCTGATTGGTTTCTAGATACTTTAGTTGATGCTGACTTAGCCAACAATAGCGCCAGTTGGCAATGGGTTGCTGGTTGTGGGGCTGATGCAGCGCCCTATTTTCGCATTTTTAATCCGGTTCTTCAAAGCCAAAAATTTGACCTCAATGGGGTTTATATACGTCGCTGGGTACCAGAGCTTTCTTGCCTAAATAATGGTGAAATTCATGCACCTTGGGAATCCAAGAATGCTGCATCAATTTATAGTACAAACAATTATCCTAAACCTATCATTAATCACAGCGAATCACGTTCCAAAGCCTTAGCTTATTACAATCAACTAAAGAAGAGGACTAATCCATGAGTCCTTTAATTCCCTTTTCAGAAGCTTATTCATCTCCCGTGGAACAAGAATTTTACGCGAATAACCGGCGAGTTTCTCATTTAAAAATCAAAAAAGAGTTACATGTTGCTTTGAAATACCCAACTTACAAAGAAGGACTGACCCAAATTTGGAGAACTGATTTTGCACTTAAATAAGCTAATGAAATTAGCATTATGGATTGTGCTCTTTGAGAGCATAGGCTTTTTAATGGGTTTGCTCACTCAGGCTAATATTTACCCTTGGTACGAGCATCTTAATAAGTCTTCCTTAACTCCCCCTGGGTTTGTTTTTTCGGTTATTTGGATCTTATTATATGCACTTCTTGCCATCATTGCCTGGTTTTTATCAAGCAATAATACCGAGTTCTCTAAAATAGTTAAGATGCTTTTTGTATCACAAATGCTGATGAATTGGGCATGGACTCCGCTTTTTTTTGGCCTGCACTGGTTAATACCTAGTGCTCTATGGATTATTAGCTTAACTTGTTTGAATGTGCTCTTAATCATTAAAGTTAAAAAAACGCATAAAAGCATTGCCTGGTTATTAAGTCCTTACGTATTTTGGCTGATGTTTGCTTCATATCTCAATGTGGTTATTGCAATAATGAATTAAAGGAGTTAAATCATGAATATGCTTATTGCAGGAGTCTTCACGACAGCCAACAATTCGATATCATCATTAATTTATCAGAACCTAGTATTGGCTCTAAACGTTGGAGCTAAAAGGTAAAAAAGGAGCTTATTGAAATGAACTCAGTTTAAATTCACTTACCCTAAGGTAGAGTCTGCGCTCGATGAAGAGTTTTCGATACCATAACGCATAAGGACAAATGATGAATGGAATAACATTAAAGCTATTTTTTATTGCTTTTTTTATATTTATTATTACAGATATGATTTGGTTGGGCTTTATTGCCAAGAATCTCTATTTTCAAAATTATGGGCCCTGGTTAAACCTTGTAGACGGCCAATTAAAACCTATTTGGTGGGCGACCCTTATAGTGTATCTCTTGTTTGCTTTAAGTGTTGTCTTATTCATAATTCCACTGGCTCATAATTCACCCTATTGGGCTGCTTGTTACGGAGCCGTTCTCGGTGCCGTAATTTATGGCGTCTACGATTTTACCTGCCTTGCGATTTTTAAGGGTTTCCCCATAGGAATGGGGATCTTAGACTGGTTTTGGGGAATCCTTCTTTGCTCTTGGAGCTCTTTTTTGACCGTTTATTTAGGCAGCCATTTAAAGTAATGCAGGCAAACCATCAGTAACATGAATTATTTATCCCTTGCCTTAAGTTCCGATTGGCAGGATTTCTAGTGATAGTGTCCTGTCGATTTTCCTCGGAAGAGATGATAAGCATACAGTGTATACGCAAGGAGTATAGGAAGCATAATCACGACACCAACAAGAATAAATTTAAGCGTTGAATCAGGAGCCGCGGCTTCCCAAAGCGTCACCTCATGCGGAATTAAATAAGGATAAACACTAATCGCAATTCCTACGTAAGCACACAAGAATACAATGATACTGTAGATGAACGGCTTGTACTCACTTGCCGCATCTAAGTTTTTCCAAACTTGATAAATAGCAACAGCGGCAAACAATGGTAGAGGACTTAATAAAAACACGTTAGGAATACTATACCAACGATGAAAAATTTCATCACTGTGCAAAGGGGTCCAAATACTCACAAAAATCAAGAATAAACCGACTAATACTAACAATCCTCGTGCGTGATGAATCATTGTACGCTGAAGTCTTCCAGTGCTTTTGATAACCATCCAAGTCGAACCTAAAAGAGCATACCCGCACACCAAAGCAATTCCAGTACATAGGCTAAAAGGGGTTAACCAATTGGGATTATTAACAGTCATTGAAGATTCATTGATGGAAAAACCCTGGACAAAAGCACCTAAAATAACTCCCTGAAAGAATGTTGCAGCAACCGAGCTGATTGCAAAAATCCAATTCCAGATTGGTTTCGATCTCATCGCCTTAAAACGAAACTCAAAACTCACACCACGAAATATTAAAGCAATTAGCATGAGCATGATGGGCATGTAAAGAATGGGTAGCAGCAAACCATAGACTTTTGGGAATGCACCATAAAGCATCGCACCGCCAAAAACGAGCCATGTCTCATTACCATCCCAAACGGGGGCAATGGAATTCATCATAGTATCACGGTCTTTTTCATTGGATGTAAATGGAAAGAGAATACCAATGCCTAAATCAAAACCGTCGAGGATGACATACATCAGAATAATAAATCCAAGAAGTGCGGCAAAAATAAGTGGTAACATTATTTTTTCTCCTCAGGAATATCGGTCATATACTGAAATGCATGATGCTCTACTTCTTCTATTAATGTCTCTGGCCCATGTGCAATTAGTTTGAGTAAATAATAGAGATAAAAACCAAAAACAACCCCATAAGCAAGAATAAGCAACGAAAAGGAAATCAGCACCTCTTCATACCCTATAGAAGATACCGCATCTTTTGTCTTTAAAAGATTATAAACTACCCACGGTTGTCGGCCAATTTCAGCGGTTAACCATCCTGCAATACTCGCAATAAATCCTAATGGAGCCATCGCAAAACACCACCGATGAAACCAACGAAGCTTAAACAGTATACCTTTTAAATACAGAAAAACTCCTACTATGGCAGTGAATAACATCAAAATTCCAATACCTACCATAATTCGGAATGAGAAAAAAACAGGGAGCATGCGTGGCTGCTCAGCAGCAGGAACTGAACTCAAACCTATAAGCTCGCCATTCCACTCATGCGTGTTAATAAGGCTTGCAAGCTTTGGCACTCCAATTTGATAAAAGTTTTTTTGTTGTTCTTGTGACGGGATCGCAAACAACACAAGGGGCGCTCCTTTTTGGGTCTGCCAAACCCCTTCCATCGCCGCAGTTTTTAAAGGTTGGTAGTGATGCACATTAATACCCACTATATCGCCAACACCTATTTGCAAAGGAACTAAAATCAACGCTGCCCACAAACTAAACGCTAAGCATCTTTTGGCAATCGCGTTACACTTTTCCCGTAACAGATAATATCCAGAAACAGCCATGATGACAAAACAAGTGGTCACATAAGAGGCCAATAGCATGTGAATAAAACGTGGAATAAAACTAGGATTAAATACTACGGCCCACCAGCTATCGACAATGTACTTCCCATCAACCAATTGATACCCGCTAGGAGTTTGCATCCATGAATTCGCTGACATAATCCAGAATGCGGATATTGTTGTACCAATAGTTACCAAAAGCGTGGCAATAAAATGAAGCTTTGGCGGAACTCTTTTCCAACCAAATAGCATCACCCCTAAAAATCCAGCCTCGAGAAAAAAAGCAGTCAAGGTTTCGTATGCAAATAAAGCGCCCAAGACGTTTCCAAACTGCGTGATAAAGGGGCCAAAATTAGTGCCAATTTGATAGGCTAAAACAATTCCAGAAACTACTCCCATTCCAAAGGTCAAAGCGAAAATTTTAGTCCAAAGTTTGCAGATCTCGAGATAAATTGGATTTTTTGTTTTCAACCAAGTTGCTTCCATAATCACAAGAAATACCGCGAGACCAAGATTTAATGTAGGAAACAAAATATGAAAACCAATACTAAAACCAAATTGAATTCGAGATAGAATTTCTACAAGCATAAAGATCTCAACCGTGTGAATCGATCCATAAATTGTAGCATATTTACTCTTAAGACATACTGTTAAAATTGATAGGTATAAGTATTTTTAATTAAGACAAGGCCATACAATTTTTTATTGACCAAAAGCTGTTAACTAGTCTAGTTTTCTTCTTTTCAGGGGTGACTTTTTATTATAACTGCTCAGCATCTAATGCAGTCAACACTTGAGCTGCCTTGACAAGGATGGCTTTTTTCTTTTCTTGGTCCATTTTATCCCAATTAAAGTACGCATAATGAAGACGGGGGTTGTTTTTAAGCCTGTCTTGATGTTGCTCTATAAAATTCCAATAGAGGGAATTAAACGGGCAGGCATCTTCACCGACTACATCGCTAGGATTATAAGTGCATGACTTACAAAAATTACTCATTTTTTGAATGTATTTCCCGCTTGCCGCATAAGGTTTAGTCGCCATCACCCCACCATCAGCATAAAGCGCCATCCCTAGAGTGTTTGGTAACTCCACCCATTCAAATGCATCAGCATAGACAGCCAAATACCACTCACACACTTCTTTAGGATTAAGACCTGCTAACAGAGCAAAATTACCGGTAATCATTAAGCGTTGGATATGGTGAGAATACGCTTCAACTTGAGTCTGGCGCACTACTTCTTTTATACAAAACATCTGGGTGTCTTTCCCCCAAAATAGTGAGGGCAAGGGCTTGGATGAGTTAAAATAATTCCTGTTTGCATAATCAGGCATCATGAGCCAGTAAATACCACGCACATACTCTCGCCATCCTAATATTTGACGAATAAATCCTTCCACCGCATTCAACGGTGCCAGTTTATTTTTAAAAGCTTCTTCTGCTATACAGCATAACTCTAAAGGCAATAAAAGCCCTGCATTCAGATAAAAAGATAATTTGGAGTGATATAAATTGACTTCATTAGAGCGCATGGCGTCTTGGTAATCACCAAAATAGACTAGACAATGCTCTATAAAGTAGTTGGCCTCACAAAGAGCCTGCTCGCGGGTCACTGCAAAATTAAACGGATGTAATTGACCAAAATGATGAGAAAACTCCTTTTCCACCAAGCTTAAAACCTCTGAGGTCACTTCATCTATAGGATGTGTCAAGCGACTAGGAAATTTTTCGATATGATTTGCATTCTTTCGATTTTGCGCATCATAATTCCACGCCCCACCTACCGGCCTCCCTCGATCATCTATGAGAAGATGATGCTTTTGACGCATCATTCGGTAAAAATACTCCATACGCAACTGCTTTTTATCTTTTGCCCAATAGTTAAACTCGTCTATCGAACATAAAAATCGAGTGTCTTCATGAATGATAAGAGGTATCAACAATTGTTTTTTTAATAGGCTCATTTTTTCTAGAACGCGCCACTCACCAGGGTGAACAACATGTACCTCTGAAATTTTTTCTTCATTGATCGCGCGATGCAACTCCTTTTCAAAAGAACCAGTATTACTGGCATCATCATATTGAGTGTACCGAACTCTATAACCAAGCACTGTTAATCGTCGTGCAAAATGACGCATGGCTGAAAATAAAAAGGCTATTTTTTTAGGATGATGTGCCACATAAGTTGCTTCTTCCATCACTTCACAAAGGAAAACCACATCATCATGCTTATCGATTACAGCGAGTGAAGAAAGTGACTCACTGAGTTGGTCGCCCAAAATAAAGCATAATTTCGTCATAGAACGCCCTAAAAGTAAATAAATTACACTTTAAGCTTTGGACGAACCGAGCTTAAGCCACCATCCACGGCTAGAACTTGCCCTGTTATCCAACTGTTTTCAGAATTAAGAAAAAATAAAATAGCTCGTGCTATATCAGATGGCTCGCCAATTCGCCCCAAGGCATGCATCGCAGTGGATGCCTTAGCAATCAATTGATTCTTGAGTAATGCATCAGTTAAATGTGTTTTAACCATCCCTGGTGCCACTACATTGATACGCAAATTAGATGATGCATAAGTTGCTGCTGCTGATTGTGCTAAGCCAATAACACCTGCTTTGGCTGCAGCAATAGCCTCATGATTAGCCAGTCCAGTTAACGCTGCGGCAGAGGCAATAAGCACCACAGAGCCACCTCTAGTCATTCGTTTGCCTGCTGCGCGTATCGTTGCAAAGGATGTAGTTAAAGACGCATTAACTGTCTTTTGAAACTCCTCAAAACTGGTCATATGAGCACTTTTAAGTAATAAAGAACCAGCGCAATTAACCACCCCATCAATAGAACCTGCTTGCTCAAATACCCTGTCTACTGCATCAAAATCAGAAGCATCCAGAATAAAATCAGGTGCCATTTTATCCGTACTTTGTGCTGTAGTCAGAACCTCATCACCTTGTGTTTTAAGAAGTTCAACTACGGACTGACCAATAGCACTACTTGCTGCAATAATTAAATATCGAGCCATAAATTCCTATACCTTCGTTGTAAAAAAACTTAATATGGAGCAGAGTATTATTAACTTCAAGTGTTAAAAGGGAATAAATAATTGATGGTTTTTGATGAACTAAATGCAGAGTCAATCCATGGGGCTATAATCAATGGATGTCACCAACTTATTAGTAAACGAGAGGAGCTTAATAGGATTAATGTCTTTCCGGTTGCTGATGGCGATACAGGTGATAATATGGCTTCAGTATGTGTTGCTATTATCGAATATTCTGAAATAAAAGAAGACAATAAATTAACCCTTGAGTCAATAGCACAAGCAGCCATTTTAGGCAGTCGCGGCAACTCTGGTATTCTATTAACACAATTTTTTCTTGGGCTACATCAATACCTTCCTATTTCCAATAAGTTAAATGTGGGTAATTTATGTTCTGCTCTCAAAAGAATTGGAGAAGAAATTAACTCTGTTTTATCAGCACCCGTTGAAGGAACAATAATTACTCTTATTAAAAAACTGGCTGAGTTTGTAAACTCACAAAATCATCCCAACTCTATCGTAAAAACCATGAATATCATCACTCCAATGCTTAAAAAGGAAGTAGAAAAAACCAAAACAACTCTCAAAATAGCAAGAGAAGCAAAGGTTGTGGATGCAGGAGCATTGGGCTTTTACTACTTTATTGAAGGGTTCACTGATTTTTTAGCAAAAGGAGTCGTCCTCAAGTCATCTACACCACATAAAATTCATCCATCACAAGCACATGACCATCAAATGATTGAGCAACCTCAATTTCGCTACTGTACTGAAGCGGTTCTCAGAAACCCGCTAATAAGTCAACATGAGTTGGTGCAGCAATTTAATAATAAAGGCGATAGCCTAGCAGCTATAGGTACAAAAGACTTGCTTAAAGTTCATATTCATACCAATGAGCCGACTCATCTATTCAGCACTCTTTATCGACTAGGTACTGTAAAATACCCTAAGGTTGATGACATGCAACGACAGTATGAGGTTCAGTTTGCAAAGAAACACTCCATCGCATTAGTTACTGACTCAAGCGCTGACTTACCCCAAGACCTTTTAGACAAATATCAAATTCACACCATTGCTTTAAACATTCATATCGGGGAGCATGATTTTTTAGATAAATACAGTTTTGAACCAAATCATTTTTATAATCAGCTGCAAAATTTGCCTACTTACCCAAAAACCTCCTGTATTTCCCCGTATCAGGTCAAACAATACTTAAATCGACTGCGTGCTCATTATAACCATGTTTTGATTTTATCAATCTCCAGTGCCATGAGCGGCATGTACGCAGCTTTTATTGAAGCGAGTAAAGAAGACCCGCAAATAACTGTATTAGATACAAAAACCAACTCCGCATCACATGGATTATTACTCCATTATTCAGGGGAGCTAATTGCAGCAAAACTTCCTTTTGCCGAAGTCATCAGAAGAGTTCAAGTCGCTATAAAAAATACCTTTATTTTTGTCTTGGTAAATCAATTTGATTCAATGATTCGCTCTGGAAGAATGAGTAAGCTATCAGCAAAACTGGCATCTTGGTCGCATATCAAGCCTATAGTATCCATTGATAAATACGGACGCGGAATTGTTGCAGGAAAATCTTTATCCTCAGCAAAAGGGCTTGGCAAATTAATTCAATTAGTTCAAATGCAACTTAAGAAAGCAAATGCTCACCTAGAAGACTACGCGATTGTTCATGCGGACAATCACGAATATGCAACTCTCCTTGCAAAAACTAGCTCTGAGTATTTTAATAAAGACCCTCTTTTTATCAATACGGTCTCTCTCGTGATTGGCTTGCACGCAGGAAAAGGCTGCGTGGCAATAGCAGCTAGAATAACACCTGGATAATAAAGGTAGGCACAAAAGAAAGGAACACTCTAGATGATGATTATGTTTGTCGTGCTTTTAATTATAATAGCTCACATGTCTCTTATCTGGCTTTGGTACCGAATAACGAATAACCCGTCAGTCGTTGATGTAGGATGGGCATCGGGCCTCACATTAAGCGGACTCATTTATCTAAGTCAGTCTCCCTTATCGATACGCACTGTGATCCTTGGCACCGCCTTATTAATGTGGGGTCTTCGTCTTGGTGGCTATCTTTGGTGGGCTCGAATTAGACAAAAACATGTCGACAAACGCTATACGGCATTAAGCAATTCCTGGACTATTAAAAAGCCCCTCGGCTTTTTTATTAATTTTCAGCTTCAAGGACTATTTATCTTTATTGTCTCCATATGTTGGTATTTTATTTCTTTGAGCACTGCAAAAAATATAACCTTTGTTGATATCGCGGCGCTCATTTTCTTTATTTTTGCTTTGGGCTTAGAATCACTAGCAGACTTTCAGTTACAGCAGTTTAAAAAAAGTCATCCCGGACAAGTGTGCAATCAAAAATTATGGCGTTTCAGCCGGCATCCTAATTGCTTTTTTGAATGGCTTATCTGGTGCTCGTTCACATTTTTTGCACTGCCATCTCCTTATGGCGTACTAAGCCTCTTCTCGCCATTAGCATTGTATGTGATTATGGTATTTATCACTATTCCAGTGACCGAGCGTGAATCCGTAAAAGCAAGAGGACAAGACTATATTGAATATCAATCAACAACACCTCAATTTTTTCCTAAAATAACCGGGCTTGATTAAGGCCCACGGCCAGGGATTCATCTTGCACTCCAAAATTTTAATTGCTATACATCCGGCCTAATGGAATAACCAATGAGTCCGCCATGCGCTATCGAAGAGTAATCATTCCCGGTACCTGCTATTTTTTACGGTCAATCTGCACGACAAAAAAGTAGGTTGCTCACTGAAAATGATAAATTACGTTGCTGGATTATCCATTTTCATTGAAGCCATCGTTGTGTTGCCTGACCTGAAGACGATGGAAACTATTCTTTACGCTGGAATTGGACTAAGGGCATTTTTTCAAAACTGATACCGGCTAGTGAACCTATTTCTGATTCCAGAAAAAATAAACGGGAACAGGGTATCTCGGCAAAAACGATTTTGGGAACATCTCATTCGAGATGAGAAAGACGTTAAACATCACGTCGATTCATCCGTTATAATCTCGTTAAGCATGGATATGTAGCTACCTACGCGTGCTACACGCTTGATCTATAAAAATAAATTTACTCTGTGCTGATTCATAAACTATACTAAAAAATCATGGGTATCAATAAGAATAATACCCTGTAATTTCACACTCAGTTTAAGTCTCGTGCGAGGACTAACTGCTCCGCGTAGGGTAGATATTCTCATAGTGATGGCGGGTAGATTGGACCAAATATTGTTATTGCCGTTTCTTTTTGGGATATTTCACACCTCCAATAAGTGATTCGCTTCGAGTTTGTAAACGATTTAGGAGTTGCTGGATAAAACGAACTTGTTCTTAAAACTAGAGGGTATTTGATGCGAATAATAAATATACTTGTAGCGTTAAGTTTGGTCCTGCCTACAACAACAATTGCCGGCACAAATTTATTTAATTCCAGTAAAACTGTTTTACCTAAAACCAGTGAATGTTCCTGTCCATGTAAACCGGCTGAGATTCCTCTGACTGAACCAAATCAATCAGATATAGCTGTGGCAACATGGGCAAATGAAGCTATTGTGTCTGCTTTTTCTTATAATTTTGTTAATTATAATGAGGCATTGCAGAATTTATCAGTATATTTTACTACCGAAGGTTATAAGAATTTCCAGCAAGCACTAGATAAATCAAACAATCTCGAAGCTGTTAAAGCTAAGAGATTAATTGTTTCAGCTGTTGCGACGCGTGCACCGATTATTTTACAAAAAGGATTATTGAATGGTGTTTACTCCTGGCGTGTGCAAATGCCAACACTAGTCACGTATCAGAGTTCCACTGAGTTTTCACAACAAAACAATCTAGTCACTATATTGATAGTACGAGTACCTACTTTAAATGCACCTAAAGGGATTGCTATCAGCCAATTCGTTGTTGGAGAATATAAAGATAAATAGGTAAGTAGAAATGTCGGGCCATGGGCCCGACCAGCACTCTTTTATTTCTTATTCATAACAACAAACTTCACGAATAGTAAAGTCAATATTACAACTGGAATAATAATTTCTGATATGATAATTCCGGCGTTATAAGGCGCAAAATTTTCATGTAAAATCATTTCTCTAATATGACCATATAAAGCGCCTATTATAAAAAATGACCATCCTAAACCAGTAGCCAGCCAAAATTTTCCTCCAATAAATAAGGATAGGATACCTAACAAGGCCCACGCGCCATCGTGAAATCCAACTTCAAATTGAAATGGACTACCAATAGGCCAACCAATCATTTCAGCTGCCATATCAGGAAAGAATACATGGCTGATAAAACCAATTAAACCGATAAGACCTACCGTAAAAAATAGGAAATAAACCAAGTATAAATCTACGACCTGTTCAGCAGAATAATGTTTGCGTCTAATCAAATAGTGAATAGTTGCAAACAATATACACATTATAAGAAGCATGTTATTAATCATTTTAATCCCCTTGTTTATCATATATTAACCATAGCACAGCGGAGCAACCGTAGGTCGGCCCCACGGCCCGACATTTCATCGTACTGCCCCGTAAACGTGCTACCTAAAAACCGTTGAGACACAAATGGTATTTTCATCAGTGAGCGACTTAAACTTGTTCAAGAAAGAACCTTTAACTAAATTCAAAAAAACGATGGAGGATCCCAACGGATTTACTAATGGAGAAAGTGCTTCGAAACAAAAAAAGCTTGTATCAATGTCATCATGAGCTATCATTCCTGCTATCCATATTTGTTCATCAATATGGCCTAAATGAACCGCTTTTGAAAACCTCTACTCACTTAACTAAACAGGAATTTTACCTATGAGAAAAAAGATGGATAAACTCTTAGAACACATGAGCGCGTTTGAGTTAAATTTTAAATACCTTTTTGGTTATTCGGAATCCCAAGAAAAACAAGAAGAATCAGAACATTGTACTCACCCTAACGCAGAACCGGATAATGCATCTGAGCTTAATGAGAGCGTAACGTCAACACTCTCACCTGAATATAAAATAAGCTTTGCTAAGGTTCGAGAGCAGCTGGAGCACAAACCAAAACCCTATCGGCATTCGTTAAATGAAGAAGAAAAAAAACTAATCGCTGAAAGAACAGCATTGGCAAGCCCCATAGCTAAATTGAACTTCCGCTACAAACTGACACAGAGCTTATCCAAAAATCCAAACACTGAGCAGCTCTTTGATATTAATAAAAAATATAAATTTCCATCATTATTCGTTTTAGCCCTCTCTAAGGTAAGAACAATGAAATTAAAAGGGGAACTGAGTGACGACTCTTTGAGTGTCCTTCCTAATGAGCTGATTGAACAAGTGAATTTTAAGATTTAGGAGAAAAACTTAGGGGTAATAAGGGTAGCCCGTAAGGAGCAAAGCGGATTACGGGCTACCCTTGCTGTCTTAAATGATTGTAATAGTGTCAATTAGTAAATACACTAATTTGCCTAATTTTATAAAGGATTATTAATGTTTTTCAAATTATCAAATACAATTTTACCTCTCTCCATTTTTGCAACCTCTGCTTTCGCAGGCACCATGGGTGCAGCGCCCAATCCTCAAGGTTTTTTTATTGGAGTAGGTGGAAATTATAACTCTGTAAGGATTCAGCAGGATTCATGGGGTCTGGGGATTTCAAGTTTATATATTGACGGGGTGTACAATTCTACCGGGATTGCCCAAGGGAATGCTGCCCCGTTTAAAAATACGAGCCAAAATTTATCGCCCGAGGCTCAAGCTGGGTATTTAAGATACTTTAATGAGAACATTTATTATGGGATTAAATTTACTTATCAATATCTTGGCGAAGTAGCAACTAATAGGGATGTTTACCTTCCTCAAACCGGTGTGCTTACCAGTGCATCAGGCACCCAGAGCCCTATGTTCGGATATGCAATTGCTGATTCTGTTGAAACAACTATTAACCACGAGATGAATTTATTCGCTTTAATTGGCAAACAATTGGGTAATAAAAGCATTTACTTAGGTGCAGGTCCTTCATTAATCAGTTTGCAATCACAAAACTACAACTCCATAGGTTATGCCATTGTGAATGGTGAAACACTTAATGTCACCGGTTTGGTAAACTATGGCTCGCCTACCATGTGGGCATGGGGTGGCGGTGGTCAAATTGGAATGTCCTATTTTATTACTCCTTCGTGGTTTATAGATGCATCTTACACTTTTTCAGCTTTCGAAAACCGTGTAAGTCGACATGAACAGTCATTTGCTAATACATCTACAATGAATGGCGATAATCTGTTAACAACAGGAATTTTGGCAACAAAAGATACTTTTAAAACGACCGTGTTGCAGTCTATAAACGTTTCCATCAATAGAATGTTTGATCTTTAGTTTCTGGTGGTTATGCTAGCGGCAATAAATCAAGCATAAATTTAGTATAAAATAGCTTGATTAAAATGCTCTTATTTGGGGTAGAGCACAATTTAATTAATTGGTTGGGAAGGGATGACCCAACCTTCTTGAAAAATTATCATTTGTTTTTTATGGTTATTCCCTGGTTCACCGGAAGACACCATTACTTTTGGGTTAAGAAAAATATTTATTGCATGCATTGTGGAATTAAAATCATTAAAATAACTTGGTGAGAATGGACAAATAAGGCCAAGGATTAGATCACAAATGATTTTTAAAAAACTTCTTTCTATCTCTCTACCACTACAAGTAATCATTGCGATTATTTTGGGTATTCTGACAGGATTGCTGATCGGAGATGAGGCAGCCATTTTTGAGCCCTTAGGTAGAATGTATACAATGCTAATGGAAACCGTTGTCTTCCCTTATGTTATCTCCACCTTGTTAGTCAGCCTTGGAGATTTGTCTCCCTCGCTTTCACTCAAACTATTAAAAAAGATATGGGTCTATTTTTTATTATTGTTACTTACCTATGGCACATTGATTATATTAGCTCAAGCAATACCATTAGCGACCACATTATTAACCTACGAACAAACAAACAATCCTCAACAATCAGGAATTTTGGATTTTCTACTGCCAGAAAATCTATTTTACGATTTAACAAATAACTATGTTCCCGCTGTTGTAATTTTTTGTATCTTATTTGGATTCATGCTTCAGCACATTTCAAATAAATCAACCCTGTTTAGCGTATTAGAAACCATAAGTAACACCTGCCTATCATATTGGAATTGGCTGGTTAAGTTCGCGCCTATTGCCACCTTTGCCTTAGTGGCTTATATTTCTGGAACAATAAAATTCAACCAATTATATGATCTCAGCATATTTTTGATTTTATTTCTTATTGGTATTTTATTGCTTATTTTATGGATCATCCCTATCACGATTTCTTCTTTTACTGATATTCGATATAAAGAAATCCTGCCTGAACTTCGAGATGCATTAATTATATCCGCCATCACTACATTATCTGTCGTTGCGTTACCGTATATACAAAAAATTACAGAAAAATTTATTGCCCATAAAAAACCTGAGATCGATACGAAAGAAAACGAAGATATCATCAATACAATCTTACTAATCAATTATCCACTCGCACAATTAGGCAATTTCTTTGTATATCTTTTCATCCTGTTTGCCTCACTTTATTTCGATTCGCCAATTAATAACTTGCAATATGTCTTTCTGCCTGTTATTTCCTATCTCTCATCAATTGGATCACCATCGAGCTCTATTAACTCTGTTGCTTTTCTTGCTAATTGGGTGAACTTGCCTATCGATACAGTTAATCTTTATATGAGCTTATTGCCACTTATTCGCTATGGACAAGTGTTATTGTCTGTCATGGGTTTTGCTTTTATTTCTATTATTGGTACTTTCGTGTTCTTTGGATATGCAAGAATAAACTATAAAAAAATGGCGAGTCATTTCATCATCGCTTATGCGTTACTCATCATTCTTGCCTTTACTTTAAAAAGCGTATTTCCTAACCCAGGAGAAAAAAATTATACGCGATTGAATTCATTTTCTTTAAGCAGAGAACTTGTTGATAAAACTCAGGCAACCATCATGCCATCTTTTGATGAAAAAAATATCTCATCGAAAGAAAGTACAGAAGACGCTTTATTTCGTATACAAAGAACCGGTGTATTACGAGTGGGCTTTAATGCGGACATGCGTCCTTTTGCTTTTTACAACAAAAAAAATGAATTAGTCGGCTATGATATCGCCTTTGCTTATGCGCTTGCCAAGGCATTGAACTCTCGCCTCGAATTTATCCCTTTTACTTGGCAATATTTAGTTAGCGACCTGGCAACAAATAAGTTTGATATTGCCATGTCGGCCATTTACGCAACTGAACAACGATTGACAAGCAGCAAATTCACCGAACCTTATTTTCATAGTCCAGTTTCTTTAATTGTACCTAAAAATAAGCAAAATCAATTTCAAACTGCAGATCAGATAAAAAATATAAAAGGATTAAGAATCGGTGTATTTAACGATCCCGTTTTAATTCCATTAATTCAAAATAACTTTCCTAACGCGCGTATTGTAATCTTGCCAAATATAAGCGGCAACGCACCTGCGCAAGCATTCGCGCAGAATCTGATTGATGCTGTTTTATGGAGCCAAGCTCAAACTCAAGTGTGGGTTTTGGCACATCCGGAATATACTTCTGTTGTGCCTTCTGGTGTTGCGGCCCCCTTTCTCATGGCCTATATGGTGCAGCTTAACTCACCTCAATTTGTAAATTTTTTAAATTATTGGCTTACACTCAAGAAAAATGATGGATTCCAGAAAAAAATGTACGACCAATGGATATTAATTCGGCCCAGTACCGATCATCAACCACGATGGAGCATTTGGAGAAGTCTATCTAATCGGTATGGTTCAAATCAGTGAACACTTCCCATCAAATTTCGTCGCAAGCAAACAAAATTTTCATTAAAAGGTTGCTTGCTTAAAGACACTATCTACGCTTGTTACTACGTGGGGCCTAAATTAGAATCGTCCGCAGAACTATTATCCTTATTCTCGGAAGTGATATCTTTAGGAGCAGAATAAAAACCCTGTCTTGTCAAATGTTCTGTAAGACCTGTAGCCTGCTTTTTAGCAGCTGCATTAGCTTGTTCTAATGTATGATTTTTCTGTCTTAAATCAGCAATGTAGTGTAACAACGTTAGAAATCCCTCTTCGCTGAATGTAAGACCTTTTATGTCCGGCGCGCCCTTTCCTCCTGATAGTTCATAAGCAGCAGAATCTAATCGCTCACTAAAGCGTTCTTTTATAAAGTTATCATTAAGACTGTATCTTAATAACAATCTAACCTCAGTAGTTTTATAAAATTCTAATTCGGAATTTAATGCTTTCTTAGATTCAGTATCCAACCTAGGATCTTGTACTAACATCAATAGTTGAGCTGTTCTCTTTTGAACCAATAAATAAGCGTGTTTATTCGCCCGCTCATAATAAGGATTATTTTCAGGTATGGCCAAATAATATTTTAATGCTTCATCGTCTAATTGCTGTTCTTGACAATACTGACCTAATTCCCAAAGTAAGGATTTATTAGGATAGTCCAGAGCTTTGGTATAAACGTCTTCGAGACTTTTTCCCTGTGCTTTGCATAACTTCAGTTCCGCAAGATAGGTATTTGTATCATCTTTATCAGTAAGACCGAGTGTTCTGTGAATTTCTTCTTTTGCCTTTCCTGCTATTTCATGTAAATGAGATACCGCCTTTAAGAATTGCATCATTTCATACTTATCTTCTGTCGCAAACTTTATACGTCCTAACGTTCTTCCTTGACCCGGTGGGTGCTCGACAGGCGACACATAGGTGATGTTTGTATTGAATGGTAGATTCAGCTGCAATTGCTGCCTCACGCGCTCGATAACTTGCTCCGTACTAAAAACCAATTCCATAGCTACGTGATTGGAGTTTTTAACCTGTTGCGTTCGAAGCTCACTAATATCCTGACTTTGATATGCCTTGTAAATTCTTTCTCTTTTGGCTTCAAATGTTTTATCACGTTTCCAATTATTTTCTGTGGGCATGATTTATATCCTTTATATGCTTCGCTAGAAAGATGTTCCCTTTAATATGTACACCATTATTTTTCGTTTTTCAAAAGCATGATGCTTAACAGGTAGCCCGGAAGAAGCGTAGCGGATTACGGGATTTCTCAACTCATAATTAGCTCTCTCATATACACGAAGGTAAAAACAATATCAGAACAAACCCCGTAATCCGCTACGCTCCTTACGGACTGCATTTCTCAAAACACATTTTAAATCCATCATCTACATCAGCATGCGTCCTCCAGAATCTTAATACTCATTATTAAAATTTCATCAATAATTTTAATAATCCGCTAAGTCTTCATCGATAAAATAACCTAAATCAATTCAATATGATTAAATATTAGACATTTTGAGGCGATGAATTTATTTAACAATGTAAATTAGGAGAGGTCCAATGCTTAGCAAAAAAGAAACACAAATCAATACACGTTCTGTTATCAATCATGACCATTTAATCGCTGATGAAGCTTGTATGATAGGAATTTATAGAGAAGGTGGTAATTTATCAATTTATGCTGAATCACCTGAGGGAATTGAACATTTCTCTATAAATCGAGGAAACACCGTGGATATGGTGATATTAACAGATACTTTAGTAGGAACATGGGAATATCATCAATTACAACGTACAGTGGAGCAAGCAGCACAGATTCGAGCGTTAAGAATGAGTTCTCATGAGTACATCGAACACTCTGCCACTCGCGCTGAATTCGAGCAATTCAAGGGAGTATTTATGCGAGCGTGCGAAGAAAAAATACACAATCAACCTGAAATTGAAAGTTATCTCCAAACTGCTTTGGATATGTTAGATGGGGAACCAGAGATGGCTTACAAACCCAAGTTGTCAGAGCAATGCAGTATTCTCTAGTTTTACTGTAAAAAGCTCGAAGTTTCAAAATCTTCGAGCTTTTGATATCTCTCATTATTCCCGTTGTATTTGCAAACCAAATCGTTCTCAACTATACCTCAAAAGAGACTATCAGGTTCCCTCAATATGGGTGACTTTTTATGGATAAACTAAATCTCAATTTACTTCGCGCCCTGCATGAACTCTTAAACTGTCGTCATCTAACCCTAGCTAGCAAAAGAATGGGCATAAGCCAATCCTCAATGAGTATTTATTTGAAACAACTTCGTGCGCATTTCCATGATGATTTACTTGTTCGTGGGCAAGGCAATATTATGCAACTGACCCCCTTGGCTAGCTCATTGATAGGCAAAACCCGCCAAGCACTCTCAATGATTGAAACATTATTTAATATTACAGATGCCTTTAATCCCTTAATTTCAGAAAGAAGTTTCTCTATTGGGATGACTGATCTGGTCTCAATTTTATTGACTCCGAGCTTGATTCGCCGATTGGAGCAAGAGGCTCCAGGCATAAAATTAAATATTAAGCATCCTAGCTACTTAAATTCGATGGAGGTGTTTGAATCCGGTGAGATTGATTTAATGATTGGTATGTTTGAGGGAGTTCCCGAAAGCCTAAAGCAACAAAAATTGTTTCAAGATGAAGCTGTCATCGTTGGGGGCGGTAACCATCCAGGAATCGATGAAGGGAAAATTTGCATTGAAGAACTATTAAAGTACCCATTAATTCAGTTTTCATTAAGAGATACTCCTTTTTATAATTATTTTGATCGTTATTTACGTCAACTAGGGCATGACAAACGGGTTTCTATTAGCTTAGGCCAGGGAATCATGCCATTACTTGTCCTGACTGATTCTCAATATCTGACATTAAGTATTCGCCATGTAGCTGAAGAGCTTTCTCATTTGATACCCTTAAGTATTGCTTCAGTTCCCTTTGAGGTTGACCGTTTTTATTGCTATCAATATTGGCATCAAAAAGATGATGTTGACCCGGGCCATCGTTGGTTTCGAGAAATGGTCTTCAGTGTGGCTAAGAATTATTATCCGAAATAATCAATTTCAACCCAATCTAAGATGTTAAAACCAGCAAGAGGGTTGGGTCGTTTTCGACCCACCTTCTTTGCTAAGCAAACTCAGATTTTCCTGAAAATTCTGGTTTACGATCCGTTGGACGGGCTTTCACATGCCAGAGTGGCAGCATCAAAAATAATGGAATCAAGCAGCAAACAAACAATGTAAGGAAGAAATTATCCCAGCCGTAATTTTTGATAATTGCCCCCAAAGGAGCACCAGCCATAACAGCACCTAAACAATAAGCAAAAAATCCGGCAAAACCAGTTGCAGTTGCTGCTGCTTTTTTATGCGCTAACTCCGCGCACGCCATACCAATCATCATTTGCGGGCCAAAGATAAAAAAACCAAAGAAAAAAAGAAATAATGAATCGAGGAATGGGGTATATCCCTTAGTCAAAGTAAAGAGCAGTAACGTGGCAAATACACCTGCAGTAAAGAGTACATTAATGGGATTGCGTTTACCTTGAAATATTTTATCAGAAATCCAACCAGCAGCCAGGCTGCCAAAAAACCCACCAACCTCAAACCATATGACACAACTACCAGCTGTGATTAAGGAATAATCCTTCACCTCGGTTAAGTACAACATGCTCCAATCATTTAGAGCCGTTCGCACAATGTAAATAAACAAATAAGAAATGGACAGTATCCAAATATATGGATTGCTTAGCACATAATTCCAAAGAATTTCTTTAACTGAAAGCTCTGTTTTTTCATGGTGGTGATTTGCTGAACCAGAAAAGTCTTTCTTATGTTGCTCTATCGCAGGTAAACCCAGCGACTGAGGAGTATCTCTTAATCGATTGATTAAGAAAAAACCTCCTAAAATGCAGATGATCCCCGGCACAAACATGGCTGAACGCCAGCCGTAATATTGCGCGCACATCGCAACAATCAAGGGAATTAATGCACCCCCAACGTTATGTGATGTATTCCAAATACTCCACCAGCGACCGCGTTCGGATTGAGAATACCAATGGGTTAATAACTTAGTACATCCTGGCCATCCCCAGCCTTGAAACCAGCCATTCAATCCCCAAAAAACAGCAAATAACCACCAGGTGGAAGACAAACCAAACAAAATATTAAAAACTCCTGTCAAAATTAGCCCAATCGCCATTAAATAACGAGGATTTGACTTATCGCCAAGAATTCCACTCAAAAATTTGCTGATGCCATAACTTAAGCTCAAAATACTAGCAATCATTCCAAGTTCAGTTTTGCTCATTCCTAGGGTGCTTTGTAATGCAGGCATAGCGAAGGTAAAACTTTTTCGCGTAAAATAAAACAAAACATACCCTAAATACATTGCATAAAAGGTACGTATACGCCAATAACGATATTGCCGTTCAACAACGACTTTATCTTGAATTTCATTAAGATAAGGAGCAGGTTTTAGAAAAGTCAAAAATGCCATGATCATCCATCATCATGAAAAAAAATAAGATTAGAATGTAACTCGTCAAGTATGTCAAATTATTTCGCATGAAAATGAGCAGATCTCTATCTATAGATCATTAATTAAAAATTTAAATGGAATTCTTCTGAAATTATAAATAAGCTACACGCTTTGTATTAAAAGGGATTTGTGGTAATGAATAAAATAATTAGTTTATTAGATCAAAAGCAAATCGATTTGACTCCTTATAAACGTCCTGAAGTCATAATGGTTTTAAGAAGAAAATGGCGTACTCAAAGAGATTGGATTATTGCCTCGTTCAATCAATATCAATTTACTAAAAAAGAATCTCAAAAAGTCGAATACGCGATCTTAAATGGAGATCTTCGAATAACCGATCTTCTGGAACGCCCTTTTTCCCACAATTTTTGGAGTTTCCTCACCTTTAAATGGGGAGAGATTCTTGCGGGTGGAAAAAGATTATCTAAGCAAGAGATCTTGCAAATTGCTCACTACTCAAGCAAGGGCGAAGAATTTAAAAGAACCCCCATTCAAAATAGAGATAGACTGCTAAAAGGAATCCCCTTGGTTATTGGTAAAGTAGTCACCTCCATGGCACTTTGTATGGTATTTTGCCTGGGATTATTGAGTACTTTAGGAGCACCCTTTGGCGTAAGCCTGGCCTTAGCAATCGTACTTTCCTTCTGTAATGGCATCGTTTGTTTATTAAGTCGTGGGCAAGCCATGCTTGATAGTGCTGGTTTTCAGCCTAAAAAACAAAAAACGTTCACTACCCTTGAAGAAAATATAAGAGAAAAAACAATACTAGATAGTGGTCAGAAATTATTTTTTGGAATTGTGACTTTGTTGGCCTGTATTTCTGCGGGCATTTCTGGATATGCGGGTATTGTAGGACTCCTCACTTTTTTGGGCGCAGGTGCGCTTGCTTCTACCCCTCTCGTTTTGGCAGTAACAATTGGGTTGTCTGTGGTTGCTGCGATTTCTTTTTATTCGTTTCAAGCTGTAGGCATACGGGAAAATTATACCAAATTTAAAAATCTTTTTATTGATGAGTATAAAAAACCTTATGGTCTTTTGAGATGTGCGTTATTAGGAGTGGTAAGCACGCTCTTTTTAGCTGTTTATGCGACGCTGACTTGGTTTACTACTGCATCAGGGGTTAATAAGTTTTTAAACGCTATAGGTGCTACACCTGACACCCTTTTAGCACATGTTATTGCGATGATATGTACTTCGACCACCATGGTAGTGAATACTTTTTCCCAAGTATATAAAGTCTTTAACCCCAAAACGTATGTCGATCTTAAAGAAAAATTTGAATCAATCTATCAACCCCCCGAAGAAAACCAAACAACAGCACAAAAAATACAGTATGGCGCCATTAATATGCTCAAATTATGTGCTTTGATAGGTGATTCTCTTGCTTATTCTGTTGCTGGTGGAATCCGAAGCGGAATTCATATCGGTGAAACATTGGGGGAAGCAATAGGGGAGAAATTTGCATTAACCGTTACTATGGCAATATTGTCTCCAGTCATTTTAGTATTCGTCTCGATCGCCTTTACATGGCCAACCGTTTTCTCTAGAAAAAAGTCAACTCAAAATCCTTCAGAAATGGAACAGCCATTGATAGAAAATAGGAGCTCAGACTCTACTCATGAAACACGGAAAAATAATACTCTATTAACATCAGAAAAATCTCCACAACCTAATGATTCTAAAAGTAAGAAAACTGGGCCAAGATTTTTTGATACGAGTTCGAATGAAGAAGATACTTGCATTTGTCCTTCTTTGGGAAGAACAACTTGGACCTCCTCTACGCTATAAATAATGTAGGGAGGTAAATCAAGAAGATATATGATTTACAAAATTAGTCAGCAGGAAAACAACGGGGTAAATTACAATAAATTATAATCATCATTAATGGTTGGCAGATGAATTCCCGCCTATGCGGGAATGATCTCAATTTAGAGTCTCATAATCTGAAGAGAGATCTTGTGCAGGAGGAATAACAAGATCAATTAGATTTTGAACCTTAAGGATAAATTTTTTGTTGTTCATTACTCGTATTTTTCCATAATAATTAAAATCCAATATTCAAATAAGGCGAGAGCCTAGCCCGTAAGGAGCAAAGAGGATTACGGGATTTCTCAATTAATAATAAGATCCTCTATAGACAGCTAAATTAACAATATTAACAGTAACAAAAAAATATACAGTGGTTCATTATCAAAGGAATTTTTATCTGGGGATAACTATTTTTTCACCCAAGCATTGTGCAATAGCAAAACACAGCCCCCAATAAGATTAAGTCGTTCCGATAGTTTTAGGAAAATTGCAAAAAATAATGTAATGTAAGCAGATTAGAGGGGCTTTGCGGAGACTTTTCTAATTAAACGTTTATTGCAAATATAACAAGATGGGTCTTTTCGTGAACAAAAAAATTTATGCCACCTTTCTTCTCTTGAGCTTACAATCCTTTAAAGTTGTTGCACTAAGTGATAATGAGCAATTACTCAAGCAGTTTCATAACTATGGCATGACGCACTGCGACCAATTTATTATCAATCAAACCGACTTATTAAATAAAACAAATTGGTCATTTGACATAGAAAGCCCTTCTAATTCGCTTGGGAAAGGCTACTCTGTTGTAACATTAATAATTACTTATGGTTCCAAAGGGGATTCAATTAAACAAGATTTATCATTTATTGAAACACCGAATCGATGCATCTTAACAAAACGTGCCACTCTAACTTCTAAAGGTCCTTGTAGTCAGAGTATCAATGCAGATTATTGGCACATATCCGATTCAAGACCCAAGATAGATTATTCTAGTTATCGAAACAAAGGTAATGTACCTATGTTGGCTAAGGAAATTAATGTAGGGGATTTTAAAGCATGCATTCAGGAGTTTCGTTTTACGAGCGATTCTAAACATGATGAATAGCAAGGCGTACTGGTATGGCTTGGAAAGCTGCCACCCCAAAAATGGGTCCTCGATACGCTAAGATTGATAGCTGAGAATCAAGGTAGGTACTATTCTCCTGACTTATTATCATTATTGTCATATTCGAATAGGTACCGTAGGAGGAATTCAAGATTTTTTATTTAATAATAAAGAGTATTAGGCTATTTTAACAATGCCTTAAACGTTCTTAAAAATATTTCCCTTAGAGAAAAAAATGATCGAGATAAAAATGCTAGAAGAAGTGCATATGAATGAATTGTCATCTTATCTCAATCATTATCAAGAAACGACCATGTTTATTAGAAATAATTTATACCATTCAGGAATTACCTACCAAAATAAACCTTTTCACGGAGACTATTATGGCTCCTTTGAAGGAAATCAACTTAAGGGTGTTTTAGCTCATTATTGGAATGGTAACGTAATGATGCAAGCGGAAAATCTCATAGTACTATCAGCGTTGGTAGAAGAATTTAAGCTTAAAAGAAAAAGACCAATTGCTGGAATCCTTGGTGAAGATTCCCAAGCAAATTTTGTGATTAAAAACCTAGGTGTAAAATCCTCACAGTTTGCTATTAACTATAAGGAAAAACTCTTTCTACTTAATCTTGAAAAAATGATTATTCCTCAAACAGTTCACTCACAGAGTTACACGCTAAAAACAGTTTATGATAGTGAAATGGATGTCATCAAAAAATGGCTCATCGCATACAATGTAGAAGCCCTTGGAGATGATGAGAATAATCCTAAACTTGAAGAATCTGTTATTAATGAAATTCAAGATATACAGCTTAGCCAAAATCGATGGGTATTATACTTAAATAATACGCCTGTTTCATTATGCGGATTTAATGCCAATCTACCTGATATTGTACAAATTGGCCCTGTTTATACCCCTCCTTCCTTAAGAAATAAGGGTTTTGCACGAATTACCGTATATCTATGCTTAAAACAAGCTGCCATCCGACAAGTGAAAAGAGCAATTTTGTTCACAAACAATAATTCTGCAATACGAACTTACCGAGCCCTAGGCTTTGAAGAAATTGGAACATATCGCTTGGCCTTATTGAAATAAGGACGTGTTGAATCCTATTCTATCCCATAAAACTATTGGATATCTTGCTTGCATGAAGACAAATAAATAAAATTTTTATAATGAAATCAAAAAATTACAATCCAAGTGTACTCCATCCCAAAACAAGTTAACTTCAGTTGAAGATAAGTTACTCCCTATTGAGTTCCAATCTAATACGAACACAAGCCCAACAACAGATCAATTAGACCTATAAATGCACTATTATTATAATTATTAGAAGGTACTTTATGTTTTAGAGGAACAACATATGGAAGAGAAACGAACTCTAAAAGACAAATATGTTTACGTCCTTGTAAATGACTTTCCCGGGTTATTAAGAGCAGGAGAAACATTAGAAAGCATCGCCAATATAACCTTTTCAGAAGATAAACTCTTTGCAGATACTCAAGTAAGCGTTTATCAAGATTTCAAAAAAGCTGCAGATGCATCTAGAAAGTTATATAAAAAAACAGGAATGGAATTGCAACGACATGGTCAACATCATAAGTTCTACCATACTGGGATTGCTAAAATTAAAATAGATGAACAAAAAATGGGAGAAAAATTATCCCGCGAAGAATTTATTGATGGATTAGAATCAATAACCCACACGAGTGGAATAATCATAACTCGAACCGAACTGGATGCAATAAAACACGAACAACAGGAAGAAAATAATATATTGTATCGGTTCGATGTTAAGGAAGAGCGATTCAAAACCCAGTCTATTATAAAAGATATTTCCGCGATTCCTCACAAGCTACGATACTTATTATTTGTTGACTATGAATTATTTCACCATTGCAAGGAAAATTGGATTGATTATGAGTTTAGAGAACAAAAATGTGTTAAAAATTTGTTTGATACCACCACCACGATTTTAGAGTTATACAGGCGGGATCCCAAAATTAGAACAAGTATAACCCTTGAGCTAATAGATAAGTTGCATCTTCAGCTGAGTACAGGTTTAGCCCAAATGGAGGGCGAAGGGGAAGCTCTTAAAAAATACCGTACCATTTATAACGGATTTCCGATTTTCAAAGAAACATCCACATTAGAAGGGGTTACAGAATTATTATTCCGAATTAGAGAGGACAACAATGCAGAGGGATTTATGCTTGGAAGTCCTTCAACATTGGAGTTTTCAAATAGAGAAGAGATGATTGCTGTAATCGGAGAAGCGAGACAAAATGCACTCGCATGTGCTGGTGACACTTCTTCAGACACATGTGTAAACATTAAAAATTTCCAAGATGAGCAAATAAAAGAGCTCGCTAATAATATTTATGAGAAAATTAAAAAAGGGGTACCTATTTATATACTCACTCCAGAGCCTAAATTAGCTTATGAATATTCTTTAAATGCTGTTAAAACCTACAATAAGGAGATCAGAGAAGCAGATACTGTTCATGATAAGATAAGAGCCATTGATAAACTAACCCATGAATTAGAAATTCTTCATTTATATTATGATGTAAATCTTCGAACGAATTATTTATTGATGAACTTATTATTAATAACTAATGGTATAAAATGGACAATTTTATACAACCCCAATCGTATTGACCTTTATAGTGAAGAACAAAGAATAAACGAAATTAAAAAAGGGATTTTTCGATTTGAACACCTAATCGAACATCAGCAGGAAATGCTCAAAGAGTATAATCAATTAAATAATGGATTAGCTAAAGAATTCAGATACGGTAACTTAGGATTTTATCAACCCTTTCAGAGGGACGAAAGATTGAAAGTAGCCCAGAAAGCTGCACTCCGCAGTTCTGATCCGGTAGGAGATGTAGAAAAGGAAATGCAAAAATTTGATGAAGATTCCAAAGCAGAGCAAAACCAAATAAACAGTGTAATAGATGAATGGTCAAAAAAATACGAAGAAGCTGAAGGATCTTTGAATAATTTTTTAAAGCAATATACTATTTAATTCTTAGCCTAAGCTGTCTTAGAGAAACTACCATAAGGGCTAATTTAAAATTCTGAGATTTGGGGGAAACGACCCAACCTACTTCCCACATGTTAAAAACTTTGGATTTTTTTAACATTAAAATTTAATCTATTAAAATTCATATATCTAAGGAGATATATAAATGGATGTATTAAATTTCCATACCTTATTATTGTATATCCAACATAGTATCTCTTTTTGTGGCGTTCTCGTTATTTTTATTGGTGTTTTGATCGCTTTATTTCATTACATTTCTTATCTATTTTTTACCTCAGATACCAAAAATATTAATCAAATTCGATTACGATTAGGTCGAGTATTGACATTAGGATTGGAGTTTATTGTAGCTGCTGATTTAATAGGAACAACTACTGCACCGGACTATTATTCAGTTGGAATTGTTGCAAGCATCGTTTTAATACGAACGCTATTAAGTTATACCTTAAATCGTGAAATTAAAGACCTTAGTCAACAGGAAGACAACGGTTTTAATTATAATAAATTATAATTATTATGAAGGGATTGTGAGATGGATTCCCGCGTACTCAGGAAATGATATAAATTTAATGTTTCCTTATATAACAATTTGCTATAATTTTATTACTTCCAATCCATTCACAAAGACTGTATGGCTCATAAAACGGGCAGCGCTAATTTACCATTGCATTATGGTCGTGTGCCTACTTGGCTTGCGGATCGTATGGCTAAATTAGGTGCGATCATATGCCAGGCTATTATTCACCATTATGGGCGTGATGAGATTCTTCGCCGTTTATCTAATCCCTTTTGGTTCCAATCCTTTGGGGCGGTTATGGGCATGGATTGGCATTCTTCAGGAATTACTACCAGTGTTATAGGGGCTCTGAAGCGCGGTTTAACCCCGCTCGCGCATGAACTTGGAGTGCATGTATGTGGTGGCAGGGGCAAATATTCACGGCAAACTCCCCAGGAGCTTATCAGTATAGGAACCAAAGTCGGTTTTGACGGACAGCAACTTGCGCAATGCAGCCGTCTCGTAGCTAAAGTAGATAGTGCTGCGGTCCAAGATGGATTCGATCTGTACTTGCACGGCTTTATCGTTACGGATGAGGGCAAGTGGACGATTATCCAACAGGGCATGAATACGGTTAATAAACAGGCACGACGCTATCACTGGTTATCGGAAGGATTGACTAGTTTCATTGACGCACCTCATACGGCCATAGAAGGATTTCATCAAGGAAATATCATCAATCTCACCGATCAACGTGCTCACTTATCACGATTTAAGCAAATTGAGCTTTTGAAAACATGTTCCCCTGAACGTATTCTTGCAGAACTATCCAAGCAAAAAAAGAATGGACTGAAGCCAGTAAACGATTCAACAGAACAGCTTCTTTTACCCCATCTCGATTTGCCGGCACATCATGATGTTAGAGCAGAAAATATTTCCATCACTCGTTTACATAGCAATATTGCTGCAGCCATCAATCGGGGGCCAGAAGATTTTACTGAGCTTCTTCTAACTCCCGGCGTGGGGGCAAGAACCGTTCTCGCTTTGGCTTTTGTGGCTGAGGTCATTCATGGTGCTCCTTACAGATTTTCCGATCCAGCTCGTTTTTCTTTGGCTCATGGTGGCAAAGATCGTCACCCTTTCCCTGTTCCTGTTAAAGTCTATGACGAAACCATCCGGGTATTGAAAACTGCCATTCAAAAAGCACATTTAGGTCAAAGCGATAAATTGGATGCCATTAAGCGACTCGATAATCAAGCACGTGAATTAGAACAATACATTATTTCTGGTCCTTCTGTAGAAGAAATAATTACTCATGAAAAAAAGGCCTCCCCAACTTATGGTGGCAGAAGCATTTTTGGGTGGGAGCGTTAACTACTGCCTAAGCTTAAACAAGATTTTTATTTTTTAACAGTTGATTTAAACGTTGTGCATCTTGAGGTGCATTCGCTTTTTCATCATTGTCAAAATAGCAATAGATTGTTTTACCCTCTTTATGCCAATTAATAAATTTCCCTACATATTCCATTAAGGTAGATTCTTCATAAGCTCCTTTATATGCCTCTATATTAGGTCCATGCATGCGAATATAGATAAAAGGACTTGTGACTATTTCCGGTGAGCGATACATTTTATGATCATAAAAACAAAGTGACATTTGGTTTTTATCTAACAACTCATAAAGTTCTTCACAAAACCAGCTTTTGTGTCTGAATTCAAATGTATATAAATACTTTTTAGGAAGCTGCTGAATAAATGTTTTCAAAGTGGGGATTTCTATTTTCCACCAGGGTGGGAATTGAAATAATATAGGGCCTAATTTTTCTTCAAAATGACTAAACGCTTTAAGTAGTTTATCCACAGTTTCAGTGCTTTCTTTTAACTTTTGAAAATGAGTAATGTATCGATTTGCTTTACATGAAAAAACGAACTCAGGTGGTGTTATATCTACCCAGTTTCTTATATTTTTTTCTTTAGGAATTTGATAAAAACTATTATTAAGTTCCACACTATTCAACAAGTCAGCATAATAAGGAAGTACCAGATTAGGTTTTATCTTTTGTGGGTAGAAATTGCCCAACCATCCCGAATAGCTCCATCCTGAAGTACCTATGTTAAACGGATTTTTTTTCATAAAAAATCTCGGTTTTTTAAAATGATGTTTAATTATAGGATACACAAAGCAAGTCGTTGGGTCAGAATGACCCAACGTAGGTTTACTGACCACAATCTATTGTGGATTTTGTCCAGGAGTTGCTAATCCATTATGATTAAAATTAATGGAACATGCGTAACGACATGACGAGGTCTTGGGAACTTCTTTTCCATTCTTGCTCATATCAGCATTAGTATAACGGCAAAGAATACTTTTTCCCTTACGATAAGAATGCCCCGCCGCACCCTCTTCTTGAACCTTAGGACCTGTGAGCATATTGTAGAGTTTTTTTGCTTGCGTACCATGGATATTAAACTGCATGGCATAAGCTGCGGGTATATTAAAAAAACAAATTGAAGTCAAAACCAAGGCAATTTGTGCTGAACGCATCATGTTATCTCCCTCTTTTATTTTGTTCTGTTTCAATAGAATATTTTTTTACGTGCATTTTAGAGTAGTAGGATGGGTCACAAAATGCCAGTGATTCTTTATTTCATTGAACAATTGTTTCGACAAAGAAGATTGTAATTGTGGGTCAAATGCCCCAACCCACTGTAACAAAATTTGGAATGTTTAAAATTTATGCGGACTCGTTGACATTAAATCAACGGAATGGATAATATTGTTCCTTTTTAAGTTATAGGTTGTACT
The DNA here is from genome assembly GCF_977063405.2 of Legionella stuttgartensis. Classification (NCBI taxonomy): domain Bacteria; kingdom Pseudomonadati; phylum Pseudomonadota; class Gammaproteobacteria; order Legionellales; family Legionellaceae; genus Legionella; species Legionella stuttgartensis. The sequence continues at coordinate 82,511 of NZ_CDRUHA020000061.1, forward strand.
CATGGGAAAAGTGAGCAAAACTGCGGAAATGAGAAGCAAAATTATCGAGAAACTTACTGCTGAATTTAAGAAATTGGTGGCAGAGAATGGCCAAGCTAAAGCGCCATTAGTAGCACTAATGAATGCTGGCGATAATCCGCAAGCTATGCTGATCACGATTGATAAAAAGCCTGTTACCCTTAAATTCCTAGGTGGGTCAGTGATATCCCTTTTTTCGGCAACATACAAAGATTTTAGCGTGGTGTTTCGCGTGTTACCCGCTGAAGAAAAATATGTGGCTGCTTACGATGTGCTGCGAGTACAACCAGAACTTGCTAAGCACTTTCCAGAACGATATCTTTTGTTACCATTCAAAAATCGCAAAAATAGTTATTATCTTGAGCTAATTGAATATTGTGGTAAGGGTAGTCTGGAGCGGCATGCGGAGGATTTTGACACTTCATTTGATTATTCAAGGAAGATGTTACAACTCATGGTGGATTTAGAAAGGGCTGGCTTTCGCTTTACAGATATTAAACCGAGTAATTTTATTGTTGCGGATGATGGACGTTTAGTCCTTTGCGATATTAAGTCTTTATTGAATGTGCTCGAAGAAAGCTCTATTCCTAAAATGGAAGTTGCCCAAACCCCTATCTATCGCTCCAGACCCACTTCACTTAGCGTGACATCAAGTTCAGATACTTCAAGTGAATATTCGATTTCGGAAATTGATTATAAATCGCGCTATAAGATGGGAGTTAGCATCTATGAAGTGATAACAGGGGTGCCGGTTGCCAGTAATTTTGGAAATTCAAAGAAATCTTTATTTAACTTAATGAACCAGCAACAGTATGACTTAGCAAAAGACACCCCCTTGGGATTGGATGCACAGACCATACAATTGGCTGTCACCAATTTATCAGCCTATTTGGATCAGCTCGATATGCAGGGACCAGGTACACGACTCGATTTCAACCACCCCGCCTTTAACTCTCCCCTAGGCAAAAGTGTAAAAAAGGTTATTCGTGGATTAACTCATGAGAAAGCAAATAAGCGGATGGATTTTTCACAAGCTTTGTTAATGCTAACGCTCGCAGCAAAGAAAGAAGCTATTTCATCAACTGCTATTCACAATGCAGAGCAATCATCCGCGCCACAATCAGATGAATCAATGGAAAGTACACCAGAGAAGAAGAAGCATAAGGCAAAGAAAAAAGTTTCAATTAAAATGTTTTCAGAACAGGAACTAGCCACTTCTTCTGCTTCCTATCTAGTAGAGCAGGAATTACAACAAACGACACCAGAACCCGAAAAAAAGCCCACTCCTAAGTTGAGTCTAAATGCAAAGCAATACTCACATCGCGATTTAGAAAAGCATTTAATGTTTAAAGATAAAACGCCAAAAACAGCAAGAGGGAAAGAACCGAGAGAACAAGAAAAAGCTGAGAACGTTACCGATAAAAGAAATAATTTTAAAGGCAAAGGAAGGGCAGCTAGTGTTTCAGTTATTCCAAGTATTAGCAAAACGATAAAACCACTGGAATCTGACAAACATAATTCTGGGAAAACTGGTAATTTGTCGCCGAAATACTACTAAAGGCCCCCTTCTCTAGCGTCCTTGCGTTTAATTTGTTGGGTCAAACGACCCAACCTACCGGGAAAAATCAGAGTATTTTTACTCCATGGACTTTATCCTGTAAAACAAGCAAAATTGATTAAAGGAATTCTTGGATGAGAGGGCAAGGCCATGCCAAAAAACTATAAATTCCATGATGATAATGCTTCTGAAGACTCTTGTTATGAAAGTGACGGAGAAACAGAATATTATCCCCAAAAAAAAATTGGTTCGGGCACATACGCCAAAGCACGAAAATTTCAATCTGTTGATGGTCAACGCTCAATTGCCGTACTAATGCCAGCGGATAGTGATGATGTTGATTTTATCGAGGCCTACAATAAATATAAATTTTTCAAAACCCTATACCCGAAACAAACTAGTGAATTAATAGAACGGGAGGATACTTATCGTTTGGTGCTTCCCTATATTGATGGCATACCCTATGAAGAGTTGCATTTTACTAATGAAAGGCAACAAATAAAGCTTTTTATTTCTGCAATTGAAGCATTAAAAGATTGTCATGATAAGGGATATATAGTTCTGGATTTAAAAGCGGACAATATTCTTTATAATAAGGATTCAGGTAAAAGTTATTTACTTGATGGAGGTATTTCTGTAAAGAAAGGGATGCTACTCGACCCAGATATCTTTTTTGTAAAAACTCAAGAGGCTCTAATATCGAATAAAACAACATATACGCAAATTGCACCCGAATGCTGGTCACAAAAGCCGATAACTGCTCAAAAAAGTATGGATGTTTACGCTCTAGGTGTTATGATGCAATCGATATTAAAACCATCTGCCGCTCTCAATCGTCTCATTCAATTATGTCTCTCGCTCAAACCAGAACATCGACCTACTTTGGGCACACTGGAAAAACATCTTCGACAATTGTTAGTTCATCCAAGAAATCAACCTCAAAAAGCTCCCCCTAAAAAATACTCAAATAATGAACAAAGCAATTATGCCAATGCTTTGAAAATATTAGCAGAGCAAGGTATTGTCCTCACGAAAAGACAATATAAAAGACTTAGAGAAAACAATAAAATTCCGAACGCTATTGTTGATTTTAATAATGAATGTGTTCTGATCCAGGAGAGCCAAAATACAATTAAAAACCTTTATTTTAGTACTTATAAAAGAGAAACGCTTACCTTAATGCTCCGAGGTCCTATCGAATTTAAAAAAGAATATCCTCTCATTGAAAAAAGGGCCATGATCTTTATTAATACTCAATTATTTAGAAGATTTACCCAAACCCAGACCATAAAAATTTTAACCACCTTAAGCGACTCTAAAACAGAATTAGTTGCCCCATTTACTTTGCATAAACCGAGGAACAGTATTTTTGAAGCCCCTAAAAAAGGAGCTGAACATGACGAGGTAAAAAAAATAGAAGTGTTGAAAATGTAGTTACGATTGTTTTCATTCCGCTGACAAGAAATTGCTAGGTCAAAATGATAACCTTCTTAATGATTCATTTGTAAGCCTTTGAAACCATTATGCAAAAGTTGAAACTTGTTTTCATATTCAATATTATTTTCCCCCAATAATATAGGAATTATATCCAATTAAGCTTACGGACTCTCCAAAACTAACAATAATGCAGTTAAACCAAGAGTTTAAAACGTTCTTAAACAGCAACAGCAAGCTCCTAGTAGTTTGATAATCATGTAATTTGCCTAAAAAATAGAACAATGGATGAGTTTCATCTCGCCCTATATGAGTTGGCAACTCAAGTAGGGAGAGAAACTATTAAAATGAAATATATTTAAACAACGAACGATAAAAAATGAATTATCAGAATATTACAAGTTAATGGATGAAATTAATTCTTTATTCTATGATGAAGATTTAAAACAGGAGATGAAATTAGCGTTTGAAGGAAAACCCGTCTCGGGGTTCAATGTACTTATTGACTATAAAAATAACTCAAGCATGGGTTATAAAGGAACATTTTTTGAAGATAGTCATATAGTGACATATAAAATTACGTTTTCAGATGATACCGAACTGACATGGCATTCCTTAAAAGATGAAAAAGAAATGCAACAAGCCAGGCAAATTTTTGAGAAAAAGGTCCCGCAACCTAAAAAAGAAATAATACTTGAACCAACGGATACAACAAAGGAAGAGGAAATTCCTACGTCAGACAAAGGTGATGACTCTCGGTATTCAAATTCATGTGCACTTATCTAGGATTAACAAAGCAAATAGCAACTGTCTTGAAATAAAATACAAGGCAGTTGCTACCGTACTTTGTAGTTTTAGCTAGATGATGGGCTGCATCTTGAACCTACAGAATAGGTGTCGCGTTCATCTTGCCGAGATTGGGAGCGCTTGAAAAATTTAAAACTCTTTTTTTCTGGTTGCGGTGATGGCGTAGGACTTCCCTCAACATTTAAAGTGATGTTTGCAAAGGCTTCTAGCATGGTACGAAAATTGGCCACATCTTCACTAGTACCACCGTTAAGTATCGTTATTTTTTGCAAGGTTTGCTTATTTTTTTCAATAAATAAAAACAACTGAGCAAGTTTCGATTTATTTTGAAAGACACTCAAATCTTCGATGACTATTCCTTCTAAATTAGAGAACTCCATAGCTTTTAGCATGCAAACTAGGTCTGCAAATTTATCATTTTGTAATTTCTGCGAGGATGCATCGATGTTACTCGGCTTCTTCGAGGAGGCACCGATTGTAAGATATTTAACATTCTTGAATATTGAAAAATCAAGAGTGCGATCCATGTTGTTTCTTATGGCGATTAAATCTTCTTTGACTTGCTGTAAAAAAACCTCTTTAGCAGCGTCCAGAACAATTTTGTGAATATGATGAAGATCATTATTATTATTTGAAGAAGATTGTGGAAAAATTTCTTCAAATTTTGCTGTTAATGCTTCATTGTTTAATTGCTCTTCATTCACCAAGGTACTCAGGAATTTTTCTATCAAATTTGACATCCGCTCAGGAAAGTAACGTAACTCTGCTGAAGATAAATCCTCATTTAATGAGGATCCATCTAATTTCATTGCAAACCAAGCTTTAGTTTTAGTTTCTAACTGGCAATGTTGGGTAGCTAAACGTATCTCCTCTATAAGATTAAAAAAGTTAATAAATCTCGAACTACTATTAGGAGGCTGTACAGAAAATTTTTCTAGAGCATCGAGAAAACGAAATGTTTGCTTGGGTTGCTCCAGTAGCGTTTCAATAAGTTTTAATAATTTCTCGAGCAATTTATCCTGTTGTATTTGCCGCCATTGGCTAGTAAGTTGCTGGATTTCTTTTGTATTTTCTTCCCAATTTGTATTGATACTCAAGCCAACAATTGTTCCAGAGCCATTGAAAACTATTTCTTCCTGTCGGGTTTGGATTGGAATTCCCTTTGCTAGAGGATTTGTTTGTTTCTCTTTATTGTAAAGAGCTGCGAGAGGAAGCTGCTTACTAACAAATAATTGCATTCCATCTCCTTTAAGAGTTCTTGTGTACCTAAGTTGTCTTTTCGATTCTATTTCTGATTGAGTGATTGGATCCTGAGTTACAATTGGGTCATGTGAAGGCCTTGATTGATACGCTGAATTATTTGGCAACAGAGGTTCGGTATTCGTTCCATTATTCTTTTTTGTACGTTTGGGCATAAGTATTCTCATTCACTAATGTTAGTCAAAATAATAATTAAAAATTCTATAGCAAAGTTGCTAGGTATTTATAATCCCGATATCGATTTTGTAGTGCCAGGCTTTTTGTACAACGAGGAGATATCCTTTTCTAAATTAGGTCATCTTGGGAACTAAAATAGCATAGGTATATAAAAATTAAAGATTTTTTAGCGATAAGATGTATAAAAAGTAGATTTACTATATGGGTTGACCGAGATTTACCCCGCTATAGACTCATGAGAGAGAACAGTTAGTTGAAAACCATTTGACCAACATTCGAAATTATAAGCGATTGCTTGTTGGGTCAGACGACCCAACTTACTAGTAAAAAGATCGGCCTATAGCTGATGATCTGGAGTCATTAGGATCATATTTTTCATCTATTTCTAGGGAGGACACTATTGCTTTAGCTCGAATCTGAGACGGCGTTGCTTTGTTTGATGGTTTAAAGAACAAGTGTGGATTAAGGCCTTTCGCTCCCTCATATCTTTCTATGTCTGTATTTTTAGAAGAATAAGAAGTGATATTCGAAGACTTATAACCACATAAATCATTTAAACTGGAATTAGTAGTTGAAATAAACTCTGCCAAAGTCGTCTTTTGGGATATAGGCTTCTGGTTTTCAGCATTGTAAATTACCCCCTCAAGCTGAAGTAAGCTCCTTTGGTAATAATAAGTATAAGGGAATTTGAGTACATGTACCAAAGCAACTATGGGCAGGACCATTACCGTGGCTGCTGCGGCCATCGCGAATCTTAAAAACTGCAAACCAAATCCTATAAAAGAGGATATGTTTCTAAGAAGAGTGGCTTCATTCAATTTTTCTTTATCTAGAGCATATCGGAAAGGATTGGCACTACATGGCTTACTAGGTACTCCGTAATTAATTAAAAAATTAGATAATTGCGGGATCAAGGTGATATCAATTAACCCATGTTTTAGTCTATTAGGATCGAACTCCTTTCCATCCATTTTATCGAAAATCCCATAATTTCCGTACATTATTGCAAAGGTGTCGCTCAACCCTTCAAAAAAATTATTTTTTATAACTTTATTTAGTCTTATCCAGGGGTACCAACTGTTAATTTTCAAAGCATTGATTTTAAAATTCTCATCAGCTTTTAATCTATCGGAAGCATAAAAAAGAAAACGAGAGGCTTTTCTTACTGCGAAACAGGTTACATTTTCATCATCTTTCCACTTATCTAATGCATAGACATAAGCCCAACCGTTGATCTCAATCGCTGCTAAAACGAAACTTTTTTTATTTTTTAATGCAGGATCGGCATGAGCTATTGCAGAAGGATATAATCGTATTACTTCAAGCATGAACTCTTCATTAGCTTTTAACTCCTGAGAAACATCCTGTATTTGTATTATTTTATTTTTTATTTTCTCTAATTCTTGTTTTTGAAGTGGAGCTAGCATAGCTAATGAACTCTAAAATTACCAAATTAACGGCGAATTATACAGTTAGCTTATTTAAGTTACAAACAAATAGTGTTAAAAAAATAAATATCAAACAAGAATATTTTCGAGATGGGTTAACAAAATGAAAAAGTTTAATGTAGCGATAGAAATTTGATTTATAACCTAGGAGATATCGCTACAGTTTAATTATATCACTCCAACATTAATTTAATATTAATAGCTGATGCCTCGGAATTACAGACATCGCGCCAACTAAAGAATAAAACCTTCGTGTTTTAAGCTCAGATATTCTGGGGCATTATTGGAGATAAAGCTTTTATTTAATGACTCAATGTTTATAAAATGACAATTAAATTTATTCTTATATCGTTTTTATGCAAAGCGCTCAAACATTTATTTTAATTCACGGTGCATGGCATGCCTCTTGGTGTTGGAGGCGTATTGCAAAAGAGTTGTTCCTTAAAGGGCATAAAGTATTGATGCCCGATTTACCTGGCCATGGCCTAAAAAGTCAAATGAGTAGCTCAATAGGTTTCAATGACTACGTGCAGAGTATTGTCACACTAATTGAGCAACAACCCGAACAGGTAACGCTGGTTGGCCATAGTATGGCAGGTTTAATTATCGCAAAAGCTGCTGAGATTATTCCTGAGGCGATTCGTGAACTAATTTTTGTTGCAGCCTATGTTCCACAAGACCATAAGTCTCTGTTTTCATTAGCACAAGAATCTGAATCTAATAACCTCACACCTTATTTAATCATCGATGAGGCATTACAAGAAATTCGCCTTCAACGTTCCCCGGATTTAGTCAATGTTTTTTTTAACTGTTGTAGCCTGGAGGATGCTCAAAAAGCGATGGCTCGATTACAACCTCAACCCTTACGGCCCTTTATCGAATCAGTCCATATTGGCGAACAATTTACACGTATTTCGAAACGCTCTTTAGTTTGCCGGTATGATAAGGTCTTACTTCTAAGCGATCAGCTACACATGAGTAGAGAAGTCACCGATAATATTGTATATTTAGACGCCGATCATGCCGTTTATTATTCAGGCGTGAGCCAGATTGTAGATGAATTAATAAAATAAGAGAAAGTGCTTTTATGCGTGAAAAAATTCTGAAAGATAATAATGTTGCGACAACCTCCCTATTGGCGAATTATTGGAAAAAAGAGGCTAAATCTAAAGACAATTGGCCGGCACTAACCCAAAAGCAAGGCACAAGAGAGAACGATTTGTTTAAAGATCCGCTCATGCAAAACTTTGTGAACGAGCAAGTTAAAGAAGAAGCAGAACAAAGACTAGATAAAAGAATGTGGTTGCCATTAGCTACTAGAACCCGTTTTTTTAGACGCACCGTATCCGATGTAGTCAAAAACAAAGAAGTTAAGCAAATCGTCATTTTAGGGAGCGGCTTTGATACCCTGCCCGTTCGTAAAATGAAATATACGCAACAATTTGGCGCACGTTTTTTTGAAATTGATCAACCGCAAATTTTAAAATGTAAGGAACAGATTTATTCCGAACAAAGTATTAATAAAAATGCCACTTATATAGGTTTGGACTATGTTAAGGGTGATTTAATCGCTGAATTAACAAAAAATGATATTGATTTCACAAAACCCACTTTAATTTTATGGGAAGGAAATACCTTTTACCTCGAAAAAGAGGAGGTAATAAGAATTTTACGTGATTTATCAAGTAAGTTTAGCCATTTAATTATTACCTTCGACTACATGCATACTTTAATGCAAACCGGGGCACAACAATTAGACTCAACTGCTAAAGAAAAATGTTTAGAAAAAACTTTAGATGAATTTGCCAGTAAAAAATCTCCTTTCAAAACATTTTTTGAGCCAAGCGAAATTGTACTTCTATGTAAAGAGCTTGGAATAAAATGCATTGATCATAAAACGGCAGCAGAGTTAGCCAAGGAATACAAAGTGGACCAAGAGCCATATTACACAGCGGAAACCTATTCGATGGTAACATTTGAACACAAGTAAAGTTCCCCCCTCAATTACCAAATACAGTAAACATTGCTAAGAATTAGCGCACGCATTTCATTAATGTGGCGCAAGTTCCATTTTTAGGCACATACTAATCATTTTTTATTCCAACCCTCGATATTACATTGAGCAATATGTCCTTTATATAAAATAAATGTTCACTTTTCGCATTACTTGTTGTTTAATAATGAATCATTCTAAAATTTTTTTAATTCAAGGTGACATGTGCAAAAAAAAATTGACGTATTAAATACAATTAAACCGGTCTCAAGTATTGAGCTTTTTACTAAATATGGAAAACACTATTCCTTTGATATTACTACTGAAGCGACTAAAAAATTTGGAATTTACTTTTTAGATAGAATAACTACCCCTAAAGGAATTGGAACGGTCATTGGGGTATATGATAATTGGTTATGGATTTGGATTGACCATGAATCAGGCCCCACTTATTGGAATAATATCACAGGAAATATTCTCAATGTGCCTGGATTTAGTGAAAGTGGAAATATTCATTATCCTCCTGAAGTAAGACAAGACATCAATGAAGCTCTGGGGTTTGAGATTCCCTTTGCTCATCTAAATTTTCTTGATTTTTTAACCCTACTAAAGACATTACGCCAATATTCAACCGAATTCCTAACGAAACAATTAAAGTTTGAATTAAAAAACTATCCTGAAAATTTCAACATGCAACTAGGATTACTAATTAAAGAGTTTGAACGGTTATCTGTTTCAGATCTGGATATTCTTGCAGGATTCAGCGAGATAACACGAGAATCCAACAGAACCGAGTTTATTAGTTTTATACAAGATACGAAGATAAGCGATATAGCAAGTAAGCAAGACAATACGATTAAGGACGTGATAAAAGAGTTGCAAACTCAAATTGATATAATTAAAGAGAAACTGGAATTGCTAGGGCCAAATGACAAGAATTCCCTCTATCTTATGCTCACCAGCATGCAAAAAAATCTTGAAACAAGCCGGGATAATTTAATCAAGGCTACTGAAAGTTTAAATACTGTTGGTTCTGAAATACCTCATATAAAAAAAATAAGTCCATTCGAAAACTTTAGCGTTCTTTTAAGTGCACTCATTGAAACCTATTATGAGTTTCCCTTCACCCCAAATGATCCGTTAGCTCTAACTCATTATCTTGAAGGGGCCTCAAAAATGATGCAATTCATATATGATCAGGGGCATCTATTTTTTGATGATGAATCCAAAACTTCCTCCGATGAGAACAACAATCAGGAGGAGGCCGAATCTTTAAACCACCTTGAATTAATGTATCTGTTCTTGTTATTGAGTGGTAACGCTGCAACGCCAGCCACCATACAGGCATACGTATATCTTAAAATCTTTAAGATGCTGGGAATTCAACCCAATGATAATGAACACATGCCCGAAACATTTAATTTAGGGCGTTTTGTTTTGAATAAGCCTGAAGACTTTATAAAACTTTATCACTATTTCTTTCTTAAAGAAGGACCATGCAAACAGAAAGCTCAAGAGCTTATCTCCAATAACCACGCTATTTTCTTAAGTGAATTAGGACAGTTAACATATTATTATGCGATGGCATTGGAAGTTCTAGCAATACGTCCTAATGGGAAACCTGGCGCCAAACTAGAAATTAGTTATCATTTTAAGCAAAGTGTTAGTTATCTTTTAGAAGCGTCAAAACAAGGGATGTCTCAGGCAGTTGAAACATTAGGCGCTCTAATGAGTTCAAATGATACCCCAAAATATATTGAGTGGAACGTTGATATAGCAATACTATTGGCCACCTATTATACTAACTCCAGAAACTTTGCTAAAGCGCACCACTATTTAGAACTTGCTTCGAAATTACCTGATAAAGCTCCCAACTCTCAAAAAGATTTGCAGCTACTGCAAGTCAAACTCTCCATTTTAGAACAAGCCGGTGAGAAACAAAAAGAAGCCATTGAAGCATTAATTCAGCTGATGCGTGCAAACGATAAAGCAGCTTCTGATTTATTCCAAGAATTAAGTATGCAAATTCCCGCCGTTGCATTTACGGCAGTAGCTTATTGGTACTATACAGACATTAATAAAATGACACTTGCAATGTTGGAACTTGCAGCAAAAGAAAATTCAAGTCTTGTTGCATGGTATCAAAATCGTTATCAAGTAGAAAAAGCAGGAAAACAATCCGAACTTGCTCTCGTTCTTAAAGCAGTAAAAGTTGGTTTTCCCCAAGCGATTCTTGAGCTCCATGAACTGCTTAGCAATCCCGAATATGCCAAAACGCATGAACAATCGCTTTTACCAATAATTTCCGATTTTGATATCTCACAACATATTGCTCCAGCGCATTTAACCACTCTTCTTGTAAATTATACACAAGGAAGTTTATCGAAAGATGCTTTTAACAAGTTTATAGAATCATTAGTACATACATCTTTTAAAGAACCAGAACAGTATTTTGAGCTTCTCTCACTTATCCTTCGTGATTTAAGGGCTTTAATTGATTCCGAGCAATTGATTGCTATGCTTTATGCAATTAAGAGAACAGGACTATTATCTCCGAAAAATCATGATTTACTGAAAACAATAGCAACTCTATTAATTGAGCAAGCAGCAAGTGACGGTAAGTCAACATTCCATTACCTCACTCGTGAATTTCTTCCCCACTACCCTCTTTTAGCTCAAGCACTCAATATAGATACTGAAGCATGGAGCATTTTAAATAGCAACATTGAAATAGGTACTCTTGTACAAAACATCATTAAAGAGGGGAACTCTGTAAATGAAGAAAGTGCTCTCCTTAACTTGTCATTATTTAATCATAAAGAAGAGCTGACAAAGTCTTCAAAAGAAGAAGTTGAAACCAATATGACTGCAGACATTCAAAACAGTATTAATGAATCAGAAAAGACAGAGGAATCTGAAGAGCGAGAAAATAGCCCTACTATAAGCAGTTAATCCTTTCTCTTTTTAATACCACTGAATTCTTGATTGGGCCTTTGGCCCAATCAAACGAACCGGTAATTTTAAGATTACTTCTTGATTTTTCTATGATATTTTTCTAAAAATTGAACCATATAGCTTTGGAATGCAATTACAGCTCGTTTCTAAGTGCTCTGTAAAAATAATCTAAATCAGGAGAATTACATGTGGAGTAAGGATTTATTTATTGATATTCCTGTGCGAGACGACGCACCGGAAACCCGATTACATATCAAAATAGTCAGTGAAAATGAGAACAAGCTCGATAAAAGGCCTTACATTTTTATGCTCCCTGGTGGACCTGGTGCAAATCATTCTCATTACAAAGATTATGAATGTCTATCTACCACAGGAAATATGGTATTCATCGATCCCCGAGGATGTGGATTAAGCGATAAAAACGAACCTTCATCATATACCATGCAAAATTATATTCAGGATGTTGAGGAAATTCGTAAGCAGCTCAATCTGGATAAAATCGTTTTATTGGGTAAATCTTATGGAGCAATGTGCGCATTAGGATATACCCTGAGCTATCCGAACCACGTTGCCAATCTGGTGTTGGCAGCAGGTTCTCCAAGCTTTAGAAACCTGGAGACAGCACGTCAAAATGTCAAAAATAGAGGTAACTTAGACCAACAAAAAGCTTGTGAACAACTATGGGAAGGAAGCTTTAGTAGTGATGAAGAATTGGATAAGTTTTTTGATGTTATGGATTCTATGTATTCCTGGAAAAAAAGACACAGCCTCCCTATAAATCGACCAGCTCCTGATTATATTTTTGCCCATGAACCCTTAAACCAGGGATTTGGTGGGTTTTTAAGAACATTTGATTATGAAGATCGCTTGCATGAAATAGCATGTAAAACACTTATTCTTGTGGGCGAAGAAGACTGGATTACCGATAAAAAACATTCCGAATTCATGGCAAGCAAGATCCCAGACAATCAATTTATAGTGTTTCCCCAGGCAGATCATTCAATGGAGGCAGATGTTCCAGAAGCATTCTTTTCAAGCATAGAGTCCTTCCTGAAAATTCAATTTTCAAAATGGAATCCTCACCATTTTTTCCAGGAAAAGGGAATAACTGTGAAGGAAAAACCTAATTTTAATGAAACTAAGAGTTTGGAGTTTAATTAAAAACCAGTCGAGGTAATTATATTGAAGACTAGTTGGTTTTTAGAGTGATTTTTATATAGCTAGCGTATGCCGGGTCAACGGACCCGACCTAAGCTAGCTAATCAAAAATACAATATGGAATATCCTTATCAGCAGCTTCTGGGCCGCTGTCTTCTGCGTTCACCTCATTAAGCGCTTTTCTACTTTGAAAAAACCAATTTTTAGTTCTTAATGTTTTTATCTCAGCTTTAGTCAACTGTAATGTCTTATCGGTTATTTTTGTCATCTCTGATTTCTTAATGAACAAATCGATTATCCAAGCAATAATACCTAATTCCCATGGGCCAGGACGGTTGTTTTCAATCATTTTGGCACTATCTTGTAAAATGGCTAAGGTTGCTTGAGGTGGCCTTAAACTCGCAGTTTTAATAGCCGTAAGCATCATTGCTGCAGCATATTTACGAGCATCATAAGCTTTTAACAAGCCCTGATTGTTTTTTGGGTCATCTATAGGATTTTTATTAAAAAAATCCAAATAGGATTCGATTTGTTGTTTTACCTCTTGTAAATAACCTTGATCCAGCATCCAGGATAATGCATTGTTTGCATTAAAATCTTTCGGTTGAACCATCAAAAATGAAAGATGATCTTCTATTTCTCTTTGACTCTTCCGGGCTTTTCTTCCTAATGTTCCTATTTCTTTGGAGTCCCCTTCACTTGCATCAGCTTTTTTATCTAATTCTACTATTTGAGCTTCTACTTCATCGAGACGAGCAATAAGTAGCTTTCCAGTTTCGCGGACAAGTGCATTATTTTTACTTATTAAATGATTAACAGCATAAGCAAATACCTTCTTGTAAGTCGTTTCTTTTACAATCAAAACAGCTGGATCTACTTCTTTACTCATTTTTCCTTCAGTTATTCCTTCAGCTGCCTTAAGTCCATTTTCTTTAAATGCTTGAGTAATTTCATCCTGTACTATATGACGAATACCTTGTGGTGATTTGTCTTGATTACCTTCTTGTTCTCTTAACCAGACTTCATGGCTAAATAGCGCTGCAGCAGCTGCCATAATTTGCGTCATATAATACGTAGCTTCCCCTGGCCCGTAAGATGCCCCGATAGATAATATTCCAAGTTGAATCAGTGGCAGGTCTTTAATAGAAAGATCTGTTTCTGCAAATAAATTTGTCAATAAAGGGGTGACATCATCCGCACTCAGGGGCTTTTCACTTAATGACTGATATTTATCATATATTTTCTTGGCCAAACCTATTGATGCAAAAACGTAGTCACCCTTTCTTAAAGCATCAATATAAGCTTGAGGTTCTAGTTTACCTTGCACATAAGCCCCATCAAAAAAGCACTTTGTATAAATTTAGATCTTATCATAAATCTGTATATGGATGAAATTATTTAATGGGGAAGGAAATTACTCTCTCTGTGCGACAGTTTTATTCTTCAAAATCTTTAAGTATTTCAGGGTATATGTTCAAATAAATTGTAGCTCGCTAGTTTGGACTTGGGTCCGACAAAACAAATCGTTCCAACAAGATTACATTTGGTATTTTTATAAGGAATTGTCGGGTTAAGAACCACCTCCGCCCTGGGGCGACATCGGATTATTATGTTCTGGGACAACCTCATTTTCTTTTTTTATTTCGTTAAGCTCCTGTTTAATTAGAAAAAAGCTATTAGTTCCCAGTGTTTCTATCTCCGCTTTAGTTGACTTCAATGCCTCATCGGTTGTTTTCATCATCCCCGATTTACTAAGATAATCTTTTATCCAAGCAATAATACCTAATTCCCATATACCAGGACGGTTTTTTGCTAACGCTTCAGCATTATCTTGTAAAATGGCTAGTGTTTGTTCAGGTGACCTTAAACTGGCCGTTTTGATCGCCGTAAGCATCATTGTTGCAGCAGATTTGCGAGACTCGTAAGATCTTAATAATTTTAGATTTTCCTCTGGCTCTTCAACAGGGTTATCATTTAAAAATTCCAAATAGGATTCGATTCGTCCTTTTAATTCTTGAATAGATTTGACATTAGGCATTTTTTCAAAAGCTTTATTTGCATTAAAATCGTGAGGTTTAACCATCAAATTCGAAAGATGTTCTTCTAGTTCTATTTTACGATCAAATAATACCCTTCTAGATTGTACCATTTTTTTGAGGTCATCTTTATGTTCCTTAGCATCTTTACCCAATTCTTTTATTTTAGCCTCTGCTGATACAATCTTTTTATCTAATTCTGCCATTTCAGCTTCTACTTGATTGAGCTCCTTAACAAGTAGTTCTCCCGTTTCACGTATTAAAGTATTATTTTCTTTTATTAAATGATTAATAGCATAATCAAATGCCTTCGGGTGAGACGCTTCTTTTGTAAGCAAATCCAAAGCAGCCATTTGTTTACTCAATTTTCCCTCAGTTATTTTCACGGCTTTAGAAATCCCATCTTCTTTTTTTTCAAATGCTTTAGTAACTTCATCTTTTACCATTTGGCGAATTTCTTCTGGTGATTTGTCTTGGTTTCCTTCTTGCTCTCTTAACCATGCTTCATGGCTTAAGAACACTGCAGCTGCTACTAGGATTTCATTCATATAATACCCAACTTCCGTAAGGCTTCCGGTAGAGAGTGTTCCGACTTTAAGCATGGGCAGGTCGTTAATAGAAATGTCTGTTTCTGCTAATATATTTGTCATTAAAGGAAGATAGTCGTCAGCCAGAAGGGGCCTTTCCGGTGTCTGATATTTCTCATATATTTTCTTGGCCAGAACTTCTGCTGTAGATGCAAACTCACCTCTTCTTAAAGCATCTACAAAAACTTGAGCCTCTAATTTATCTTGCATGTCCACTCTCCGAAACAAAGCACCTTGTATAAATATAGTACATGTTGTGATGCTGCATAATGTTGATGATAATTTAATGCACGAGATGGATGGCTCTATTTATGCGAATAGTTTATTCCAGAAAAATCTATATTCCTGGGTATAATCGATTTCATAATAAACTGATTTGTAGCTATATCGTCGAAGCCGCGTTTTAGATTTCTACATCAGCAATTATAGGTAGTCGAATGATGCTCACCTTGATGGGCGGGGGATTAAAAAACTCAAATAACCATTATTTTATCCGACTGATATTTTTTAGAGAATCTACTTATTTGGAAAATAATGGTTTCAAAAAATGTAAATTGTAAAATAAGAGATCACAGGATACTTTTTTGTTCTTTTGCCGACTAAAAGGGATTAATCATGAAAGAAAATAAAATAAGTAGTCCTACAAATCATTCTCAAATATTAGCTCGGCTTAGAGACATCCAAAGCGCTGCAGAATTAAAAGAAATGGCCTCCACCCTTCCTGAGTCACAGGCTGACGAGTTGATTGAATGTTTACTTAAAGACAAAGAAGAATTTAATCGTTTAATTAGAGGGCACCTTAGTTTATGTCATGTTGCAAAAGGCTTTCCTCAATTTGCCGATCAACTAATTGATGTGGTTATTAGTGATCTAAAAAATTTTAAACAGATTATTTTAGCCCCCTCCTTTTTAAACAAAGTTGTAGCGGCACTTACTCCAACTGCAACGAATAAATTAATCGATTTTATTTTCAATAACGAAGCAAAGGTATATAAAGAATTCATCGACAATCCCTACTCTTTAAGTAGTTTCCTTTTCCATAGAAATTTACATCCCTATGCAGATAAGTTAATTAATCATCTACTGGAAGATCCTGATTACTTTAAGCAAGTTGTGGGATTTATGGGAAATCTATTACGTATTGCTATGGTTACCCCACAGCATGCTGATACTTTTTTTAATCGAGTAATTAAGGATTCAGAACACTTTAATAAACTAATAAGTAATAAGTTATATCTGTCGAAACAGTTTCGCAATTTTCCAAAGTACGCAACAGTATTTGATGCCTCAGTTCCTCCTGAAGAAAATGAAAAAGCCCGTCAACTCTTCTTGCTAAATGCTCAGCACGCTGAAATTAGAAAAAATGCGCGTTTATTTGCCCAAGCGGAACGCACTCGAAGTGGACAATTATTTTTTAACGAGAACATGCCTCGAGAGTTACGATTTATGATGGCAGGATTTACTGGAAATTCTGATTTATGTAACGAAATGGAAGCGATTCAAATTGCAGAAGAATATTTTACGCGTCCCTCCAAATAATTTATCAAGTAGGGTTGAATCGTTTTGATATCAGATACCGTCACCGTTTTTAACACCCAGCTCACTCCCGCGCAGGCAAGGAATCCATGTCTCAGATCATTTTGATCCTGCAAACAATCTGGCCCAACTCCGAAAGTTGGGTCAAACGACCCAAGCCTACCCGCTATGGTTACATTCTAGGTTCGTAGGTTTCCATATGCACTGCATGGTGAAATGTCCACTCATACAAATGAAATTTATGTGGTCCGTATAGACCACTCGATCCAGGTCACACTTAAGCATCACATTTAAGTTACTTGTTTTTCCTATCTTTATTCGCTGATTCAGAATCATCTTCATTTCCTTGGCTGCCATTTTTGGGCCTCCGCTTCTCTCAATTTGCACTCTTTTTCGCTACCACGTAGAACTACGCATTTCACTCAGAATTGTTGACTTATTGACCTACCAGATGACAGCATAGTCAATCTGTTTAAAATCAAATTACCAATGAAAACTCATATCAGATGTGTCATTTGAATTCGAATATAAGGTGAAAAGTAATCATGAGAAGCAAAGAAGATTTAAAACCATTGTTGGCAAAATGCATTGAAATCCAAAAAAGAATAAATGAAAAAATTCCACTTGCAACCAATCGGTTTGAGCAATTTGAACAGATTAATCGTACTGAAATAGAAACGTATATAAAAGCCAAGATTGCAGAGGCCCAAAATAATCATGAAGAGCCATTAGAATCATGTATTTATGAAATGGAATACCTCGAGTTGCATGATAAAAAATATGAGTTGTATCAAAAATTCGTCGATCAAAAGAAAATCCAATATCAAATTCTTAATGAAATCAATTTACTTTTTAGTGATTTTCTCACTGAAGCAAATGTAACTTCAGCACAACAGTTAAGTCCGGAACAGAATAATACATTTAAGAATCTTGTGCTGAAAAAATCACAGATTTTTTGTGACAAATTGACAAGAACCCATCAACTTCTAGGATACGGTAGTTCTATTGATGAACAACAAATTGATGCCTACCTTCAGAATAATATCGAGCATTTTATCGAAATTTTAAGCCAAGGGGAAAAGCTAAACATTGACGATGAAGAGTTAGCTTATCGATTTAAAAAAGATCTTGAGTTAGGTGAGCATCGCGATGCTTTTTCCAGGAACTTTAGCAGAGAAAACGTTCTGCTTGTCAAAAAAATGGTTGATCCTAAGATTGGTGAAACAATAGAAAAAAAAGCTATTTTTGCAAAAGCCGAATACTTTGATAAGGAAGAAATCGATGTGGGTTTTTGTGATGAACATACGTCAATTGCCTTGAAAAGGTTATATGATGAATTTCTTATCAAGGAGGGAATAACCGTTGAAGCAATATCTGTGTCGTATTTTGATGATAACGGCCAACCCGCGGACAACCATATCTTCCTAGCCATAAACCGGGATCCTGATAGTCCACTCAATGATATGAGTCAATGGAAGGCTATTCTGTTTGATCCCTGGAATAAGGTAACCTGCTTTACGGATGATTTAAACGCTCAGCCTTACTTCATTTCGTATCCTGCTGGAGCCCAATGGGAGTCAATTAAATTTACAGAAGCTGATTATGATATTAAAAGAAATCTAAATGATGCAGCGACCTATTTTAGTATGACCGGCAGCAATGCTGAAGAAAAACGTGTGCCCCAGCTCATCGAAGAACACCAATTGACCTCGCTCGATAAAGAAGGATTAGAGGCAACCAAGTCATTCTTATATAAACTGCTGGACAAAGTGCGTCCTGATAATTTTAAGGGTCCAATTGAAATTTTTATTACTTCCAGAGGCGCCCATCTCGTTGATACTCTGTCAGGATTTTCTGAACCCAAGATTATAATCCACAGCGATTTTCTCAAAAAAATGCAAAATGGTGTTTACACCGTTGAGGAACTCGAATTTGCATTGGCAAATGCTCTACTTTATATCATGCACGAAGGTGTAGGAATTTATCATTCTATTCCAAGTAGCGAACAACACAAGCTTGATAGGTTAAGTATCGAGAAATGTCATAATGCCCCGGCTGCAATTAGTTATCTTCGAAAAAGTATTGATTTTGAAGCGCAAAATCAACATGACATCAGTGAGGTCAAACTACCTGATTTGATTTTCAATTACAGGGAAGGTCCGCCCGCGGATTTTTCAACGCGCATAAAAAGTTTAATGACCTTATTGGCCATAGATGAGAAAGAACGGGATGACAAAGAGCAAACGTCTTTACCTGGTTTCATATTGGACGAAGTGGCTTCTATTAAAAGACGCTTTCACTTTAATGAAGTATATAATGTCTGCGAAGGAACAGTAGAAGTACTCAATTATCTGAAATCAAAACTGAACGAACTGATAACCACCGAGTTACTTCCTTATGAGTTGACTTTCAAACCAAGTATTCAAGTAAGAGATTTTTGTCAGCTATTGCATAAACTTCCGATTGATTTTGAAAATCCTGAGCATTTAATGGCAGCGAACCAGTTAATCGATCGGGCTTATGAATTAAAAGTCCCAGCATTTGAGTTGATTTATCTGGCTCTTGTACATCAAACCTATAATAAACACGGATATTTAAATCGAGATGTTTTTGTTAGGCCACTGGGTTTTTTTAATGAGATTGAACAAACTATCCAAGCTTTTATAAGTGCACAGGATTACAAAGAAGCTAAAGAGGCCGCAGAGAAACTAAAGGCTCTTCGTGAGAAACATACTAATCATCTTTCTGAGTATTTAGCCAATTCAGCATTTACGCATTTATATCAGTTTAAGAAAGACAATAGAAGAGCTCCCACGGGAAGAGAGCGATTTTTTGGTTCCTCTATTGGTGCTCATATTAAATGGAGTAATTTCCGGAAAAATATGCTCCAAGAGGGAGATGAAGTACCATGGTCAAAACATCTGAACTGGGCAAAAGAAGATGACAGCCATGTTATTGCTGACACTTTATGGAGCTTTGGGATTAATAATGATAAGCGTTTATGGTCCTTGTTTGAACCCAAGGAATTATATGGATATACAGATTTTGAAAAGTCTTCAAGATACCTAAAATTACCGGAAGCCTATAAAAAATACGCAAACCCTAATTTTTATGAAAATATTTTAAACTTTTTATCTGAGGAACAACTCCAAACATTTAACATTCGATTGGAAATGTTCTTTAGTGAACTGAGTTTTGAAGAACAATTCAAGCAGTTTTATGATCTGAATTGGGCGGTATTAATTCATCCAGGCGATGATAGAAATTCTGATAATATCGCGATTCGGTTTTTACTTGCAGAATTTGCTAATATTGCTCTAAATGGTACTTCTGAAGAAAAAGCCATTGTAAAGAGTTTCTTCTTAGGAAGAGAAGATAATCGCGATCTAGAACATTTAATCAAACCTAATAGCAAGAGTATCCACTCGAGCTTGAGCTATAAAAGCTGTTACGTTCCATTTGTAACGAAGCAAGAGTTTCAAGGAGCAAAATTTAATTTATTTACTCCCGATGAGCAAATCAAAATAATTAATGATCGCTCGATATTAATATATGAGATTCCGGCCCAGGATTTAATTCACATTTTCCGCCTCCCTTTTGAGTCACTCTCTATCGAATGTATTACACAGTTAATGCCTTTAATTGAAAAATCGATACCATGGTATGCCGATTTATTTAAAAAAATGGTTTTTTTAGCGCATATTGAAGAACATGGACCCTATAGTATATTGTCCAAAGAAGCCGTCAAACTAATCCAATTAGTAACAAAGTCCTTGAGAAACCCTGCGGATACGAAAAAAATATTAACTCAATTTAAACAAGATATTCCTCAAGATATTAATGAGACGCGTCATTTGACTCCCGAAGAGTTGGTCTTTCTTTATCGCACTCTTGACGCACACCTACTCTTTTTATCGACCGAAGTACAAGAACGTTTTGCTGCTCTTATCATACAACGAATCTCAGAAATAACAGATGATGAAGAAAGGATGAAAGTTTTAGAAACATTACTTTTTGTAGAAAATAACATCACTTTACCACTGAGTAACATTCAACTACGTAATGAGGCCATTAAGTTATTAGTAAATACTCTAGGTACTAAATATGGGAAGGATAATCAGTCTTCTCAATATAAAGAACAAATGATCGCTGTAATAAACCATCTTTTTGAAAATGTAGCACAGCGTGATGCTCCCATTATCCTTTCTCGTTTGGCGGATACTATAGAATCGCAATGGGGTGTAACAGAACACTTGGGAATATTGCTCGAGCCAGAGAAATACTTAGCTACTAATAATAAAAAATTTTTAGATAGGACTCTCAGCAATTTGGCCGTCGTATCGCAACTGCTGAGTGAAGACAAAAATGATATCGTTGCATATCTTGATTTTATCTCTGCCCCAATTACCAATGAAACTACGGATAAATTCACCACCTATTTATTAGGCCACGAAAAGATAAACAATTTAGCTGAGTCTCTGGGATATGGCAAAGACATTAAGGAGTTCGAACAACGTCATCCTGGTAGTGTGGCGATGATGCTAAGAACACTTTATTGCCAATTTTGGGATAGGAAATTAGAAGAACGGGCGGTCATTATTGATCATTTGCTGATTCCCGCAAATGCTGTAAAAACTGCCAAAGAGATGGATGCAGCGTATGAAGAAGCATTTTTATATGTTACACAAAAACTATTCCCTAATATTGAAACAGATGAAGATGAAGCCTTTGCTTTTGTTCTATTAAAGGCCTATCTGGAAACAGCAAATCAATATATTCGGAGTCATTTGTTAGCGGGAATGTTAGTTGCAACTAACGAAGTCAACCGCTCTGGAGAAAAGCCAAGCGCCGGCAAAAAATTAGCTCTTTTATGTGAGCACATGGGACCAGCCTACATCAAACTTGCTCAAGCAGTGCATAGTCATCCGCGTACCCCCGAGCATATCCGTCGCGATTTGGATCATGTGAAAGGACGAGCTAATCCACCTCCTCGTTGGCAATTATGGCGACTTATACGTGAGGTTGTATCGCATGAAGATCAAAGTGATATTTCTCGCATTGGCGCTCTTTTAGGTTCTGCTTCTTATAACTTGGCGTTAGAAGCTGAACTTAAGGATGGACAACACGTTGTTTTATTGATGCAGCGTGAGAATGCAGCAAAAGATGCAGAACAAGGTTTTGCTCATTTAGAAGCAACCATAAAGGCTTGTACACACAAAAAAATGGAGTCAATGCGTGAAACCGTTTTGTCCATCATTAAAGAAGCAGAAGCATTATCTACTGTTGAAATGGATAAAGATCTTAGCGAAAAACAAAATCAAATTGCTTCCCAAAAATATAACCGGTTGGTCACTGTGATGGGGGACGGTGTAATGCGTACCCTAACGATGAAACCGGCTCATCTGCTTAAAAATGGTCAAGGGTATCGGTTCATCGAGCGCTTCTATGGAATAGAGTTTAATGAGTTACCCAACCTGACCAAAGAGGATAAAGCAACTCGTAAAGCAATTGCTAAAGCAGTCATCACAGTGGAACTGGTTAACATTCTAAGCGGTGGCTGTTTTGATTCGGATAGACATGGTAATCAATTACGTTATGAACATGATAAGTTGGGCTTGTACGACTTTGGGGAAATGTCATTAGCACCTCCCACCGAAGTTGAGTTAAGGCAACTAGGTGATGTCTTGAGATCTGTGCCAAAAACTGCAATAAAAAACGCGCTCTTTGGTACAAGTTTCGACACTCTTTTGTCCGAACATATCGAAAAAGCACGAAAAGCTGGTGAACCCACCACTTATTTAATGCGAGTCCGTAAAGCGTTCTTGGCACTGCGCGATTTTCAGAAAGAACTTTCGAATGAAGAACTTTTTGGAATTTTAAAGAGCGTTAATACAAGTGGGCTCATTCATCCAAAACTACAGACTCAATTTTCAAATTGTATTAGAAATTTAGGGTATCTTAATGAGCTCTATCGAGACTCTAAAAGTGCAGCGAATGGAGTTTCATTTTTTGCAAAGAAAATAAGCTCGTTGAGAGGTCATAGTTTAGAACCACCGCTTATCAATAATGAAGGGCTACCCGCTCCAGCACGATAAAAAAATTCTATTTCAATTAACCTAAAAAGTGGATACTAAAAACTATGTATACTAAATCTCCTCGTGATTCTTTTTTAGCTGCTTTATCGATTAACGATCTTAGTGCTCTAGAATACTGTTTAAATGTTAACGGAGTTTCTCCCAATATTCGTATTGATAGTAAGCTTAATACGGCAATGCATTATGCGGTACAACAAAACAATAAAGAGTTGGTCCGCTTATTGTTAAAATATAAAATTGATTTGACCTATAAAAATAAAGCAGGTTTAAGCGCTATTGGGCTAGCGGGTTTTATGGAGGCTGATGATTGCCTTTCCATAATGGCTGAGTTTTGTTTCGCAGATAATACTCGGCAATTATCCTCAGGTGATTTGGCTTTGTTAAAAGTGTTCCATGTTGTTAAGGAACCCATTGATGTTATAGCGCGACCAGTAGCACAAACAACTAAAAGAGATACCTTTATACAGGCTGTTAATAAAGGTGACCTTCTCCAAGTGAAAGCGTGTTTGGATTCAGGCTTCTCTATCAATATTCGTGTGGATAAAGAATTAAACACGGCTATTCATAAAGCAGTAAAGTTAAATAATAAAGAATTAACCGCATTATTATTACAATATAAACCTGAGCTTAATGCATTAAATAAAAATAAGCTCACACCAATTCAATTAGCTGCTGAATTAGAGCACTGGGATTGTTATCAATTAATTGCTGACTTCATGCATCCATTAGACACAAAGCCTATGGACATCGAGACACGGTTTTTTGAACCATTAAATCCTAGGGATGCTTATAAAAAAGCAGTTGAAAACATGGATGTTGCCGAAATTTCTAAATTGTTACAAAAGGGTGTATCTGTTAATACGGTTATTGATAATGAATTAAATACTATTTTGCATCTGGGTGTGAAAATCCCAAATGTGGCGCTAATTCGTTTATCTCTGGAATATGGTGTACATGTAAATCGGAAGAATAAGCAAGGCAAAACAGCTTTCGATTTGGCGGTCCTTAAAAAAGAGTGGAGCTGTATTAAAGCAATTGTAGAAAATCATAGGATGTGTGAGACCGATAAAGTTATCTATGATTCTATTTTGATAGTTGCACTAAACGCCAATCAAATAGAGTTAGCAAGTGCTCTATTAAAAGCGGGTGCGCCAATGCAGTTTTTCACTTCAGAGAAGGGCAAGGTTTATTTTAAAGAGTTAATTAAGAACAATGAACAACAAATTATTGCTCTTTTAATCACTGAAGGAAAAGCTGACATTATTAAGCCATTAGTATTAGAGTTTTGTAAGTTGCCTGCCGAAATACTACCTTCTTTTGAAGATCCTATTTACTATGAGGAAATGAACAATCCTGTCATTACTCCTGCAGGAATTACTTATGAAAAAGCAACCATAGTAGATTTGAATAGGGATCCTTCCACACGACAAGCTTTAACTCAAGCTGATTTGATTCCGAACTTACTAGTAAGTGATTTAATTGCCTATTATAAACAGCCTGGAATAGATCTAACTCAGACGCCCCCTATCCTAATCTCTAAAGAGACTAATAAAACATTTGAAAGTCCAGTTGTTGCGGCAGACGGAATTACTTATGAAAAAACAGAGATTGAAAAATACTTGGCTGAACATGGAAACCTAACACCAAAAGGTATAAAACAAACCATACCACTCTACCCCAATCTGCTCGTGAAAAACCTGATTGAAGAGAGAAATTATAATAAACCGGCTTCAAAGAAAGAGCTTATAGCTGATGTTCACTTGGGTGTGAGCAATGCAGGTCAGTTTGGGCAAAAAAATAAGAAGGAGGAGGCCGATAATAACCCGCAATTCGATGTAATCAGGATGGATATGAATGGGTAAATGTTTGTTTTAATTAATACAAGGTAATTATCATTTAGAACGTAGGTTGGGTCGTCTTGACCCAACCATCAATCTCCCACAATTTCGAATATTAGGTTAAAAGACTACTTTTCGTTTATTTGAAATTGCTACTCATTGAGCTTTCATAGGAATGTTGTGACACTTCCATTTTCATTGGTGAGGGCATAAATGCCTGATGGGGTGCAATTGATATCGAACTCAGTTGTGTAGGGAGCTCTTGAACAAGTTGGTTCGCTGAGTATTTTTCTAAAAATATTTGATGCGCTTTAGCACTTATGGGCGTTAATTGCGAACTGATATTAGCCAGCGGGATATTAGGGCGCTCACCTTTTACATATCCTGCCCACTGTTCCCGTCGTTCTTGCTCCGTTTTTGAAATGATTTGGCTCGCAAATCCCTCCTCTTCTAAGAAACGAGAGTATTCATTTACATATAATGCCGCATTTGGATTTCTTTCAAAGTAATATTGATACTCATAGGGGTTTAATTGGCGACCTAAGATCTTAGATAAAGAATAATTTGTTAGAGGCAGATTTTCATCTAAAGCATCTAAATCAGGAGTGATTGCAGCAACGAGTTGGCAAAGTATCCAAATACCTCGGGTGTATGGAAACCCCTCCCCTTGTTTTCTTTGTACTTCACGTAATTCATCTTTATGATCATCGACTTCCGCGACAAATTTTGCTTTCCCATCCACCCATTTCATCCATTCAGTATCTTCATCTCGATTGGTACAGCTGATTAGAGTCAGAGGATGATCTTCAGGATTTTTTCGTTTAATAATTTGTTGTGCGATAGCCTCTCCACCTTCATCAGGTTCCCCGTCATTGAATAAATAATGTGACCAGCTTCCTGAATAATCGAATCCTGCTTGTAGCGGATCGGCAACCGGAGTTGTTCCTAAATCAAGACTGGCAAATCGTTCACGAATTACTTTATGGGCGTACTCTTCAAATTGTCCTGGAGTTTTTCCTTTTCGCTCTAAAATCAATGGGGTGCGACTATTCAAAAAACGTATTTGAATGTGCTCAAAGGGAATATATGCCAAAATACTTATCATAATATGCAAGCGATCTTCGGCTTCTTGCAGACGAGTCATTTTTTCACCGATGTAGGGGGCTCTCCCTAAGCTCTTTCTAATAGCTGACTTTACCGGCTCTGAGGCTTCCAAGGCATCCACGTCGGTAAGATTGGACATGGAGCCACTATCATCAATAAGAAAATCTAATTTATATTTGGTTAACGCTATTAATTGATTGATCAGCCCGAAAGGAGTTGCATATTGTGTAAATTTTTCTCCAATTTTATCGATAATTTCTCCACCATCTAAAGGGGTTGGAGACTGGTATTTTTGTAATGTCTCTTCTTTCTGCAACATCTCAATTGTTTTTGAAGTGGTTGCTTCCATCGGTACTACCATTTTAGCGGATTGCAATTGGATTTCAGAAGCCTCGAATATCTCGTCTGGCGATGAGACTACCGCGATTGCGTTAAGAGGTTTTTGAGCGGTTGGTATTGTGTTTACTTCAGAAGCATATTTTGGGTTTTTTTTCATAACACCATTAACGGTAATGTATTTAGGTTGAGGCATTGTAACTCCCTGTAATAAAAAGTTATTTTCTGAAATTCATGAGTCGAATTTCAGTCATATGATTTTTAACATAAATGTATGTGTAATTACATAAGAAGTAGATTAGGTCCTTTTCACCAACAGATTTGTTTTTTAGATATAAAATAATATCGTTTGGTAATTCTTGATTCCTACGGGTTGGTAACAACGATATTTCTGTTTACAATTCAAAATTATATAATTATTTATCGCTACTACGGCCTGACTATTTGTTCACAGCAAAACCATAAGGATATGGGAAAACAAGATGAATAAAAATTTAAGTCCCCTGAGTTTACTTTGGATTTCAATTACCAGCATGGTGGGTTCAGGTTGGTTATTTGGTTCTTTATACTCCGCTCATTTTGCCGGTCCTGCAGCGATTATTGCCTGGCCACTTGCAGGTTTTTTACTTTTATTTGTTGCCTTATCCTATGCTGAGTTAGGTACGATGTTTCCACAGTCCGATAGCCTGGCTTGCTTACCTTTATATACTCATGGGCGTTTAACAAGTGCAATGGTGAACAGCATGACCTGGTTTTCCTTAGCTCTCCTCCCCGTAATAGAAACCCAAGGTGTCATTCAATACGCTAGTAATTATATTCCTGGTCTAGTAGCCCATTATGGGGTGTATTATAGAAATACTCCATTAGGTTATGTGCTGTCCTTAGTGGTATTAATGAGTTTTGTTTTGTTCAATTATTTCGGTATCGGTTTATTTGCGCGCATTAACGCAGCATTTACTGTTTGGAAAATAATAATCCCCGCGCTTACCATTGCAAGCCTAGTGACCATGAGTTATCACCCAGATAATTTCTTTGAATATGGTGGGTTTATGCCTTATGGTTGGCAGGGGATCATGGCTGCGATGTCAAGCGGCGGTGTACTTTTTTCCTTATTAGGATTTAGGCAAGTGGTTATTATGATGGGCGAACTTGAAAAACCAGGCCAGTATATTCCGTTGATTTTGTGTGGTTCGTTATTTTTCACAACCGTACTTTACACAGGCTTACAATGGTCTTTTATTGGCAGCGTTAGTGATCATTCACTTGCGAAGGGCTGGGTCAACTTATCGTTTATCGGTGACGCAGGCCCCTTCGCAGCTCTCGCGTCCCTAGCCGGCATGGTATGGTTGAGTATTTTATTGTACGTTGATGCGTTTATATCGCCTTATTCAACCGGTCTGGTTTATTCAACTACCTCAGCTCATATGCTAAGCAGCATGAGCTCGGTGGTACAAACCCCCAAAGTCCTTGCCAAACGAAATAAGTTCCAAGTGCCCTGGGTTAGTTTAGGAGTGAACTTTGTCCTTGCAGCCATAATGTCGCTTGTATTACATGGCTGGCAAGAAATGTCAGCTTTTCTTGTGGCCATATTAATGGTTAGCTATTCCGTAGGACCTATTGCACTTGTTTGTCTACGTAGGCAATTACCCAACTATAAACGACCTTTTCGATTGCAGGGTGGTAACTTTATTGCTTGTATTGGGTTTTATGTTTGTACAGTCGGTGTTTATTGGGCGGGATTCCACAGTATGCGAAAGCTATTGGTGATCACGCTGCTGGGACTAGGAGGGACCGTTCTTTATTGTTTTATAAAAAACACCCATCAGGAACTTGATGGCAAACAATCCCTGTGGTTTATATTGTATCTTTTTGGTCTTGGTATTTTCTCTTATCTTGGTAATTACGGCGGTAAACATATTCTACCTCCGTATTGGGATTTAGCTTATTTATTGCTGTTCAGCCTGTTTGTGTTTGTTTTTGCTATAAGGTCCCGAAAACCCAGTGTTTATACTCAAAACTTGGTAATCGAAAATGCTCCAACCAAGAAAAACAATTAAGTTGGTTGGGGCATCTGACCCAACCAAACAATCGCTTAAAACGTCTATTGTTGGGTTAAAACTAACCCGCTCGGTAATTTAGGATGGAATTTTTTCAAATTAGAATGCAAAATTTCCATTATGGCTATTACTTTCATGTGGATTATTTGTAGCGCTTTTTTTCTCAGTTGAGAGATTAGAAAACATGCCGACAAAATGTTTGCATTGTTTTTGAAAAAAATCAGTCCGAGAAAGGTAGAATTTATTGAAAAAACTTGTATCGTTTAATTTACCGACTACCTTTTGAAATTCATTTAATTGGTTTTTCGCCTCGGATTCATTTTCTGAAATGATTAAACTTAACTCTACCCGCTCCTCATCGCGATTAAAATCAATTAGAACATGTGTTAAGTTTTTTGGAGTGTCGAAGAATTCCACATCTTTTACCACCGCACGAAACATTTTTAATTCCCGATTAAACTCAACATACGCGTTTTCATCTCCAGGGCAATTATTTTTTATTGTTTTGGGCATATTAAGCATAATATCTCTCATTATTTACGTTTAAAAAGAAATGCTTATACATAATTTTTTAAATAAATACAAATTAATGAAACTTCGATGCATCATCAATTTATTTTAGCCACTGGACCCAGTAATTCCGATAAAGATAACATGATGAGGTACATCAAACTCCAACAAGGTAAAACGACAAATTCCTATTGAGTTCGGTTTTTCTGTCCTTAAAGCCGACTCCCTGGCCTTGCGTTTAGAAATAGTTTAAAAGAGTGTCGTTTTTCTAGCTTGAATGATGACAATTGACAGCACCTCAAAAAATTGAACTTAGAGATGATTTTATTGTGATTTTGAAATTAATTATTCATACCTTTTTAACTATATTGGCGTTGTTTCTTTTTATCTTGGCACTCTTAATTGCCCCTAGTGCTGGATCTTTCCTTTTCTACAAGGAGGTGTGGGCTAGTTGTTGGTTTCGGTTGGCTAAACATGATCCGGAATGATTAAAAGAACGGACGTTTAAATCTCTTAGTAATTTCCCTCTTAATTTGAAGAATATATTTATCGTGAACGAATTTATTAAAGGACTGATAACTCTTTGCCTCCAAAGAATCCACTTTAGTGTACTTTTTCTAAATCTCACATTCAACTGAAAATGGTTATCTCTATCCCTTAGCGTGTGACTTAGCTGGTTTTTTCTTCTCTAGAGATCAAGTAACAAACCAATGGTCAAGTACTTTCATTTTGTTCTTTTCACTCACGATAAATTGATAAGGCCTTTGATAAAAAAATGAATACGACAATCAAAGACCATTTAACTACTAAAACCCCAATTAAATTAAGAAATTGGGTGAGATTCGTTCTTGCAATCCAGAGAACTACAATTGGATAGTCTCACTAGAGGAGCAGGAATTTTCTTGATTTTCCAAGTTATATAATTGGATGGCATTTTGCATCATTTCAACTGCCTCATAAAATTGACTTCGAGAAGTTTCCGGAAGTTGCTTTAGGTAATTGCCTGTATCAAGATTGTTTAATGCAAAACGCTCACTTGAAAGATAACTGGGATTTCGCAAAACTTCCTTCATTTCCTGCTCAAGACTTAAGTAGTCTTCAACCATCTCTTTAACCGACCAGCCCGGAATATTATTTGAATTTTTTAAGATTACCGGTAGTAAATTGTTATTCATTAATAAATAGAAGGTTAAAAGCATCGAAATAGTACGACCCACTCCATCAGGAAACGGATGATGTAATACGGTATATTTGATAAATTTGAATAGTGCTGCGAGCTTCTCTCGTTTTGAGTTTGATTCCAAGATCTCTTTCTTGTATGTCTTTAGATGTAAATTGCAAATTTCATTGAGGTATCCATCCACATCCCTAATTTGTTCATCCATTTCAGAGGTACGCATGCTTATCGTCTGTTCCTGTTTGAGCATATCCCAAATCAAAAGTGCCTTTTCCCTGGGATCAAAAGCTTTATCCCGCGTACTGGCAAGAATTTTACCGCTCTTATCAATAAAAGAGAGGCCTTTACACTCAGAAGTCCGCATATAGAGTAGAATTTCATAAATACCTTCAAATGAATTTTGTTCTGCATTCAAGGACCAGCTAACTAAAGAATTTTTCCTGAACTCACCGGGTCTTGAACCCATTAGATTCCTGACTACTGTGGTACATGCAGCATGAAGACCTTTGATAAATTCTAAATCAAGAACCGCAGACTCTTTTAATTTGTTTACAATAAAAACAAAGCCGTGCGCCATACCAAGCATATAACCCGGCTCGGATAGCTCAAAACCATTCCATCCCCTACGCATTTCGAAATAGTCTTTAAGTAATTGCGGGTCTTGTTCCTCAAACTTAAAAAAATTTATAATTAAATTGAGTAAATTTAAATTTGCTAGCGAGAAACCCCTGAAAGCCAACTGGTAAAGTTCGTTTAATCTAACGGTTTCCAGATATTCTATTCGTTCCTCTCTGTTGAGAACTCTGTACTCTCCATGAAAATTAATTGTTACCCCTTCAAGGCACTTGATAAGCAAATCTTTAGAAAATTGCCTGTCGTCATACCTCGATCGCTCAACAAAAAAGCGCCAAAGTTCGATACATGGAAATTGTTGTAAAAAATATTGTGTTTTATTTTTTTCTTTATTAGATACGGTGAAAAAAGATTTTTTCATTTTAAATACCTCTGTATTTTTATTCTTTTGTTGGGAGTGACGTTACACGTTCAAGATATTCCAGGAATAAAGTAGTAACTATTGAATCAACAAGACTATGAAGTATTTCGTAATCAGAATAGAGAACATTTATAAATAAGTAACAGTCAATTAATCTCTAAGACGCATGAATAAATGGATATTATGCTTAAACACAAAGGGACTTTAAAAGCATGTGGACTGATTAACTTAAATATCTACCTCAATAATCTGGCTTATTGTTCATAATTTATTGATTTAGAGTACTAAGTGTACCGGTCCTCCATTCATCCTTGCTTAGCACATGACGATATAATTGGATGAATAATTTATATTGAGGGCCAAATTATATTTCGGGTTTATTAAGAGATTATTAAAGTCTAAGAAATCCATCCTTTATTTTTTCAGGTAGTGCTTGAGTAAGGCTTCAATCTATGAAACCAATGGGTTCATGACGCTATACTGAATTGAGCGGATAACTATTCCTGCAAAATATATAACATAGAGGACGAGAATGATGATTCCCTCTTTTCTTCCCACCTTACCCTTTCTCCAGAAGATAAAGATCATGGTGAGCATCATAATCATCATCCAAGAAAAAGAATACTTCCGAGTAAATCGGGTTAAAGTTAAGGGATTTATGAGCCCTGCAGCACCAGTAATCATCGATAAATTAAGTATATTAGCACCCACTATATTCCCTATGGAAAGATCCGCAATTCCTTTTTTGACGGATATAATCGCGGTAACCAACTCAGGTAAAGATGTCCCTATAGCGATCACCGTTAATCCAATGACTATGGATGGGATCTGAAGTGCATTGGCAATCGCGACACCAGATGTGACCAACAATTTGCTTCCCACCACGACCACAAAAGCCCCGATAATGAAGGTAATAAATGGTTTTTTTAACGAAATAGGTTCAGAATTAGTATCCGATTTACAATCAGCATTTTGCTTCATGGTTTCCATAATCCCTTTATAGTCATAAGCAAGATAAGCCATTGCAAATACCACTAATAAAAATGCAGCAAATCGCCCCATCTCTAAGGATATAGAGAATAAGATCACCAGAATAGCAGCACAAAGCATCCATAGAGATCGATTTCGAAAATTAGCTTTATCGACAGAAACTGGCGCTAAAAAAGCGATAATTCCAACTATGAGCCCAATATTCGCGATGACAGATCCAACCGCATTTCCTATAGCGATCCCACTATCCCCCATCCAACTAGCCGTTGTAGAAACAACAAGCTCGGGACTGGTTGTAGCGAGACTTACTATAGTACCACCTACCACGATACGCGGAACGTTTAATCCCTCGGCTATTTGGACACTTGCATCCACAAAGAGGCTCCCTCCTTTAATTACCAGGAAAAGGCCTACAGCAAGTAAACAAATATTCAATAGCATTGGCATCATGATTCTTCCTTTTTCGCGTTACCAGAGTCTGCTCTTAGATTACTTATTACGGTGCAGCATTAGATCTACCATGGTTTTGTAATTTGTGTAAAACCTCCTTTTGATTTTCACCTAGATAATAATTGTCCATTACATGGATTAACTCCTCTTTTGAATAAAGGCTCAATCCTTTGGATTTAAAAAGTTTTAGTTCTTCAGCTGTAGGGAATGAATAAAATCCTTTGTCGGCTTCATTTTGAATCAAAGCAGGTAAGAGCTCATGGCTTGCTGCTTTAAGTAAGTTGCTCGTGATTAGATCCACTCCTGTTGGAATGAGATCTAATGCGTTTTGTATCATCGATTTGGAATAATCAATGGGACAAGTTCGTGAGTCGATTATTGTGCCTGCATCCAGATTTGCTGATACTCTCAATAAGGTAATTCCATGTATTCTTTCTTGATTAAACATCGCACCAAAAACCGGCATAATTCCTCTGTATTGGGGTAATAAACCTGGATGAACATTCCACAAATACTGTTCATTAGCCTCAGTAAAATGATTTATAAGGTGTTCATCAAGCTTAACGATGCATCTAATGGAAATTACGACATTAATATTCCAAGCTTTTGCTTGTTTTAAAATAAATTCTGATCCCTTTCTACTATCAATAAAACTGCAATAATCGTAGTTAATATGATACTGCTTTGCCAAACCTTCCAATCCTAAATATTTGCCTTTATTGGAATGACTTTTGAGATAAGGAAGTAAGACCTCACTAAATAGGGTGCGTTCATAAAAGATTAACTCTTTTATTTCATCTTGTATTTTTTCTGGCTTAAATGCTAACTCATTTTTAAAAACTAAAAACGATGCTTTAAAATGATGTCTTGCAAATTGAAGACAAATCTCATTCGCCATATTATACGAATATAAATCGTTGCCTATAAGAAAAAGTACATTCATTCGAGCACTCGTAAACAAGTCTATAATATTGGAGTTATAGACATAATTGCTGCAAGTAAACTAATTATAGAAGAGTTTTGCAGTCCATTTTAAGGAGTGGTTTATGGATTCCGCTTCATTAAAAATATATAGGCTTAAATATAAACTGCCACAGCCCCTCTCTATTGCTACCTATACCTGGACTCATGTAGAAACCATTTTGGTTCAACTTCGTTATAATAATTTTGTAGGAATGGGAGAAGCAGCCCCGTTTGCGCTCATGACGGGTGAAACTTATGACTATGTGGTTTCTCAGTTACACGAGTTTAAACATTGCTCGATTAATCCTACGGACGCACCGCACGTTTTTTATCAGCGCCTCCAGGAAAACATCCAAAGCTCGCATGCGGCAGCTGCTTTGGATAGTGCTTTTCATGATCTGTTAGGAAAGATAAAAAATAAACCAGTGTATGAACTTTTTGGTGCTGTAAAGAATCTCACTCCCAATAGCTTGACGATACCGATTTTGGGTTTGGAAGAAACTCAAGAGTTTGCAATAAACATTCGTCAAAATCATCCTCAAGTCCAATTAATTAAGATTAAATTAAATAATGATAAAAATATTCATGACATCGCAAGAGTAATTAAAGGTGTATTTGCTAAAAATGTAGCTTATGTAATTGATCCCAATCAATGTTTTAAAGATTCTCGCCAAGCAATAGACCTATTGAAAGAAATACAAGCGATTTTGGGGTCTGTTGTTGCTATAGAGCAACCCGTGGAAAAACATGACTATCAAGGATTATTCGACATAAAAAAACAGTTGGATGGAGTCGATATTTACGCTGATGAAAGCATAGTGGGCATGGATGACTTGGAACAATTGATTCGCATGAATGCGGTAAATGGAATCAATATTAAAATCCAAAAAGCAGGAGGAATTTGGAAGGCTCGACTTATGGCGCAAAGAGCTCACGAAGCTGGATTAAAAGTAATGGTTGGTTGCATGATGGAAGGTCCTTTGGGCGTTTCAACAGGAATTCATTTTGCAGCATCAATGCCTAATGTCGTATTTACTGATTTAGATAGCGATTTATTTTTATTTCAGAATTTTAAAGAACCCATTTTTACTCAATCTCCCTATGCTGAGGGCATGAGAATACCTTTTAAGAAACCGGGTCTGGGGATTGATGTTAATGAGCATGTTCTAGAGCATCTAGCAAGACAAAAAGAGCTGATTTATGAAGAGCTTTAAGGTTGAGTTGTTATCAATTGTGCTGTTTTTAAAGTGAGAAAATCTTGATAAAGACTGTCAAAGTTTGCGTTGGATAAGATAAGTGTTGCTGCGATATTAATTGGTTTTATCGGAATATCATCTTCTTTTGTGGCTCGCGGTTGAATTACATCACCAGGCGTTACATTCCACTCAATACTGAGCTTACTATTGAAGTTAGGTACTTCTAAACTTATAACCGTGCCATTTTTTTTAGGTATATAACAGAAAAAAGAAAAATTTATCGGTGGTTTTAGTTGGATATGAATGCGCTTTTGCAGTCTTAGATTGAAATGGGCTAATTCTATATTTACTCCTGTAATCTCCTCAATCATTGAAACCACTAATGCTCCTGAAGGTCTGGCGGCTATTTCTAAAAAAATGATTTCATCATTTTTCGTTAAAAATAATTCACAATGAGTAGCTCCATCAGGAGGTTGTAAAGAAGCTATGATTTGTTCATGAACTGAATTCAATTTATCCCAGCGTGGATCGGTTTCAGGAAGGACTATACTCCCCATGGGATAACCCTCTTTAAATAATGCCATAGGCCAAAGGTATTCTGAAATTGCAATAAATCGGATTTTTTTATTTTGAATAATTGCATCACAGTGAAATAAAGTGCCCTCGATAAACTCCTCAATTTGAAAAGAGATTTCAGAGTGCGCTATTTGTTCCGCATAAGTTATCCATTCCGTTCGATTATGTATTTTCTTGAAACTGGCACTCCCATATAATGCGATTGGTTTCACCGCAAAAGGATAATTGAATTTTTTTTCAACTTCCTTACGGTAAAGTACCTTGTTTTGAAAGTAGCTTTCTTTGTTAAACTCTTGATAGTGGGGGGTACGAATGCCCTGGGCATGCAATATATTTTTCATTACAACTTTATCCACAAATTTAACTAAGTTTCGTTCGCCCTCCCCTTTTAAACCTAAATGATCAATAAGTTTACCTACAATAAGAGTGCAGGATTCATCATTAGTTACTAATCTTAAGTTATCTCGATTTGTTTCTTTTAAATAGTGAGTGACTATGGGTAAAGTCGTATCAAAGGTTATGGGATTAATAATGTGAATTGTTTCAAAAAAGCATTTTTGGTTTTCTTTTAATTGTTCATAAATAGTTGGGTTAATTAATAAAATAGTGCGTTCATCGGTAGATTTTAATGGGCTCAAATCACTTTTAAAATTAGTAATTGCATTAAAAAAAATGACTATTGAGCTCATTTTTTTCTCCATATTAAAATGTGCCAATAAAGAAGTACTTGTTTCCGCATAGTTAATACTAATTATATGTTATTTATAATTATCAGCTAAAAAATGACGAATCGACTTTTACAGAGTGAACATGCAAACTGAATTTTCAAAAGAAGTGCTTAAGTTAATTAAATCAATACCCCGGGGTAAGGTTGTAACCTATGGGGACATTGCCAGACTCGCAGGTCATCCACGCGGAGCACGTGGTGTCGGATGGCTTCTTCACTCTTCTACCAGGAAACATCATCTTCCCTGGCAGCGCGTTCTAAAATCCAGTGGAGAACTTTCTTTTCCGGTTGGAAGCCCTCACTATTTGCTTCAAAAAGAATTATTAGAAAAGGAACACATTGTAATTACAAATGGTCGTGTTGATTTAAAAAAATATTCTTGGGATGGTGTGTGATAACGAATGATAAAATATCCCGACTCGTACTAACTTTAATAGATCCTGAGAAATGTATGTCATTCCAACGTTGGTGGGAATCCATCCACAAACAAAGTTAAGTTTAATTTGTCGGATAGATTCCCGCCTGCGCGTGAATGACAACATATATAGACTTGATGGTACAAAATAAGTGACCCTACCTCGGGTCAAAATGACCCAACTTACTTAAGGTTTTTGCCAAATTGGGGCACCAGTATGTCTGTTAAGGCAGGTAATATAAGTTTTTGAGCCACTACGATCTTTTGAAAAAACGAAAACATAATCACCTGCAATTTGCCATGATAATATTTTAGCGTGGAAAGGAACATTCCATAAACGGACTCCAGCATATGTATAGGCAGTAACGTGATCTTGACTATCAAAGGTTGAAAGAACCATTACAGAATCAGGCGTGAGCTTCATTCGCTCTTGTTGAAAATCATAATCATCTACCGGAACAACTGAGGCATGATCCGCTATTGAAGCAGCAGAAACTGGAGTGATTGAAGAGAGAGAAAATAAACAGCCTAGTAACATCATTCGTAATAATTTCATATTAAAACCTCTTGAATAAAGATAAAGGAATACGCTTTATGATTAACTTTTCCATGGAGCGTATAGGACAAATTCGATTCAATTCGAGTATCGTAAGAATCCCAGCGAAAAATACAATTATTCTAGGTTTTTGTAAACTATTTGAGATTTCTGCTTGCAAAATAAACGTGTGCAATGATTAAGGCTTAAGACCCATATTGGGCCCATCCTTATAATGAGTATGAGGATAAAACAAGCAGGGATAGCAACTGTTTTGAATTAAAACTTTAAACAGTTGCTGCGTTTTATCAAATGGAGTAGTTACTTCCAGGAGTAGGTATTTCCTCTGAATCCTCTTGTGGAGAAGCCAGGAATAACATCTGGGTTGTATTTGCCTGACTATGAATTTTAGGTCCAGGTGGTAAGTATCTAACAGGCATAGAAAAATACCGTGTAATTTCGGCAAAAAGCTTCTCGTTTAGTGATTGACCTGATTCTTCAGAAAGAACAATGTTTAGACCTCTCTCTAACTTTTTCACGGCACTGATTTCTATATAATTATCTTTTACAATGTTTGCAATTTCTTCGATTCTAAAGTTATTTTTTAATAATATATCTAGAGCTTTCTGAATATTGGAATGAGAAGAACACTTATCTATGAAAAGACGTAATTTATTAAATGCTTTAAAAGAATCGAATATAGGTTCTAATTGTGTTTTCAATTCCTCTTGTTGCAAACTCCCTTGACTGAATTGATGGATAAGAATGCTAAATTTGGCATTATTTGTTTGAATAATGGCATTATATTCTTTCTTATTCGGGTCCATTAATTGACAAAAGACATCATGTATTAAAAAAACTAACTCTAATTGTTGCGTCAGATGAATAACTGTTTTTAGATCAGTCAATCGCAGTTGTTGAATAGCAGAATCAGTTCCTGCCGGTCCCAAAGTTGACTGCGATAAAGTAGGAAGCACGTTATACATAAAAGCTAAAGTGTCACTATCCTTCACACACCTATCGAGGAACGCAATCATAACGTGATAACTGGAAAAATACTTCTCATAGTTTTCAGGGAATTTTCCTTGCAAGGCATTATTAAAGAGATCATTACTCCACTCGGTAAATTGCTGTGGAAGAACATTGAACCAAGAAAAATGCGGCGTCAATTTTTGGGTCAATGCATTTACCTGACTAAGGCAGTAATACTGAGTGTTAAACAATCGCGCAAATTGGGGTAATTGTTGGTACCAAACTTTAGGCTCCAATTGTAATTGTTTTTCTAGTTCGTGCCGCATTACTTTAGCGAGTTCAGGATCAGACTCTTTGCTTTTTAACGCAAGTAATACGGTTATATTTTGTTTGAGGAGTCCTATTTGTGTACATGCTATAGCTTGGCTCTGGGTCAATTGTAGTGGGATTGTATTAATCAGCATTTGAAAGCGCATCTGCCAAAGATCCGGTAGAGGAGATAGAGCAGGAAAATGCTTTCTTAAAGAGCTAGTGAGTTGTTCATGACGTAAAATGAGACGAATACATGCATCTGTATTATATTCCTCAAACAATTTAAAATGTAACAAATCGAAAATAAAAGAGCTTTTGATATCAAAGTTTCTGATGTTAGTAAGCATTGCTTTGAATCGTTCATATTCTTCAGGGCTTGCCGTAGAACGTAATTCGTTAAACTGATTAAGCCATATTTTCAGCGTTGCTTTTCTTGGTTGTCTATTTTCTTCTTCTTTTTCTTGTTCCTTTCTCTTAACTATCTCATCAAGGGGTTGCTCTAGACATTTTTTTAAGTCTTCAGCAGTAGTCGTCTGTTCCGTTCTTTTCTTTTTAGTTGGCCCTTCAAAGGGGCTTTCAGCGGTATTTTCTCGTACGGTGTTTAATACGCTTTGGAAAATTATTAAGGCTTGCTCAGGCTTCATTCTTTGCGTTTTATCAGGATGAAGTGTACTTCTAAGAGCATCGGTTAGTTGCTCCTCTAGGATTGGATCAAGCTCCATATCGCAGAAGATACCTGTAAAATCTGGATTTTCTGCATCTTCGAGTGCTGTTTTACCACCTCGACGAGGTGCTCCTGCTAGCTCAGCAATACTGACAAATAACGCATATAAATCGCTTTGAATATCATAGTTTCTCGGCCTTCCATTCAGCCTCGCAAGGAGCATATCGGTATCCCATACCATGCGATTACCATAATTTTGTAAGGTAGAATATTGCTCACCGTTTTTTATTGTTTTGGCTAAACCCATGTCAATCACCGTAACCGTCCATTCACTATGCCCATCATCTTCATTTTTATTTAATTGAGCCATAATGTTTTCTGGTTTTAGATCACAATGAATGATCGTCCGACCTTCGCGTTTTCCGACAGTAACTATTCGATGAATTTGCTTAGGAACCTCTTCGATTAAAGTACAAGCAAGACTTAGAAACTCCTCGCCAGAAAGTTGATCAACATAAAAATCAAGAGTACGTCCAGGAGCACGATTCATGTGCAGATAAGAACAGTGTTCCGTTTTTATTAAACTATAATGTATTCCTAAAGTCGGATGTTGACTTCCTAGATATTGTTCTTTATTCGCTACACGAACAAACCAATTGGGTTTGTTGGGTTTATCACTTACAGCATGTTGATCGGCATGCGTCTGTTTTACTACATAAGAGCCTGATTCATCAAAAATACCGCTGTCTCCTTGAGGAATGATCGACTTTATAACTGGGAAAACGCGGCCAAAGCTGCCTTTATCATCCGAGCTAGGTTCAAAAATATCTAAACGTCTTGGTGGTGCACCAGAGCTAATTAATGGGTCAGCAATGAATTGAAGAACTGGGAGAGTGAGTACAAAACGTGATTCTTCGCCATTTTCTGTGTGTAAAGAATAGACTTTATAATTTTCTAATAATCCAGGATCCCCTCCATGTACGGAATTCATGAGTGCTACAACAGTAGGGATATTTTCAGGTAAGGTTGGATTAATAAAACAAATAGGATTAGGCATAGCTTTTACACTCAAGAAATACATAAAAAACTAATTAATGCGCAAAATTATACCATAATGACTCCTATGTAGTCCATTTGTCTAAGGGAAGTAAGGGCGGTAATTACATAAGTGAATCATTTAATGGATTTACAAAACAATCATATAGGTCTATACACTTAGAAAGAATCAAATAAGAAATGAAATATGAATATTTTATCTTGTTTGAAAGGCTTTATTGCAACAGTTGATTGTAAAAGCTTTTCAAAAGCATCACGAAAATTATATATCTCACCCTCTAAATTGAGCAAACAAATAACTTGGTTGGAGGAGGAATTAAAAGTTACCTTATTGATCCGCTCTACAACACGACTAGTTGTAACTGAATCAGGGCATCAGCTGTATGAGCAGGCATTAAAGCTTTTCGAGCAATTAGAGTTAGTCAAAGGAATTGCAACCCCGGATCAAGTCGAGTTAAACGGCTCCATTAAACTCTATCTTACTGTTACCCCTGCCATTCCCTATTTAACCTCCTTATGTATTGAGTTTATGCAACAACATCCGAAGATTGAGATAGATATTATTGTAGGCTCTGATATAAAAGAGCTCTATTCCTCCACATTTGACCTGGCTATTTCATTCGAAGATGTGAAGCATTCAAAACTGGTTTGCAAAAAATTATTTTCAATCCAAAGGAGTATCTTTGCCTCACCGGGTTATATTGCGCAACATGGGGCCCCGAAGACAATCGACAACCTACCAAAGCATAATTGCTTGATTAATACGCTTTATGGTCTTCAAAATATATGGGTTTTTAATAAAAAAATCATTCCTGTCTCAGGAAATTTTAAAAGCAATAATGCATGTGTTTTAAAACAAGCTGCCGTTGCAAATACAGGGCTTCTATGGGCACCTTATTTTTCAGTTTATGAAGAAATAAAAAAAGGAACATTAATTCAAGTATTACCTCACGAATTATCACCTGATATTAATCTTTACGCAATCTGTCCTAAGTCCTTGGTGAATGAACAAAAAATTAACTCACTCTTGAGCTTTTTTTGTGAAAAAGCTTTGTCAGAAAAAATTGCAACCTCTTTTATTGATAAAGATAATTAAAATAATTCAGATATAAATCCTGAACATCAATAGGAACGAATGTGCTGGGCTTTGTTGGACAGATACAGTAAGAGTTAGCAAAACAAAGTATTTTCCAGTATAAGTATATTAAAATCATGCAAAGGCATTTCTTCAATTGGTTTAATTACACCAGACTCGTTTAAACCAGCTGAAGAGGTTGATGTAGTGGTGTCTACTAAATCGGAATGGGATAAAAAGTGTAAGGCGATCCGCGGGATCAAACCGCTTAGACACCCTTTTAGAAAACGGAGTTTCGATGAAGCAAAATATCTCCCATCTGCCCAGGGAACTCAGCCATATGGTCTCCTGGTCCCTTACTCGTTTAGGAAAATCGATTGCAGAAGTTTATGGGGAAGAAGCATATGAACGAATTGAGCAAATTCGGCTATCGATGCAAGATACGATTGGGAGTGAAACGAGTGTCCTTAGAAAGGCACTTCATAGTCTCCAAATTGAGCTATCCAAACTAGAGAGAAAGCAGCTTTATCAAATTGCGCATGGGTTTTCTCTCATGATGGAACTCATTAATGCCTGTGAAAGTGCCTACCGGATTTTTCGTATCAACCAAAGAAAAGAAAAAGTTTATACTGAGAAGCCTCAAGGTATTCATTATGTATTAACCGCACATCCCACAGAAGCGCGTACCAATGAATTTTTAACGCTGTTTAAAGCAATTCGAGACTATCTGGTCGAAGTGCTGAAATCCCCCTATCTGATGAATGAAACTCATCTGGACCAAATGCTTAAAATCTCACTGCAAATTAATATTTCCTATCATGAAAAACCAAGCGTAGAGGATGAAGCACGCTACATCTATCAATATGCCCTCAATCCCCTCAACATTAAGCTGTATCATTCCTTTTTCACCCAAGGTATTCCCATGCAATTACGTACTTGGGTAGGTGGCGATAAAGACGGACACTCAGGTGTTAATGAGAAAATCATGGTTAAAAGTCTTGAACTTTCTCGATCTTTTTTTATTAACTACATTCGGGAGTGCTTAAGTGAGGTACTAGAAATTGTCAAACTCTCAACCGCATTAACTGAAAACAAAGTCTTGACGAATCAAATCAAACAGCTTACCCAAAAAGCACAGGAATTGAGGAAAATACAACCACGAGATCATGAAAAAGTATCTGTATTCAAACAAGAATTAACTGTACTACAGACAAATACTCTAAAGTTTCTAAAATTCAATCCCGAACAATTTTCCATCATCTCCAGTATTTTTCAGCTCTATCCGGGGCTGGTGA
Organism: Legionella stuttgartensis; assembly: GCF_977063405.2. Taxonomy (NCBI): domain Bacteria; kingdom Pseudomonadati; phylum Pseudomonadota; class Gammaproteobacteria; order Legionellales; family Legionellaceae; genus Legionella; species Legionella stuttgartensis. The sequence goes on from NZ_CDRUHA020000061.1 coordinate 124,815, forward strand.
TACCCATAGAGCTCAGGGAAGATTCAGCGGTTGTGAAAGAGAGTTTAACCAGTATAAAAAAAACAACAATCACCAAGATGCTGGAACAAGTTTATTCTATAACCCAGGGGACAGAGCCCAAAAATTATATCCGCGGTTTTATCCTCAGTATGGTTGAATCTGCTGAGGATATAAAAAATGGAATTGAGTTGGTAAAACACGTTTTTAAAAGCTACGCCCTACCCGTTGTCCCCTTGTTTGAAAATCAGCTCGCGCTCACCAGCGCTGATACAATTTTAAATAACTCGATCACTGAAGATATTAGACAGAAGCATCTTCAACAGTGGGATGGAAATTATGAAGTCATGCTGGGGTATTCCGACTCGTCTAAAGAAAATGGCGTATTGCCCTCTCGACTCATGATTGCAAAAAGCTTAAAAAGCATTCAGTCTACACTAGAAAATAAAAACCTTAGGCCCGTTTTTTTTCATGGTTCAGGTGGCAGTATTGAGCGAGGAGGCGGAGATATTAAAGAACAAACAGCCTCCTGGTCTAAGGAAATGATGACTAATTATAAAGTGACGATACAGGGAGAGATGGTCGCTAGACTTTTTGGCTCGAGCTCCATACTCAAAAGTCAGGTTGACAAATTTATAGATATCTATTCGCAAAAAGATAACCACATAGATAAGGACTATCCCGAGGAATTGGTGGCATTTTCTACCCAAGTCAGTCAGAAATATAAAGCACTGATTCAAAGTGAATGGTTTTGGCCCACAATCGAACAGGCCTCGCCCTATCATTTTTTGACGGAGCTGAAGATTGGCTCTCGGCCAACTAAACGCAAATCAGGACCCGATCAAAGAAAGCTTCGAGCCATCCCCTGGATCTTATGCTGGACTCAAACACGGCTTCTTTTCCCAACGTGGTGGGGTCTTGGCTCCACATGGTTAGAGCTTAATGAGCTTGAAAAAAATAAGCTGAAAATACTTTATAAAGAAAACTCTCTGTTTGCTGCTTTTATAAAACAATTGGGTGTAACCCTTTCCAAGGTGTACCTCCCCATCTGGGAACAGTACTTGTACCAATTAACTGGCTCCAATGAATATCTCAAGCCTTTTCAATCAGAACTGGAATCAGCCATCCTATTCTTCCAACAAATAACAGGGGAGAATGATTTTTGTTTTCACCAACCCTGGCTTGGGGAAAGCATTCAATTAAGATCAACCTTGGTTCATCCTTTGAATCTCATTCAGATTGAGGCGATGAAAAGAAATGATTTGCCTCTTTTAAGAAAAACAGTCACAGGCATTTCTTGTGGCATGTTGACCACAGGGTGATCTGGATACCGCACATGAAGCACGGCAGGTAGGGTTTAAATTTCGTGTATCGCTCAGGGATAAGACGAGTGGAGCAGGGTTGAGCGAAATTTAGAGTGAACGCCCTATTTACTTGCTGTAGTTTAAAAAATGCAACAGAGTTAGCAAGATAGGGTGAAAATAATGTCACTCCGCAAAATTGATATCATTCCCGCGCAGGTGGGAATGACAGCAATGCTGATTCTGGACAAATAATTTCCCATGTACCGATATAGGCCCCGAATAAGGTGCTCAAAAATGATGCGCTTTATTCTTTTTCTTTCCCCAAAATCACAATTTCTTCAACTATAATTCAAATTAAAGTTATTTAATAAGTGTGGTTACCATGTTAAATAATCATGCAGTTGTATCCCTTCATAAAATTGTACCCAGTTATATGCAACAGGTTCCAGAACTCATTCATGGGTGCTTTTTATGTAAACCTGGTTCAGAGACTGAAATTCTTGCTCGTACTGCCAATTTCTCACTGATTTGTGATATTTCACCGATTGTAGACGGACATTTAATGATTACTTCCAACACACATATTGGGTGTACTGGAGAAATCGATCCTATGCTTCGTGAGGAATATCTAATCTTAAAAAAGGTTGCAGGAGAAATTGTAAAAACTGCTTATGGAGCAGCCGCTTACTATGAGCATGGACGGGCCGGACATTGTTCAACCATAGTCAATACAGCAATAAAATGTGATCATTTTCATTTGCATGTACTACCCATAAAAGTATCAATTAATCCTGAGTTGGAAAAATCTTTTATCCAGATGGAATTAGAACAATATTCCCAAATTTTCGAATTTTTTGAACGATACGGTAGTTATTTATATTTTGAGGATTTTACAGGTCACATCAATATATACCCTGCCTCTGACAGTCAAGTGGAGTCCCATTTGTTACGGACGTTGATTTGCGAAAAAATTGGCTGTCCAGAGCGTTCAAATTGGGAAACACATACCAATTTGGAATTAGTAAATAAAGCCATTGAAAATTATATGCCTATTATCAATAGGTTAGCCAAATGAATCATGACATTATTTATTTAAACCATGGTTCAACTTCCTTCCCCAAGCCACCAGGAGTGATTGATGCCATTGTAGAATTAATGCAAACAATGGATAGCTGCGCGAAACGGGCCAGCAGCGAGCATAAGATCAAAACGGATAAAGGGATTGCCCGGGCCCGAGAAAACATTGCCGAATTTTTTAATATTCCTAGCGTGGATCATATTATTTTTACCTTGAATGCTACTTTTGCAATCAATCAAGTATTGCTGGGATTTATTAAAAATGAAGACCATGTAATTTATACGGATACGGAGCATAATTCAGTCATTCGTCCTTTGCATTATTTGCAAGATTCCCGGCATATTGAATTAAGCCGTATTCCCTGTGATCTCAATGGCGAATTACAATTGGATGTGTTGCCACAACTTATTAAAAGTAATACTAAATTAATTATCGTTAATCATGTATCCAATGTCACAGGGATCATTAATCCAATTCAAGACATCATAAAGATAGCACAGCAATTTAATGTTAAGGTTGCAGTTGATGCCTCACAATCCGCTGGAATTTTACCCATTGATGTAGAGCAGATAAATTGTGATTTTTTATTTGCGACAGGTCATAAAAGTTTGCTGGGCCCTTTTGGCATTGGCATGGCTTATATTCGAGATACAAAATGTGTTGATTCAGTGATTACTGGCGGGACAGGCACAAATTCTGCCCCCTTTTTTCATCCAATTGTGGCTCCAGAGAAATTTGAGGCAGGAACACCAAATTACATTGGAATAGCAGGGTTAGCCGCAGGAATTGAATATATTAAGCAACAAAAGCTTGAAAGCATGTTTGCTCATAAACAGGCGTTATGCAGCAAATGCCTCGCTGGCTTGAAACAATTTGAGCGAATAAAGATTTATGGCCCTGAAGATCCGGATAAAAAAATTCCTCTTATCTCTTTTTCCGTTAATAACATGTTGCCTTCACACGTCGGCGCGTTGCTTTCCGATAACTATAATATTATTGTTAGAACAGGCTTGCATTGTGCCCCACTGATACACAAAGCATTAAAAACCTTTCCAAATGGTACTGTTAGAGTAAGTCTGGGCTATTCGAATACTAGTGAAGAAATTGATCATTTTTTACAAGCGATTGAGCGAATTATAACTCTATGACAGCACAAGTGCTTAGCAATAAAACAATTTTTATTTTTTGGGCCCCTTTGTTGTTTTTATGGCTCGTGCTAGCCTTTGAATTTCCTCTATTAACCATAATCATAACGTACCTGCCGGATAAAAAGCTTAATTTAGCCGCATTTGGTCTTGGCTACTCCCTATTCTTGCTCGCAGAATCGCCACTATTAATGTTCAATACGGTTGCTATAAAGTTGATAAAGAATAAAGATTCTTACAAAAAAGTTAGAAACTTCTTTATCTACGTCGTAAGTTTTTTATTAATTTGCATGATGTTGTTTGTATTAACGCCCCTGTATCAATATTTATTCATCACAAGATTATCATTCGACAAATCAATTGCGGTTATTAGCCAACATGTAATTACAATTCTCCTCCCTGCTTTTGCTATTGCAGGATTCAAAGCCTTCAATCAAGGAGTATTAATTTCTAGAGATAAGCAGCCCATTATATTTTATGCGATTATTTTTCGATTTATAGCGAGTGTGATTACGGCAGTATGCCTAGCAAATTTTAGCGCTCTAAATAGTGCTTATGTGGCAGCAATTGGATTCTCTATTGGTTTGTTCGTTGAAGCGACAATTACCCGTGTTTTTGCCAGAAAATCCATACACGAAATTTTTGCGCTGAATTCTTCTTATAAAATTTCCTATTATAGAATTTCACATTTCTATTACCCATTAATTATAACCACCGTAGCGAGTATTATAACTACTCCTATCATTACCGTTTTTCTGAACTATGGCGTTAATCCAACCATATCACTTGCAGTTTTTCCCGTTATCAATGGGTTTATTATGATTTTCAAATCAACGGCGATGTCGTTACAAAACGTAGTAATTTATTTTTTAAATCTTAGTGAGTCTAACGCGTTACAATTAAAAAAGTTTTTTGCTTATATCACCATCATTATGTTTGCAATCCTTGCCGGAATTATATTTACTCCTCTATTAAATGTTTATTTAACACAAATTAACGTACTGCAATCTGATCTAGCTCAAGCTGCGGTTCTCCCTTTAAAGATATTAATCATCTATCCCCTACTTACATTATTAGTGATTTGGCAACGTTCTGTAATCATTCATCAACTTAAAACCCATGTATTAACATGGTCTGTTTTTGCGGAATTAATTGGGTTAGTTCTTCCACTCGTTTTATTCTATAGTTTTTATCCCATTAATGGGCTACTCAGCGCTTCTATAGCATTGGTTATAGGAAGAGTATGCAGCAATATTCTTCTTTATATTGCGCAAACCAGGATAGATTCGTTATCACCTCACGCCACCCAATAATCAAGACTATCTTACTAAAAGTACCCCCTGAATATTTAAGTCCTTCTTTTTGGATATTTAATTGACAACATCAATTTTAAAGGTACTATAACAGATTTTGGATGGCTAGCTCTTAATATATCTAGTCTTTACAAGGAGTAATCAACATGTATTCCAATATAGAACAACTCAATAATAATGATGAATCTGCATCAAGTACTTTTACCCTCTTATTCTTACTTGCTGGCCTGGCGATGGTAACCTACGCGATTGCGAAAATTTCTGAGTCGAACAATCACTTAAACTATGAAAATCGTTTTGCGCGAATATTAGCTGGTTTTTTATTGCTTATGACGCGAATGATGCATACAAAAAATGGAGACTTAGAGCTTACTAATACAGAAAAGCAACTCATTGCAGTAGGCCCACATCGAACGGGTTGGGAAGCCGTTGTTGTTGCCTCAAAAATAAAAGGCACACCACCACGTTTTTTTGCCACAGATGCTTATAATTCCATACCTGGTGTGAAGCCTTTTCTCAATATGTTCCATGCAATAACGGTAGAATCAAAAGCAACTAAAAACGAAACTGGACGTCCTGCCAATGCCGGGGCCATAGAGGAAGCGAGTAAAGCCCTTGATGAAAATGGCTGCGTCGCATTGTTTCCCCAAGGGAATTTTTCACGAATAGGTCAAGAACCACCTAGAGTCTACACAGGAGCTGCCAAGCTTGCATTAATCAATAAAGTTCCTATTCATGTTATTAGACTGGATGGTTTTTGGAGTTTGCAAAATCCGATCATTCCTTTATTTGTTCGTAATAGTGCATATTATCGTGCATTTATGTCTGCGTTTCACATGAACAATGTACACGCCACATTGTGTTCCGTGATCGATTTTCATCTAAAATCTGAGAATGAGGGTCTAAGTGAGGAAGCAAAAATCGAAGAGATTTGCGCCCAACTCTATGCGTACTACCGTCATACACAGGAACTAACACCTAAACAAATTGATAAGATTAAAGAAGAAATATCGAGTAAAGCTCATCTGCTCATTTGGAACAATAAAGTCAAACGAGATGATTTAAACAAGCAGCTCCTAAATTTAAAGAAAGAAGGAACTAAGCTTGAAGAGCCAACTTTAGCGTCAATGAAATTAACATAATAGTAGCCGGGTGAAGGCGTACGCCATAACCCGGGAAATCAGTACCAAGAAAAACCTGGGTTGTGCTTGCTTCTCCCAGGAGAGCCCCATTAATGAATTATTTTAGCAATAAGATTCATCCATTCTGTGTTGAAATTCCTGTACTATTTAATACACTTAAATAAGCAGAGTTAAATCAAAAATATTAACTATAATTACAAAATGTCAGCAAAGAACTATTAGATATTAATAAGGATGTTATCTCATGAAAAAAAATATAGTTTGCGGAGCATTATTTAATTTAATCTGTACCCAAGTATATGCTGTACAAACTCCAGATACTATTTCCGAAAAAATATCTACACGTGCAAAGTTGGCTCAGTCCCAAAAATCAAATGCTACAACAAAACCTCAGTCAGTCGAAATCAACTGTGATTATAGGATTTCTGGTGACACTCAAAAACTTGATAAGACCTTGATTATAAACTGGGCAAAATATGCTGTACTCCATTCTTTTAATTTTGATTTTCCGTCCTTTGATACTCAGATGAAGAATTTAAGAGCATGTTACACTGAAAATGGATGGCTTGGTTTTACTAATGCATTAAAAGACTCAGGAAATATTAATTCAATTAAAACTCAAAATTTAACGGTGAGCAGTACGTTGGATGGAGAAGTTCAAGTTATTGATGATCAGGAAAATCAATGGAAAATGACAGTACCTATTAAAGTTTTTTACAAGAATGATCAAGAAGAGATAACCCATTTTCTCAATGTGTACATCATTATTAGCTGGAGAAATGCGTTCAAACTCGGAATCGTGCAAATGATCACCACACCACGTTCCGCCTCAATATCGATAAAAGCAACATCCCTAAGAGAGGCGCTGAAAAGTCTTTCTTTGGGAGTGAGTGATCAAATAAATAATGTGGAAAACCTGCAACAATTGGGGACTTCATTTCTAACTTCTTTATTTGTCTTTAATCCAAAAACTGTGTTTTCTGAGATGGATAGAGTCTTAAACCAGCCAGGATTGTGTTTAAAATCAGAACATAGCAATACAAAATTTCTCCAACACCTTATTGATGCACCAAAAAATCAAGGCTTAAATCAGGGAAAAGCAAAAAAAACTCAGGTAGCAAAATTAACTTCCAAGAACGCTCTAAAGCATGTTAAAGGAAACCCCACTGAAAAACCTGCACAGGCAAATGGAATTGAATGGCTTAATCATCAGTTCATCGCGATTAAATCAGATATTTTTGATACTAAATTGCCTAAATTACTAGCCTATTTTAAAGAAAACGAACTCGCTGAATTTTATCCTGCATTGACCAATTTAGATAATTTAAAAATAATTAAAACCCAAAATCCCGTCAATCAACAAAGATTAAAAGAACCGCAACTTAGCAAAAATAAAAACAATCAAACGAACACTTCCTTGCCAATCCATATAGCGCCTCAAAATAATAAAAATCAAATTAATCAACTACTTAATGTTAATTTAACTTTAGGCAGGAAAATAAGTGGCGAGCTCGTCATTTTACAAATGAAAACCCTTCCTAGCGTGCTTCCTTTATCCTCCAATCGGGCTGCGCCTTTGGCATCCAATGCCATTTTACTTTCTAATCGAGCCGATCCGATTCAAAAAATACCACAAAATAATAAAGTACAACTCGTTCAAAATGGCACGCCACTTAAACCATCTCAAATTCCCAAAATGACCTTTAATAAATCCTCAGAGATAATTAATTGTGATTACAAAATTCCTGACGAGATGACAAAGATTGATGAAGATCTGGTTATAAAGTGGGCAGAATATGCTGCAACCCAATCTTTTGATTTTAATTCCATATCGATAACGTCTCAATTAAAGAAATTAGAGTCTTGTTATACTGCAAAAGGGTGGGAGAATTTTAAGAATGCCTTAGATAAATCAGGAAACCTTGAGGCAATTAAAACACAAAACTTTACTATGACCAGTAAGGTTGATGGACAAATCAAACTAATTAAAACAAAAAATAATCAATGGAATATAGAACTCCCCTTACAAGTTGTTTATCAAAACAATCAAGTTAACGTAACTCAATTTCTGAATGTTAATTTAACTATGGGACGTAAACTTACCGGCGAATTTGGAATTATGCGAATTATTGCTGCACTTAAGGAGCCGGCCAATACAGATACCGGAACAAACAACCAATCTCCAATAACTCAATCGAATCAACACACATTACAAAATACGCAACAAACTGCAGTGGAACAAACTGTAGGCTTAATCGATTGTGATTATAAAACTCCTGTTGATGTAAGAAATATTAATCAAGCTACGATTTTAGCTTGGGCTGAATATGCGGCCACTAAATCCTTTAATTTTGATTCTGAATCCATCGATACACAATTGAAAAAACTACAATCTTGCTATACGGAACAGGGATGGAATGAATTTATAAATGCCCTGGAAAAGTCAGGCAACATTAAAGCATTTAAGACCAAAAAACTAAGCGCAATAAGTCAAATAGATGGGGCGCCCCAACTCATTGAATCGAGAGATAATCAATGGACACTCTCTCTTCCTTTAAAGATTAACTATCAATTTGAAAATGGTAATGTAACCCAATTGCTTAAAATTGATTTAACTATAGGCCGAAAAAACACTGGGGATCTGGGAATCATACAACTTAATTCTACTTTACGCTCTTAACTGAAGACCTAATAACCTGGTTGCAAGCAAGAAAGTAATAGTGGCAGATGCGTCAATCCCGAACGCAATGAGGGATCTACAAAAGATGGGTATGAGTAAAATCAGGAGATCCTTCGTCTTAAACTCCCAGGATAACGTGGCCGTAAATGCCTCGTAGATACATCCGTTAAAAAGCAACCTACCTACCTTTTAATGAAACACTTAGCTCGCTTTTAAAGACAGTATCTACTTGGTTAAGAAGAAAATTCTTTCCCCAAAATTACTCGGGGTAACAACATATATCACTTTCACCAGCAACCCCTGCATACGGTACGACGGCATTGAAGCCAACAATATGTGTTTGTTCTCTGATTAACGGGATTAGCAAATCTGAGGCTCTGCTATGTTTTGGCTTTGCATCACGGAACATCACACAATCCGACATATTCGCTCGATTCCAGGCGAGCGTAACTCTTTACTTCGCGGAAACTTATAGTTTTGAATTAAACTCACCATCGATATTTCGAATACAACCCCATCAAAGAGTTTTGAATTTAAGGTATCTCCACCCAATAATGTCATCCGTTTTCCATTAAAACGGGCATTAAAATATTTTCTCCAAAATCCTTCAGAGCCGGGTTGTATCAGCATATGAATGCCTTTATTCATTTTAAGAGCATAATCAATGGCTCTGGATGCAAGGATACTCCCTAAGCCGGAACCTCTTTTACTGGAGTGAACATATAGCTGAGCTATTTCTATTAATTCTTTTCTTTTCAATGTCAAAGAAGAGGTAAGTTGAACATAACCATGTTGTTCACCTGTTACTCTATCCCGAGCTGATATACAAATATCTTCGTCCTGTAAGGTAGTTACTTCAAATTTATATCTCGCCATATACAATAAGTTAAAATTTCAGTCTAATTACTTAAGCGCAGACTACCTTATACGCATATCTTTTAAAATAGTTTCGAACTCAACAATTCCTTTTTTTTTCAACCAGGCTATTTGTTTTCCTTTTTACTAAATATAAATCCGTCTTTTATCCCCTTCTGGAAGTCCTATCCTATAAAAAATCAATTGCTCATAAATCAATCCACCAGAACCAAATATTTACTTAATGTTCAATTTATTGTAACATTATCGGTCAAATTTTGGTCTTGTTGTTTTTTGTTGTTGCTTTCCGAGCTTTTATCAATCTAAAAATCAGCGGATTGAAATGACCGTTCTTAAAAATTTGATTGGAGTATTTATGCCGCATCCTCTTACAAGTGAAATTTTGAAAATACTTTCAGAGCACAGAAGAATCCCTGAAGATGAAAAAAAAAGTCATGATATCGCTGAGTTTTCAGATAAAGCAGTCAAGAAAATAGATGCTATGGTCACTAATGGAGAAAAAATACGAATTGTAGCGCCTTCTTTTCCAGAAAAAGCCCCAGTTCGTGGAAAGACGCTTAGTGATTCTCCGGATATGGCAGAACTCCTTTCTTTAGAACACTTAAATAATCTCTGTAAAAAAATAGAATCCGTTTATGGTCCTGGAGCTGAAATTGTTATTTATACGGATGGATTTGCTTTTGCAGATGTATTTCCCGATATTCATTCCAAAGAAAAACGTGAAAACTATCTCGCAAAATTACAGAGCATGATAGAGAAAAACGATTTAAAGAATATCAAAATTATTAATTTAGCGGGTCAAGTTGACTTAAACAAGTATGCAGAAACTGAAGAACATTTCAGGCAACGACTAAGAACACCTCAAAATGATGAAGATAGAAATAGCATCAATTTATATAGAGGACAAATCCAATTTTTTACCACTGAACTAAAAATGGGTTACCCAGAAAAGTCGGGGTCAAAAATTAAGAAAGAAGCTGAACATATTGCTCGAGGTGTAGCTCGAATGAGCGCTGCGCTTAGCGATTATCTATCAATAATTGAACCCAATGCATTGCGAATATCATGTCATCCTAAAACAGTAGCTTCTGATAAAATTGGTTTATGGTTGCATGAAGATCACTCTGAAGGAGGAACTCCTTGGCATAATGCGGCGGTATTTGAGCTTTCTGAATCGACTAATAAATGTGTGGTATCGTTTATGAAAGCCCAGGATGCTAAAGAAAAGGGATATTTATTACAAACTGACAAGGAGGGAAACCCTAGTCATTTTGTATCAAAGAGTATCTATCGCCATGCGTGTACGTTGCAATCGTTCTTTAGAATGGCTCACGAAAAGAAATTAGCTGCAGCATTAGAAGACCAACAGAGCAATTCTCCCATTCGATGAGTTATCACATGCATAAGTTTGGATCATTTTAAGATAACCCATTCCGTAAGCGTAACTGCTTGCAACAAAAGCAGTTGATTCTTTAGACCCAACATAAAACCTATTGTTGGGTCACTACTAGCATAAATACAAAAGGAATTTGAGTTAGGATGGATACTCTAATTTTTTAACATCCCAGGAGGAGTCAACATTTTTTGGATTTCGCCAATATGCATTTCTTCTTCCTGAATCATTTTTCTGGCAAACTCTTCGACTAACACCGATTTTTTTTCTGCATGCTGTAATAATTGATAATACAAATGCAAACCTTGTTTCTCATGCTCTAGGGCTTCTTCTAAAATATTCCCAATGTTGTGTTGATGAGTTTCTAATAATTTGCCAATTTTAAGTGAGGGATGCTCGGAAAAATGAGTGATAAGCTCACCGATTAAATGAGCATGGTTTAAGCTTTCTTGCGCCTGCTCACGCATCCATTTACAAATAGGGATGCGATTAAAGCCAAAGACCATAAAAGAGTAATGGGTATAACGTACAACGCCCGCCATTTCCAACTCTAATAATGTATTTAGAATTTTTAAGATAGCATCATTAATTGTTTCGGATTCGGGTCTTCCATTGTTCATTTTTTATGACCTCTTATTTTACTTATCTAAGAGTATAGGATAATTCCAACAAAAATCTCAAAGCATAATCAATTTCTTATCCACAATGGTTACCAAAATTAGCTAACGAAATTTCAATCAGTCTGAACTCACTCCAGCTTAATTGGCTCTACCTCATGTCACTTTTTTGATGAATCTCCGTATTATGCATATAATTTATACAAATGTTGCTTTAATTACTCATCATGAAATCATTAAAAGAACTCTTTAAAAAGAAACATAAAGGAAACCAAAATAAAGTAGCAGCGACTACGCCTTCAGATGAAAAGCCAGTTAGTACGAGTAAACCTCTGTTTGCTCCAACACAATCTATTCATGACTTCTTTTCGCATCCAGAAATGAAGGATTTGGCCCAGGTTGGCAAAACAAAAGCATTGGGTTATTTGCCATTAGATCAGATCCGTGGTTCCGGATTTGAACCATTCCAAGTGAATCAGTTATTAAAAAAAAATGGACTAAAACTTTTTGTTATCCCGGTTCCTACTGAAGAAGAGTTATATGCCTATGACACAAATAAAAATAAATACATCCATATGATAGATAAGAAAGAATACAAGGTAATACCCAAGGGTGGCTTTTTAAGTATACGTTCTGGAGCTCTTGTAGCCTATGATGAAGAAGCAGTAAAAACCTTTTTAAAAGAAAATGATACCCTTATCAAAGAGGAAAATGGCAAGGAGTCGAACCCTGAAGATCGTTGGCCTACCGAAGCAGCAGAGTTTGTTAATATGTTATTTCGGAAAAAAGCCGATTCAGCGCAAATGAATTTTTTTGTGCATAAAATTTTTGAAGAAATGCCCAACCAACCAAACCCGGGACTGACTATAAAATAAACACGTTGAATTTACTGACTACAATCTACTTGCTAAAAATCTAACTTATGGGCATAATTTATACTATAGTAAAGAAGTTACGAGGTAGAATGTCATGCCAAAACCTGTCCCCCCCCAGCCTCCAGAGATTCTATTAGACGTTGACGGTACCTGTCTTGATAGCGAAGGAAAATTTAATACGAATCTTTTTAAAGCGCTAAAAACGATGGGCATCAAAAAGGCAAACATCTTATCAGCATTCGAGATGAAAAATTTAGATGTAATTGGACAAGAACACAGTTTTCGCTGCCTGGTGATTGATGAATTAAAAAAAAATGGAATTGAAATAGGCTATGTCCTCGTAAATGCTTCACCCTATTTAGATCTTGATGAAAGAGGCCATGTCAAACTAGGGAACTATTATCATAATACGATCGAAAAGTTCGAGAGAAAAATATTAAATTTTCGAAGGAAAAATCAAGAAATAGACCTTAGCGCATCAGAAAAAAAGAAACTAGGGCCGGATAAGGAGCGGGAACAAAAAATTCTTGCGGTAGAAGGACGTCAAAAAGCAAGGGCAGCGGGTGAGCACACTGCGTCGAAAGAATCCAAAACCAACCCCAAAAAATCTCCTACAAAGGACGAGATACGTGATCAAAAAGATGAAAAACTGGTCGATGAAATCAAAAGCAAATTATTGCCTGTAGCTGAGTCATTTCCTTTACCCGAGCGAAATAATTTCAGAGGTGGCAAGGAAAGAATGCTTCTCCATGCGGCGCATCATAATTCACTATCAAAAAACTTCATCATTTTTGATGATAAAGAAGAAGTGAACAACATGGTCAAAAAGATGGATACAAGCGATTACTATTACCCCGAATTAAATGGACGCATGCATACGGTACCAGTCTTTATGAAAGATAGAAAGCAAACCGAAGACTATTATATCAGGAACTTGATTCAGGGGTATTCCATTAGCCAATTGATACAATTTGTTGAAACGCATGCGGAGGAGTTAGCAAATAACAAACAGCCTTTATTAGACTTATTAAAATCGATACCTCAAGAAGAAGAGATTAAGGAAAAACAAAAAGGCATCTATGCACAATTGATATTAGCCTGTTGGCGTCCAAAGGATACGGAGAATATTGTCGAATTATATCAAAAATTAAGCGCGGAAGAGTCCATTTCTGAAGGCATGAAAGAATTGTTTACTGTAGTGAACTCTGTAAGCCTGCAGAATCCCGTTTTTCGGGGAAAGATTCTTGAAGTAATTATAGAGAATACTTTTAATGGAAAAGAATCACTTTTCAGAAAAGAGCTTATTGAGGAAATAAAACAAAAAACCCTTGATCGTTATAAAGTACTTGCAAAAAAAGATTCGGATAAATGGAAGAGTTTAATCGAGCAAATTTCAACAAATGACTGTAATAATCAAAATGATATAGTGCTACTTCGCTCCAGCATTCAACTTGGTTTAGCTATGGAAGGGTCCCAGAATATTGATGATTTAGCTAAGCTCATGGTATTGACTTCGCGCACTAAAAAAGAACAAGAAAAAGAACCCGATTTAAACCCAGGCGAACAAGAAAAACTCGTACTCATCGAAGCCAATATTCGTGATGCAATAGCTAATACTGCATCTAACCCACAAAAATTTTTGGAATTATTAAGATATTATCGTGAGCTCGATAGAGCCTCCCCGGAAAAAGAGATCCTCAAGACCTATCTAACTCCGGAAATAGTGCAGAAAAACTTAGAAACTCTGACCTCCCTTAATCCACCCCAGCCTCAACCCTGGAAATTTATCGGCTATCCTACGTTAAAAGAGATGCTCTCTAAACTAGACAATGAAGGTACGTTAATAGGAGATTTGAATTATCTTGAAAGTACTTATCCTAAGGGCAATCCTGAAATTGCTTCATTAATGATTTCATTAATTACTGGCTTTACCGACATCCGATTTTATCCTGGCAATGCATTACCAGAGATTCCGAAAATCGATACGAAACAGCATCAACTTAACTTACTGCTTAAGTTATATAAGCAAGAGCCAGACACTATAAATAAAATCAAAGAGCAATTTATTGAAGGTCAAGATTTAGAATCTTGTCTGCTTTTAATCGAAGGGATCAATCGCTCCAGAGATATGTCAGCAGAACCTAAACGAGCGCTTAGCTCGGCATTGCTCGCACGCATTGACGCACTTTTAGGGGCCGATATGCAGATACCCACTAATTTTAACAATTATTTGATTGCTCATGAGGCTAAAATAATTTTGCAAAATCTCAAGCAAGATGATCAAAAAAAGGCCGTTTTGAAACATGCAGCTTTAAATTCATTAATTGGAATAATCGAAAAACCCACTCAAACGGAGGCAGCAGCCCTCATTTCTCGTCTTAATGCTTCGATGAAAACCATATATGATTTGGGTAACGTTGATTCAGCCTGTTTTGCAAAAGAATCCACGATGAACTCGGCTCTAACTATTTTACAACAATTTAAAGGAGATATTGCTCACATCCTCCCAATCGATGATTTTGATCCCCATGCACATATCGACGAAAAAAATCAAAAGATAGAGAACGCATTACAAGCTCGCTCCCTAACCCCCTCAGCTCATCTATTTATTCGAAAAAACAATGGAGATCTTTTTTACCATTCAGCGGATGAGACGCATCAAATAAATGCTGAAGATAAACAAGCGCTCAATTTTACCGAGACACAAAGAACTCTTAGTCTAAGTCAGTTTCAGAAAATTCGATCAACAATACAATCTGAACAGCAATTGGTTCTTTTAGATCCGATCTTAAAAAGTGAAGCCGAAAAACTATTTCAGAGTTACCTTTCTAACTCCCTTGATTGCTATAACTTTCTGAAAAAAACCTTTCGCTCAGATAATCTGCAACAAGAATCAATAAAAGATATTGCACAGAACAAGGTGCTCGAAGAATTAAGAAAAACTGATCGACAACTATCTCAATATTTACCCAAAGAAGAAGAGCACTCTGATAAGAGTATAGAAAAAAATGCTCTTCTAGTAATAGCCTATGCAGATTATGTATTGAAAAAAGAGAAAAAAAACCTCAATGAGATACTAACCTTGGCAAAGGAGATTAAGAATCTTATAGGAACACAAGATTCTTTGAGGAGAGACAATAAGGTCGAAGAGGCACAACAATTAGATGGCTTAATAAAAACCGCTCAAAGCATTCAACGTGAGGCGTTCCAATTTTATTTGGATAATCTAGTGTACAATGAGGAAACGAAAGAAGAGATTACTAAACTTCAATATTTTCAACAAAATAAGGAAAATCCTCATAATAATTTAGGTGAGGTTTTAGAAACTGCTGAAGCAGTTCTTACTGATGTAGCTCGCTTACCTAAAACAAAAACTGATGTGTTAAAAGCACTGGCAAGAACAGCCCAGGCTTTAGTAGAGCCAGCACATAAGGAAAATAAGAAAGAGCTTCAGGAAATAGCGCACAAATTTAAGTTAACTCCTAGTCTCAATTTGCTAGGAAAAGCCCTCTTAGTACTATTAAGCGCTGCCGCTGCTGGAGTAGGTCTGTTTGTCGCTGGAGGCATAGTAGCAAACCAAACTTATAAAGACACAAAATTTTTCAAGGCACTTTATAAAGACTCGTTTAAGCCTGAAGAGAATCAAGAAGAGGATAAGAAATTGACTCCATAACAAACCACAAAATTGCTTATCCAAAAGAAGCCTGGACTGGTTGCAGCCAGGATCTTTCAACTCAAAAAAGTTGATCATATTTCCTTAATATTAGTGCGCTAAACTTCATCATAGAACCAAATAAATTGACATTATAAATTAATACCCTATAAGAGATCAGGAGAGGTAATCAACGATTACCCTCTAAAAATATGGATCAATCTTTATAGTGTTTTAACATATTGATTTAGTGAACAAATTTTCAGGACTTGAATGTTCGGAAGTTTTTTAACGAAGTAGCAACTTACTTGAGGAACAGCTATATGCCATTAAGTGATGAGATGCGGATAGACAGTTTTGAAGCTTTAAAAAAACGTTATAAAAAATTAACTCCTCTCCAAATAAAACTTCTCGACGCCGTTAATACCGAAGCGGCGAATTATGGAGATAATCGAGTGGGTGTGCGCTTAAAAGCCCAAAGTGAGGAAGTGCTTAAACTTCTAGATTCACAACTCAGAAAGCCTTTTGATGAGTCATTACTTACAGATGTTGCTAAGTCTATTTATTTTATCCTCCAAGAGCAAATGGATCGCGAAACGGAGGAAAATAGGCGTAAACATCGCGCCCAAGGCCATTTTGATCAAAAATTTATTCATCAGCGTAATATACGCGATGAATTGCAAGATCATGACATGACCTTATTAATGCCCAAATCTCATGGGGACATTGATGTTCAAGTCATACTAAACCGTTTCGACTCAGGGTCTATTAATGCATCCCAAGAAGGTCTTGCTTTAGCCCTTAAAGATGAAAAAATTAAACATATTGTAATCCCAATAGGCCCTGGGCATTGGCGTGGTATTTATTTAACGAAACCCGCTGACGCCAGCGGTAAATATAAGCTTGAACTATTTGATCCTTATGGTCCAAGTGGTGCAAAGGCAATCAAAGAAATTACCCTGGAGATGTTAAAAAAATGTGGGATCAATGAGGCTCAAATCACGATTGAACTCACAGGCCCCCTTATTCCCCAACAAGATGGATATGCCTGTGGGGATTTTACTTATGCCTATAGTCATAAAAAAATGAAAGAATGGGGTGCATTAAAAACAGGGTACAATCAACAGATTATTACAGTGCTGGATACTCAAGGTAATAATGACGGTGCGCTGCGGCAGGCAAGTCGCGAAGAATCCAAGAAACAAAAAGGGTCTGGACATATATTAAAACAGACCCCATTTACAGAAAACGAAAAACAGGAGTTTTTGAGACGATTAGATCAAATATTATTAGATCCTAATCAGATAGATAAAGCTGTTTTTGATGGGAAATTTGTAAAAATAAAAAGTACATCGAGATCTGAATCTTATTTATCCTTACGTGAACTTGACGCTTATGGCGTATTTAATGCGGATGGTTCTATAAATAAAGCGATTGCAACTCAATATGGTATCACGTTCGATGAGAATCGAATTCGAACACGACTGAAATCTAAGTTCAATAAGCTGCTCTCATTACGGGAAATGCTCGTTTTAGAATCTGCTCTTAGTGCTGTAGAACAAGAGTATACGAAATCGAATCGGCCGAGTATGGGATTAGCTAAAGAAGGATTGGAATATTTTTGGCCAAACAACAGTTTTAAATTACTTAAAAATCCTTTAAGTATGGAATTATCAGGCCCAGCTCGTAACATGTTTGGAATGGGCTATTTTAAATTTGAAGATACCAATATTTCAATTTCCCCAGGGCCTAAGGCTGCAAAATCACTTACGAACCCCCAAGCTCCAGAGAGTTACGAGCTGGATCAAGATATTGCAGGCTATTTAAATCATTTACTACATAATAATATTACCCATGTATTTGCTATGGGTAGAGTGCTGCCTTATTATCCACAAGATGGTTTGAGTGAGGATCGAACAATAGCAAAAGGGCAAATAATAGATGATTTCTATAATTATTTTATACCTGATGTTAATGGAAATGTAATACTTCCTGATATTCCTGAACTCAAAAACCTCCATGTTACTTCTATTCCCATTAACAAAGTAGGCCGATTTATCACTTATGAAATTAGCATCAATGGTAATAAACCCATCCAAGTACATCATTTTCCTATACGCGATAAGCAACCACTCGAATTAACAGAAGAGGAATTAGCCTATGTCAAAGAAATAGGACAGCTTCCAGAGCAAAACATCCACACACATTGTCGAGGGGGAAAGGGACGTAGTGCGCAAATTGCTTATATTTTAGCATCCTTAAATGAAAAATATAGTAAACTAACTCCAGAAAAGAGACTCGCCGCGATGAGGGCTGAAAAGACTCCAGACCATAATAAATCGTTTGTAGAAACCGACATACAAGAGCGTCATATTGCGAGGATTGAACCATCAATTCAACAAGACAGCTCCTCTGCGTCTGTTCGTAAAGATGAACATTTTGAAATTTATATCATTTATGGCACGTTACTAAAGCAAGAACTTGATAAACACCCCCAACAAATTGGTAAACAAGATAAAACTCCAGTTACCAAAGATAATAAAGCGCTTGTTGAGTTAATGGAAAAATATCAAGAGCTAAGTGCGACTCCCCTGGATCAATTAGACAATTGGGTTAAAGATGTTTGCGAAAGTCCTTTAATTTCTGAATCAACGAAAGCATTATTACAATCGGTAAATGCGAATAATAATTCTACCGATTTCTTATTAAAGGCATTTGAAGCGAGAAGAAATCCTCAGGAGCTGGGTTTATTCTTTGACTTACAAGCTAGAAATAGAGGCTATGAACAAACTATTGAGCTGTTCAATATAAAAAGAGACGAGCTTTTAGAAAAACTAGATGGCAGCACGGAAGAAGGAAAATACTCCATTGCAGAATTAAAGCAGTACGCATCTTTATTTATAGCTCATTTACAAGATGGCTATTTAAACAATTGGAATAATCTAGAGGAACAATCAGAGAAGTTAGCTCTCAAAATCGATATACACGCGAATATTTCCGAAAAAATTAATGGCATCTTTGATGCGTTGATAAAAACGAGTTTGACAAGAGAACAATTCGATCAATTACAAAAAGAATACACTCAATGGAAGCCACATCTTGAATTACTGGAAAAAGTAGAAGGCCAGCACGAAGATAAGCTGGATTCGTATGTAATACAACGCAGTAAGTTTATAGAGCAACTGTTTATTTTAGGCTATGACTATTTTGAAATAGAACCTTCAAAAATAATCTATACAATGAACTTGCTTTATCAACAGTTAGGGGACTTAAGAGCCGCTAATAAACTTACTCAAGAAAAATGGAATGAACTAAACAAACAGTTTACCGCACTTAAAACCATACATGGGCTGAGCGAGTCAGAAGTGACTCCCGGTATCATATCCACTTTAGATAAATTATTCCAAGGAAATAGAGAGCAAATAGCCCCACTATTCCAAGTGGAAGTATTACAAGTAAAACCAAGGGGAGAAAATCTTGGTGAGTTTGTGACGGGTCTTGGGCTTGTAATATTAGAAGCGGCGTACGATAAACTTCCACAAGAGTTTTATGGTGACAGTGCTAAAGGTGTTTACGCTAAGGAAATCACCCAACTAATAGAAGCTATTAATACATTGGCTGATAGCAAGCGTCAATCATTCGAAAAGGAAATTCTTCTACGTCCACCAACTGATAAAGACTACGAAATGGCTCGTCAAGAAGTGTTGCAACTAATTGCAAAACATATTCCTACTCCATTTCTTATATCCACTAATGTGACAGCGCCTGTTGAAAATCTCGAGAAGAAAGAGGAGCCTCCTGTTGTATCGTCAATGGATGAGCATCGCAAATCCATAGAACAGGCCAAGGACGTACGCAATCAGGCTCACAAAAAATTAAAAGAACACTTTGCTAAATATAAAGAAAAATATAAACATCTAAGTGACCAAGCTGAAGAAGTTGTTAATGAATTGACCGCTAGTCCCGATATGGAAGAGGAGCAGCCCCCTGTACCGCCATTAAGCGAATCGATGGAAGATGTCCTAAAAGTTAAGGCCATGCGTGAGGCGACAAAATCAGGGGATGCTCGCAGAATTCAAGATGAAATTGATTATGTTACCTCAAGTATTGAAAAGAAATCCAAAAAAACAAATCCATTTCCTAAAGTTCCCAAACTCATTGTATTTGATATTGATGAGACACTCCTCGATTTGCATACAAATAAACTGAAACGAGAACAAGAATTAATCAATATCCTGAACTATGCCAAAATACATAACATAGAAGTAGCTATCGCCACTAATCGAACAATTGATTTGGATATTCATGATGATGTATCTGTTGAAACAATAAAAAAGCAAATACGCGAGACTACAGGGATCGATATTCCGGATGCACTGACATTTTTAGCTTTTACTTCCTTAACAGACGAAACCAATGCAATCTATCTGGCGCTCAAAGAAAAAATTGATAAATTACAACAGGAAATCAAACTTTTAGAGCCCACAGAGTTAAACGAAGAGAAGTTAAAGAATTTAAAACAAGAAATTGATTCTCTCCAACAAAGATCCGATAGGTTAATTAGAGGCAAATTCAGGCATTTAGATTCGCTAAGAAAATATTACCATGCCCTTAAGAATCAGGATTATTATCAACGGGTTGAGGGAGCTATTTTAGAGGATTTTCAAAATCCTCGATTAACAAAAGAAATAGGAATTAGTGATTTTATAGAAAAAGATAAAACGTGGGCTAAATTATTTGGTCTAGCAAAGAGGTTAATGGATTCAGCTAAAGAACCCAAACCTTCATTACAAACTATATTGAAAGATCTTATTTTTGATACCGATAAATCCAGACTTTTCAAAAAATATGGTTTTGATCCAACTAAACAATCTGAAGCAATAGAAAAAGCAGTGGAAGAAGAAGTACAAGAAATTATTGCGAATAAAGAATATTTTATTCAACATCTTCCTCAAATTGAATCATTTTATCGAAGTCGACTTACTTTCCGAAAATATGAGTTTGAAAAAACTGCCGTTTTGAATGAAGAGGATGTATTGTTCCTTGACGATCTGAGTGCTAATGTTGAGCCAACAATACAATTTAGTAATTACAGAGCCATTAAAGTTAGTGAAAAAGGAGATACGTCAATTCGATACATGGTTGAATTTAATTATGAAATAGGTGCATACAATGGCGTTATTGAGTATTTAATTGCAGAACCATCTGAAGAAAAAGAAAAAAAAATAAAGGACTATAGTCCCAAATTAAATAACGATCTCATTCCAAATTTTACAACTTATGAATTCCGACATTCTCCAATTGTATTGACGGTTAAAATGTCGACAATATTTGCGAAATTACCAGGCCTAAGCAAAGACGAAACCGTCCAAAAACGTTATAAGGAACAATTTTTTGAGTCAGCCCTTGAACATTACATGGACTTACCCAAAGAATTACAAGATGATTTTGTGACAACTTATTATCGGGATGCGCATCAAACGCTAAAAGCAATCGAGCAAGAACTTCAAAAGTTAATCCAATCCCCTCCGCAGGATCCTAATCAACTTCGCGAAGCCTTATCCAAATTAAAAGCCCAAATCGATGAAGTAATTACACGGGATAAGAAATTTTCGCAACGAATTTCTCCTACGTTCATAGATTCTGAAGCGAATCTGCTTAGATTTATGATTGTTACATATTCAGGAAATCCCAACAGTCTGATAGTAAAAGAAGATAATACGGTCCAGTTTAAAGAAGTTCATGATAATGCGCGAGCAGTCTTCTATACTGAGTCGATAAAACGATTGGATAATCACTTTAATCTCCAAGAAGTTCATTCTGCTTTGAAAAAAATTGATGATTTTGATAAGGAATTTATAGCGAAGCAATATGCAGATTTAGTTTCTAAACAATTGCAAGAAGCTATGGATACTAATATTAAAGATGATTTTCCTTCCCCAGTTCTCCTTGCAGCGGTCGCGGAAAAGAAATATCCGTCTTTAAGTTCTCTTTTGGATATTTTTGAGGCCGATGTAAATATAATAGACCTTAAAAACAGTGACTTTATAAAAATTCATTCCCAGTTAGTTGCTGCAGAAAAGCTATGTGACGCTTTGAAGCAAATTACTCCCCGCCAAAATATGGCGGAAGATTTAAACGGAGAGCCTAGGATTGATTATGATGAAAAACTTACGGTCCTATCCGAACAAATAACAAAGCAAAAACAAGAAATTGAATCATCCGAGCAATATAAAGCCAGGAACTTTTTGGATGAAGCAGAACGATATATACGGGCTAAAGATTGGAATGTTGGACTGCAATGGACTTCACATACTATAGAAGTAGACGGTAAGAAAAAGAAAATCCCTGCAACTGTCGCAGAACAATTAAACGTTATAGAGCAAGCTCGAAAAGATAAGGATTATGTGAGTGCTAAAAAAGAATTCATCAAATTAGGAGAAGAAAAAGAGATCTCCTATAACTCTTCAAAAACTGCTCGCAATTATTATTCGCTATTTAAGAATAAAAATGTGGCTCCTGAAAAAAATCTAGAGAACGAGTTTTCGCCCAAAAAAACATAGTTAATAAAGTATCTAGCACCAAATACTCGCCACAATCCTTGATTATGACATGTATTCGGTGCTTTTTTGAAAGAACTCAAACTCACTACTGAAGCAGTGAGTTAACTCTAAAAAAGATACTGCAAACCCAGCGCGAGGGAATAGTTTTTATTCGATAAACCTGCGGCATTACGTTCATAGCCGTACTCGCCGGAGTCGTTGTCGGTTATTTCAGTATCGGCGCGTCCATTCGAATAATGATTATAGGCAGCCTCAACAAAAACTTTCGCGTTGGGTGTTACAAAATACCCGGAATTAATTGTTGCGGCATAATATCTAAAGTTAGCTCCATGTTCTTCAAACGTGATGTTGCGGGCATAATGCTCGTCATGATCTTGTGCTGAAACCCAGTTACTAAATTTTAAAAGCGCATTAAATTCAAAATTATGAATGGTATATTTCCCCGCTAAACCAACATAAGGTGTTCTAAATTTTTGTTGGTAGCCAATTCCGACTTCAGAGCTAGGAAAACAACCGATATCGGTTCCATTATTGTATTGATAACAACCGCCAGTCGCTTTCCAGCGAAAAGAATCCCATTGATAACCTGCAGCCAAGCCGAGTTGATAATCGGGTTTTTGCAGCACCCATGCCCTCAAGCTCAAATCAAATTCATTGGCATAATTAAGATGTGTATTATCATGGTGTGACCAATGAGTCCAAGAGTCTTGATTTGGGTTGAACCAATCATAATCATCCATAGCCGCCTTATTTTTTGCTACAGTAGTCCAGCCTCTCCCATTAAGGCTCAACCACCCGATGAAATCATAATTTAATTCCCCATTAATTATTGCAGCATTTTTTATGCGCCAATCGAGCTGGCTTAGCTTCGTATGTGTTTGCGGATAATAAACATATTCGTGAGCCGTTCCGGAAAGAATTCCTACGGAGGTGCTTAGTGATAAACCATTCAAATTGTAATCCGCAGCATAAGTATCGAGCGAGTACGTAAGGGATAAAGAGGTCAGAGCCAACATAACTATTTTATTTTTCATTTTTTTTCCTAGTTAGGGCCGGCAATCCGTGCAGCAAGGTGATTGTCAAAAAATCAATCGAAATTATTGTGATTCAAAGTGGTCTTGTCAAGAACAGTATTGGAAAACAATTGCCAATTTCCCTTAATAACCGAATCTCATCTTGACGTCGTTATTGAAGGCAATAAACGCATACGAAACGCTTATCAATTTTTTTCATTTGAAAATAATAAGTTACTGTGGGAGCATACCCCGCGAAGCAGATCGGAATCATATTATTAAGAGGGTTATATGCAAGAACGATTTTTTAAGGAAGCACGCTCTGACTTTTCAATTTCACTCCCATCTCTAAGTTCGGAAGAGTTAGACCATTTACAAACTTTATGTAATGAAGATATTGATATTCATACTCTACTTATTCAAAAAATGCCTAAAACAGATTTACATGTTCATGCTGAGGCTGGCTTTGTGATCGATGTTAAATCAGCTCAAATAATAGCGGAGCGTAATAACATCCCTTTTCCTTATGATTTAGTCGATGAACAGACCCAACAATGGAAATTTACTGGTTCAGATGATCTGGATCAATTTGTCAACGACTTTCGACGTATTTCGAATCTTTTGAAAACACCACAAGATATCGAAGACATTACTTATGCATTTTATAAATATTGTTATCAACATAATGTCATCTTCGCTTTGCCAGGAATATCCTGGGTTCAATGTAAAGAACATATGACTTTTATTGATTTTAACCTCGCCTATAATCGGGGCATTGCGCGAGGGGTCAAAGAATTTGGAGAGGTTACCACTTTAAGATTACGCTATTATCAAGAACGACATATAGACCCAAAAGATTTCCAGAACACATGGGAGAACATTCAACAATTTCCCAATCCTATGGTAACTACTATAGGCTTTGCAGGAGCAGAAGAAGGGTTCCCTCTAGAGAATTTTTTTTATTTTTTTGATGAACTCAATCATTATAGGCAGCAAGTTGCTAATCCTTGGTATTTCATTACTGCCCATATCGAACCAGAGGCAGAAGAGCATACCCTCGAAATTGCAAAAAAATATCTTGATCGATTTGCCCATGGAAGAAATGTTGCAAATTATCCCGAACTCAAAAAAACACTTAAACATGACGGCATGACACTTGAACTATGCCCTTTAAGTGATGTTGCATTTTTTCCAAAATCAATCCCCAATTTACAAGCTCATACTCAATTTCAAACTTTATTTAAAGATGAAATGATCTCTTTAAATTCGGACGACCCAGCATTTTGTGGCGTAATCGATGAAGTGTATCAGTCTGTGTATAAAGAGCTAACTTGTGATATGGCCCTTTTATTCCGATGCACTTATAACGGTATATTTGCAGTGGCACCCTCTAAATTGGATGCAATGCGTCTTTTCGCTCCCGAAATGCATCAAGCCCATATGTTGTTCCTCAAGCACAGCGAGTTGAAACTTAAATTTTTTGAAGTCTATTGTCATTTATTACAAGAAATAGTAACCATAAATAATGAATATCGTGACTTAAAAAAACAAATTTTGGAAATTGATCTACATACCCCTATGGGTGAGTTAAATCGTCTTTCATTTCATCTTTCAAGAATAGGTAAAGAGACAAGCATTACAACCTTACTCGATTTAAAACAGGAGATCATTAGAACAGCTAAAGTATTAGAAACAGACACGCTGCAAGCCATAGAAAAATTCGAACACGATTATCTTCTCGCACAAGAGCAAAACAGCCACGTGATATCATAGCGAAATCCCGGGTTTGCTACTCCCCGGGTACATCTTTGCCTTCAGGCATGCTACAAAAAGTGTGCTTTCATGGCCTAAAAGATTCATCAGGCTCTGAAGAAATCTCAAAAAACACACCGAGATTTCTTCGCTCTTTTTCAAGAAAATCCATGAATCCATTATATATTTTTTTATCGCCAAATTGCGGATCGACCACCTCAAACTTCCCATCGCATTTCTTACCCAACAAAGTGTGGAGCACTCCTACATTGATGACAATCAGTGTGGTCATTCCTTCAGGAAAATCAGATTCGCTCATGCCTACAAGAGTTAATTTTTTTCTCGTGGGAACCTCTGTCTTAAACAGTGAGTAGAGTGAGGTTACTACTGTATCTTTGGAGTATTTATTGAGTGAGTTTTTAGATAACTCCCTAATTTCAACGCCAACTGCACCAAGATTATGTTTACGGAAGTACTCCACAATCTTTTCGGGGGAGGCAACTTTTCCAGGTTCTAACCAGATTTCTTTATATATTTCCAATTCTTTGCTTGCAGTGTAATCACTTGGCTTAATAATCCCGCGTTCAAGAAGTATTTTCATTATCGCCCTTGCTGTACATGAGCTTTTAAATTTTTGTGTGTCTATCGCAGGTTCGATACTATCAAGTTTCGCTTTAAGTTTAGGATTATCGAGTACAAATTGTGCAATTTCATCTGAGCTTACTACGAGCTTTAAAAAACTTCGATGATCCAGCATATTAACGAAATCTTCCGAAGCCAGAAGCAATTTTATGATATCTGAAGA
Organism: Legionella stuttgartensis; assembly: GCF_977063405.2. Classification (NCBI taxonomy): domain Bacteria; kingdom Pseudomonadati; phylum Pseudomonadota; class Gammaproteobacteria; order Legionellales; family Legionellaceae; genus Legionella; species Legionella stuttgartensis. The sequence continues at coordinate 151,020 of NZ_CDRUHA020000061.1, forward strand.
AATATTTCCCATTCTTCCTAACGTAACCATTCCCTCAAGAGGCTTGGCATGAGTGCTATGAATTTCCTTAAATCTACGTGTAAAGCTATCTATATTGGCTTTATTTAATACAAGATTAGCATCTTTGCCGAAATTGAAATCAATACTTTTATAGATATTTCGACTGTATTCAATATCATCAAGCGTCCTATCCGGAAATTGCACTGCAGTAATATTCAAAATCATAGCAGATCACCTCCTTATCTATTTTATTATAGAACCAATTGAGCAAATAAATACCAATAATAGTGTTTAAAAAATAAACTTTTTATTGTTTCTTCATTTAATTTCCATACAATATTGAGTTATAATTACTCTTTTTGATTCGTTTTTACCAAGGTGACCATGAAAAGAAAATATCCATCAAGTGAGCAGGAACAGCACTATTATAAAGAAGTTGGCAAGCGCCTTGTTTGCATAGATGATGAAAAAGAACAAAGAAAAATTGATCAGTTCATGAAGCGGCACTCCACCACTCCTCCCCGTACCTCCCGGGAATCTGGTTATTCATCCTATATGTTTATTGGAAGCAACGTTGAAGTGAATACTTCTATGGTAAAAAAACAAAAGATAGATAAAAATCACTATCTTATTTCAAGAACATCTAAGTCCCCTACCTTACCGGTTTCTTGTTTGGCATCAACAGAGCATGTCATTGCCATGCAGGATAAAGTCGCGGACTTCAAATCAGAATCTGAACCCAAATCAAAACAGAATGTGATGTATCTCATTCAATTATCCTGCAGTACTAAAAAAATGAATGCTCGCGATGAAAAAAAAGCGATTCTAAGCCTCATTCATCAATATGATGATACGTTGAATAAGAATAATATCAGGATTTTCTATAATAAAAGAAAAGCTGTTTTTACAATTAAGGCCAGTACACAAGTGGTAGATATTCAATTACTTGTTCGGGCTTTAACAAGCGAAAAGAAATATAAAATTATTGATTGCTCCTTTAAAGAGATCGGTTTAAATCAAGGAATCTGCCTGGTTAAGAGAGATGCATCCAATCCAATTCATGCTTTAGTTAATATTGCAGATTCAAACTCTGAAAAAGGATTCCTTGAGCGAGACGCAGGGACAACATCTGGGCGCCATACCAGTGCTTATCAAGATTGCAATTGGACATTCAATTTCTTTACCAGTTTGGAAGATATGCGCAAGAGAACAGAATATCCCAGAAGCGCTCTTGCTATAAAAATTTTTAATGCAACCTAAACTGTTCTTTGTAATCATCTTTTAAGACATCTGGCCTTTCCAAACGAGGTTGGGCCTTGAAGTCCCATTACCCTTTTAATATGTTTAATCTGTGGACTTCGACCCTCCGCGGACAAACCGCAGGCCGTAGAGAGGGAAGGGGAAAAATTCCTATTCGTTGTGCATTCTCATCATTTAATGATAGGCTCTTTCTCTGCTAAATTTTAAAAATAACAATAATCTTATGTACTTATGGAGAAGTCATTGATTGACCAAAAGTATAAAAAAGAACAACTCGCAACATCAAAAATTTTTCTAATTTTTCTGAAACTGGGATGCATTAGCTTTGGTGGTCCAATAGCGCATCTGGGTTATTTCCGGGATGAATTTGTCGGTCGATTAAAATGGCTAAGTGACCATGCTTATGCCGATTTAGTCTCATTATGTCAATTTTTGCCGGGGCCTGCGAGTAGCCAAGTGGGTATTGCTCTTGGACTATCCAAAGGAGGTATTCGTGGTGCAACCGCTGCCTGGCTTGGATTTACCCTACCCTCAGCTTTATTGATGGTGCTTTTTGGCTATGCTCTTATCAAGTTGGGGCTTCATAATAGTCCTCCTTGGCTGCATGGCTTAAAAGTTGTAGCGGTGGCTGTTGTTGCTCAAGCTCTTTGGGGAATGAGCCTCTCTTTATGCCCTGATAAAATCAGAGCAAGTGTTGCAGTATTGGCCTGCATTGGCTCAAGCGCTATCCCTCATGCCAGTGGACAAATACTCATGATCGTCTTGGGTGGACTTTTCGGCTTACTTTTTCTTTCCCCCAAACAATCACTTCCCCCAAGTGAATTAACCGTTAATCTTAGTAGACGCGCTGGCATCATCATATTGCTCGTTTTTTTTATTGTCCTCACCTTATTACCCTGGTTCTCTTTTTATATCGCAAATTACCCTTTGCAATTATTTAATGCATTTTATGAGACAGGTTCTTTAGTTTTTGGTGGAGGACATGTCGTTTTACCTTTATTACAGGCGAAAGTTGTTCCTACTGGATGGGTTGATAATTCTATTTTTCTTGCTGGTTATGGTGCTGCACAGGCATTACCTGGTCCTCTTTTTTCCTTCGCAGCCTATCTTGGTGCGGTGTCAGCTAATACTCCGAATGGATGGCTTGGTGCCATTATGGCTCTAGTTGCCATTTTCTTGCCTTCATTTTTATTGATAATTGGAGTATTACCTTTATGGGAAAATTTGCGTCAACATCCATCCATGCAACGAGCAATATTAGGAATTAATGCTGCAGTAGTTGGCTTGTTATTAACCGCTTTTTACCAACCTGTTTGGTCAAGTGCAATTTTCTCATTGAATGATTATTTGTTGGCAATGACTGCGTTCCTTTTGTTGCAATTTTGGCGTGTTCAAGCATGGGTTGTTGTCTTGTTTTGTGCAGTAGTAGCAGAGTTCGTATTATAGGGGCGGGGCGTACAAAGAAATCCAAATTTGGTTATACGCTATAATCAAAATGAAATAGGATTGAGCCCGGGAGTTTAAGCTGAAACGTTCCAAGCATCTACATGTCTCCGTTGCGCTGTGTATGTTTACTTTTATGTGGGTTACAACAGCCAGGGCGGTCATTATCCTTGACAGTACCTTTAAACAATTTGGCTTTAAAAAAGCAGAAGCTTTGGCATTGGCTCCACAGTTTGCATCATTAATCTATCTTCAAAATGATTCAGGATCAGGTTCTGGGGCTTGGATTGGCAATTATGCAGGACATGGGTATATTCTAACCGCAGCACATTTGTTTACGCCCGGAATTAAGGCCAATAGCTATTCGTATCAGACCATCGATCATACTCTTTACCAAGGTGAGGCACTGTTTATACATCCTCTATGGAATAAAAACCTAGATGATCGCACAGGTTATGATTTTGCAATTGTGCGCTTAAAAAAAGAAGTACTCCATGCAGGAACACAACCCGCACTTTATGAGGGAACAGCTGAACTAGGTAAAATAATTACTTTTATTGGTTATGGATGGCGGGGTACCGGTACGAAAGGACAAAATACCTCAATCGACACCAAGGATAAACCCGCTGCTGCGGAAGGTTTAATTGAATCCGTGGTAGCGGCGGTTTCCCCCATACCTTCAAAAGGAGATGCAGGAAATTATCTGGGAATATGGTTACCCAAAGAAAATGGGAAACTACCCAACCCTTTTAACAGCAAAGACTCGACAAAACCCGTGTCACCACTATGTGGCATTCTAGGTTCAGGGGATAGTGGGGGTCCTGCATGGATACAAACAGAAAATGGTTGGGCCATTGCTGGAGTTAATTCAAATGGCAGTGGTAATGCAGCCTACGGAGATTTTTCTTGGTTTCCTCGTGTGAGCCGGGTAACACAATGGATTAAAGGTATAGTACCCACAGCACGTTTTATAAAATAGGACCGGCTCACTTCCACACAGAAGGTCAGCTAACGTAAATAAATTTTCTTTTATCGGTGCCAGGTGGTTCCAGTTCGAACCTTACCACATTTACCGTTAGCGCAACCTTTATTAACAGTTGTATGATGGCAATTACCCTTATAGCACGCAGTATAGCTTTTATGGTATCCCCAAGCAGCAAAAGAACTCGATACAAAACTGCTCATAATGAGAATCATTAAAATCTTTTGAATATTCTTTACTAACATGTGCCTCTCCTCTAACCACCCCTAATTATGGTCATTAATAATACACTTCTGCAGTTAGTATAGTTGAGTTTGGTGCATTTTGTTGTTTTGGCCTCCAACCTGTTTTCTATATGCAATTCAATCCTCATTGAGCCACCCAATTTTCGGTGATAAAATGCACATGAAGATTAAAAAATGATTTTTTAAAATCTAAATTTCTATCAACGTGAACGGTTAGGAAAATTCATGAGCGAGTCCTTAAAAAAATTATTAAAAACAATCAGTGAACGAACTGTAGATGAAAAAAACCAAAAGATGCAATTAAAAGTCATTGAAGAACAAGCGCAGAAAATCCTTAAAAAACACAAAACTCTCGATCTATTTGATGAATATTCTTTTTACGGACATACGCCTCTGGAAGCAGCAATAAACTCAGGATCTGTCGCCGTGTTCCAATTATTAATACAACTCGGAGCCAGTCCATTTTACAAACCCAAACCAGAAATTCCTTCTGCCTTGGAGCTGCTCGCAAATGACTATTTTTCTCTAACTTCCACTAAGGAAAAAACACCGCTTTTCAAATGGGTGATGAAAAGCAACGAAAGTCCTGTGTTTACCTGGGAAAAACTCTATGAACATCAAGAGTTGTTTGAAAAATTTAAAAAAGCAAATTTAATCCCTAAAAAAATATATATCAATGAACTTCCCCTCCATGTTGCAATTAAAGCAGGACGCATGGATTTAGTACAGGATGTAATTTTTGCTGCAGGTGGCATTCAAAAAGCGGGTGATATCTGTCGAATGAGTGTTCTTCACCCAGCAATTATGGCCGTTCTTGATCGCCAAGAAAATTCCTTACCCATATTAAAATATTTACTACAAAAAGGAGCCAATCCTCAAATATCGGATGAGCTCGGTTTACCTGCAATCATGCAGGCGATATCTGCTCGGGTTTTGTATCGTGAGAATGCAAGAGAAGATGCCGTATTACAGCTCGTAAAAACACTGCTCGAACACGGAGCTACCCTTAATGTAACGAATCCGAATAATGGCCACGTACCCTTGATGTCCGCAATGAATATAGGTTTTACAAATCTATTTTATTTCTTATTGGACAAGGCAGATGCCACGACATTAAACCATCGAGCTAAACTTTCACCCTGTTATTTAATTTTTCAGTTATTTGAAGAGAACAAATTAAGACCATTAGTTATTCAAGAACTCTTATCCACGCTAAAAGAGAAGGGACTGGAGTTTAATAAAACCATTGATCGTACTTTTTATACCGATCCGTTCAATGATCCATATATCAGTAAGATAAAGGTATCGGCAAAAGACATGACTATATTGCATTTCTATCTCGATAGGATGCAGTCAATGGACGATCCGATTCAATCAATAGATAAACATCTTGAAATAATTCAAGCTCTAATCGCACATGGGGCAGATGTTAATGCGAAAGCAACTTTTATCCTAACTGAAGAAGTAAGCGATGAGTCTTCATACCGTAAGACTAAAGAAGTCCAAACCAAACTAGAACTTACCGCGGCGCAATTCGCGAGGAAAATCGCAGATAAAATCATAAATCGGTATGATTTTGGCACAGGTCTTTTGATCAAGACTTATCGAGATGAGAATGAATTTTTAATGAATATAGACTATTATCCCTCAGAGGAGCAAACAAGCCTACACAAAAAATTTCACAACTTTAGAAATTTAGAGCGAGTCTTATCTGGAGAAAAACCATTACCGTACGCGGGGCTACCTAACTCTAGGAAAATGGCCACTTCAAAATTGAAAAAGCAAAATTCCGTTGCGAATGATGATTCTGTTGTAACACCTTTGATTGTTATGGACTTGGATCCAAAAAGCTTTGAAGCTCAATTAATCAATGCCAGAACTCAACAAAATCAAAGCGATTGGCAAGAGCTTAAACAATCACTTGTGACCCACGTCAAAGGAGCCACCTCATTAGAAGACTTTTTAGCGAAAGTAGAATACTTAAAAAAACCATTACAACTTCATTTCAATATAACAACCAATACCAAAGGAGAAGTGATAAGCTGTGGTTCAACAATGTATCGTTTCTTTCATTATTTTGATCCGTATAAATTCCCCAACTCATGGGAAACATTAAGAAAATTTGGTAAGGACACCTACGGTGTAGACATCAATACTCAATACGAACAAAATACTGCGTATCAATTTCAGTAGGAAGCAAAAAAAAACATGTAGCGACGCATCAGTTGAGCAAAATCAACTGATGCTTGCTGCACATTCACAACCTTTTTATTGCGCATTTTGTGCAATCAACAATCTTGTCCTATATTAATAATGATTAATATACGGAGTTAGCAAATGAACAATAGGAAATATAGAGATGCAGGTTCTGGACGTTATGTTAGCGAGGAATATGCGAAAAAGCATCCCAAAACAACGGTCAGTGAAGCAGTAAAGCATCATACAAAATCTCATAAACGAAAATAAATTTACTGAGATTAGAATATATTCGTTGTAATCTCCCTACGTACCGCGCTTTATGCGCGGTATCTAGAATGGTTGAGATATTTTTTTATTTTAAAAGCCCTGGATACCGTGCATAAAGCACGGTACGTAGGCTGAAAAAATTTGCGGGAAATCGTTCAGATAGAACGCGCAATACCTAGATAGGAAATTGTAAACATCCCTAATAGCTTAGCCTCTCTCTCCTCAGAGTGTATT
>NZ_CDRUHA020000062.1:0-96300 GCF_977063405.2 Legionella stuttgartensis
CCGTAGTTTCACTACGTTGTCAGAGAGGCTTTATTAACTCTCGTAGGTTCATCTGACGACACAAATGGTTTTCGGAATTTCTTCCGATTAACAACTCAAAACAGCGACTTTTCTTGTCGCACCACACACCACGCAATGTGATTGCTTTAAAGAATTTGCGCATAACCATATGATTTATATACAAATAACTAAACAACTCTTTAAAAACGAGTAATTTAAAGTAAAATCCCTATGTATACAATTGTATACATAGACCCCTTGTAAAATCAATGGATATCAACTTAAAAATACAGTTGTATACATAAATAATACTATTGTATACTTGTATTGATTCAATAAATGAGCCCCTCTATGAAAGAAAATGACGTCATTACCTTACGTATTTCAGAATATGAGCGGGAGTACTTAAATAAAATTGCACATCAATTTGATTTACAAAAACGAGGCTCATCAGATATTTCGCCAGCAAAAGCATTAAAATTTCTTTTAGAATTTTGCCTGCATAATGAAATTTCACCACATAAAAAAAGTGAAAATCCATTGCAAGATATAAGAAAAATGATTGAACAAATTCATGCATCCATACCCCATTTGATGTATCACAATCATTATCAAAGCTTAGTTATTTCATCCAATATTAATGACGATTCCTTGAAGGAAATAAAACAAAAAACCATCAAATATTTAAACGATAATTTCTCAGGATTTCAGAATAATTCTTATAAAGAAGTTCGGTTTAAAATGAACGGAATTGGACTTAAAACAATACCTATAGAAGAAGGTGAATCGTTATGGAAATAACTATTGATGTTGGTGCAGATACTCTTCATTCGTTGAATAAAATAGCAAAAACAAATAACACCGAATTAAATATAACTGCAGCAGAAATGCTATCATTTGGAGCACGTATTTATCTGCAATCTTTAGAAAAAAAGACAGATGAATCAACCCAATTATTACTCGAAAATAGTGTTCGCTCCATACAAATTATTACTGAAATTTTATACAGTGTATACAACAAAGATTTGTCTAAAATTGGTGCTTATGATGCAGAAACTGCATTAGCCCTGATTGAACGTATGATTCCAAATTTATTAAAAGGCAGGTAACAGGATCTCAGTAATGGGATCCAATTACCTACCAAGAAAGTGATTCCTTGCTACCATGAGCAGCGAGGCAAACTAACATCACTTTATTCTGCAAATATAAATCCTCCCACTTGAGTTTTCCAAAGAGTTGAAAAAACACCGCCCGGTTTTTTTGTTAACTGTTCCAGGCTACCATGCTCAATGATATTCCCATTGTCAAGTACTACAACAGTATCCACTTCTTTTAAGGTTGAAAGTCGATGTGAAATAATCAAAGTTGTTTTATCTTGCATTACTTCATGCAATGATTTTTGTATGGCTTGTTCAGTTTCAGTGTCTAATGAAGAGGTTGCCTCATCAAGAATTAGAATTTTCGTATTTCTAAGGAATGCCCTAGCAATAGAAATGCGTTGTTTTTGTCCACCCGAAAGTTTTAAACCACGCTCACCAACGAGTGTGTTATATTGTTCTGGCAAGTTCATAATAAACTCATGGCAATTTGCTTTTTTTGCTGCACTAATCACTTCATCTTTGGTTGCAGTATCGTTAGCAAAGTGTATATTATCAAAAATACTTCGATGAAATAATTGCGTTTCCTGAGGAATAATTGTTATTTGTGAACGAAGAGATTTGAACTGAACTTCGCTTATCATTTGTTTATCAATAACGATATTTCCTGAAGATGGTTCTACAAGACGCAGTAATAATTTCAAAAGTGTTGATTTACCACTGCCTGACTTACCTACAAGCCCAATTTTTTCTCCTGCTGCAATAGATAGATTAAGTTGATTAAAAAGGAGTGCAGAATTAGGGTATGAGAAGTTTATGTTATCAAAAATAATTTCACCTTTTGAAACCTGTAATGGAGGGACGTTAGGTTTATCAATAATGGCATGCGGAATTTTAATGAAGCTTAATGCATCATTGCATGCACCTATAAGTTGATGTACTTTCAAAATTTGCTGTCCTAATCCGAATATCATCATCAAACATGAGAGTGCGATACTAAGTACTAGAGCAAAATCACCTGCATGAATAGAATGTTTTTGAGCGCCATAAATTAGGGCACACACAAATGCTGACGTTAATGCAGTTACTAAACAGCCCTGGTAAAAAAACACTTTAATCGTTTGGCATTGTATTTTTTTCTCAGATTTTGCTACTTCAGTTACCGCCTTTTGAATCGTTTTAGATTCTTTGGTACTACCTGAAAATAATATTGTGCTAGAAATATTGCTAATAGAATCAGAAAGGTAACCGCTTAATTTTGTTTTGGCACTTGCTAGTTCTGCTGAGGAGGTCTGCGTAGTATCCGCAGTAATAAATGAGATACCTACAAATAGGATTGCCCATGTAAAGAGAATTAATGCATAAATACTACCCACAAATACATACAGAGTTAGCACAGCAATTAAAATTCCAAGAACAGAGTTATAGATCCAGCCTGAGGCGATTTTAAGTAACTCCTCAATGCTTTCAGAAATGTCTATTATTTTTTTTGTTAATGTACCAGAGAAATTACTTTCAAAAAATTCATAGGAATGACCTAATAAGTACTCAAACATATCTTTTTTAATGTCCGATTTCATTGAAGGGTATAAACACGCCTCAAAATACTCTTTTAATCTAACAGCAATGTTAGTTATCATTGGCATGATTGCATAAAATATGGCAGGCCAGATAATAAGCGATAAAAACTGTTTACTTGAATTATAATTACTCACAATAGAAACCATTTTCCCTAATAAATAGGGAGAGATGGATCCTTCTAATGCAAAAATTGTAATCATCGCGAGTATACCAATCATAAGACGCTTATTCTTTTTAATCTGTAAATAGCGCCATATAAAATGGCTTAATGTTGATGGGATCTCTTGGCTATAATTCATCTATTGAGGCCTTATAATGGAGGATGTTTATCATCCAAATTGGTTTTGTTATTTGGTATTGAGCTATGGTATTTATCGTATAACTCTCGAGGGTTTCTTTGTTTTTTAAAATTTTATGCAGTAGCCTCACTAATGCTAGTGCTTAGCCAGCTCTATGATAAGACGTGTCAATTCTTTTTGTAAATCTTTAACAACAGAGTTACTCCCTTATGTTTTCCTGCAGATTTTGCTTTGACCACGCCTTCTCTGCCTAAATGGAAATACTGTACATATTTTATATATAAAAAATATTCAACAATCTTATAAATAACTTTTTTACTATTTTTTTACAGCGAAAGCAGTGTAATTTTATTAATCATCTTAATCATGCTAAATTGTCACCTTTGGGACGAAAACATATTAACTTTTTGTGGGTCTTTTCGTTTCAATGATTGTCACACTCCGATTTTTAGCATATTAAACTGTTAAGCATGAATAAGTTGCACAGAAATGTCCTAATGAAAAAAAATTCAGTACATGTATGGTTCAGGTCAGGCTATTCATTTAAAAATTTTTAAAGCTCGCGCTCCATTTCTCGATTAGACTGTGATTTATTAAAAGTACGAATATTTTCTACAAAATCTTTGTTGTAAACACGGTCTTTAATTTCATTAATTAATCCTTGATTGAGTCTTATAAACTGATTATCGCTTTGTGCATTAAGTTTGCGTTCTTGTTTTATCAAAGACTGAATTTGTCTATCCTGATTTATTTTTATTAGCTCCGATTCCTTATTTTCTAAAGCACATTGTTTTTTAAATTCCTCTAAGCTCATACACCGATTTAATTGTTTTTTTAGCTCGTCCTTTCCTTCTTTAACAAGAACATCATTTAAATCGGTATTTTCTTTTTTAGGAATCATAATGGATATGTGGATACCAGAATCATGCAATCTCTGAGCTGCTTTTATAATCGCATTGGTTTGTTCGTTCTTTGCGTATTTATAGGTGTCTTTTCCATCATTATCCAGGCAAATAATCACCTGTTTGGGACTATTTTTTGGATCAATATTTGAAAAATTTACTTTCCCCAATACTGCATACACACGCGCATGTTCATTGGCTTGAAGTATACTTAATCCTGTCTCAACCCCTTCGGTAAAATAAGCAATATCGCCTTTACCATGGTGATTTAAATTGACAAAATAATTGCTGATTGAGCCAAACGTTTGTTTCACAAATTCACACGACTTATCTTTATTAGCAGAATGAGGATCTAATTTGGTGATCTGAACATGATGTATGTTACCCTGTTCATCTTTACTAAAAGCCAAAAGAGCAGGAATATGCTTTTTCCCATCCTGGGTCTTGGTGTATACCGAACCACAAAACCGTAAATCAGCATGCTCATAATGAGCTAATCCGCGATGAATGATTAAGTATTTTTCAGCGATAGTGCCTTGAATAGGCTGTGATTGTTGAAATAACTTTTGGGCCAGTTGACGTTTCCCTTCTTTGACTCCCCTCTCTTTTTTCTCATTCAATTTTTGCGGTGCTTTACGCTCGTATTCAGGAATGTAATGGATATATTGCGCTGCATGCTCCAGAGTTTCTTTAAAACCGGATAAACCCTTCTCACGTTCAATAAGATGAAATAAATTACCCGACTCCCCTGTCTCAAAATGGTGCCAAAGACCTGAATCAAGATCAATTTTCAAGCTTCCTTTGGCTCCATATCGATATTCGGATTGGGTTGATAATCGATGATTCGGCTCTCCTAAAAGGCTTTTAACTAAAGAATCAGATACGTTCAATAATCCATTATACAGTTCTTCCGCATTAATGGACGGCTTTTGAGCAGACTCATATTTTTTTATGAGTGGAGAATCTTTTACCTGTTCCTTAGGTTCTTCCAGAATGTGCTCCTGAGCTCGATTCATTAACTGCGTACTGATTCTTTGCTGTTTCTGTTGTTTAAAACGATAATCCTCTTCGGTAAATACAGCAGAGGTTTTATCCGCATCGCGTTGTTTCAGGGGATCTTCAAGTCTTTTGACTAACCCCTCGAAATTATCGGTATAAAATGTTGCTTGATGGCTGGCACGAGTTGCATCAATTTCATGAGATCTATGGGTGGTTACAACAAGACGGTCCTCCAATTCCAAGGCAATCATGAACTTGGATGTAGCACCCTGACTGGAATAAGCCGTATTCGTATAGGAGTAATCCCAATGAAGATCTGATTGTTTTTTTAAATTCAGCGTGACCTGATTTTTACTGTTGCTTAAGCCTACTGTTTCACCAAAAACCTGTGTGACCGTATATTCTTCATTGGCAATAATGCCGCGAGCGTCATCATTTCGTTTTAATCGAATCCGATCCCCTGAGGCTAAAGGCCGTTCGTGCAATTTATAGAAGGAAGGCATTGTTTTGGGTAAAATAGAAGCGCTGATTGTAAACGCAACCTGTGACTCATCAACACAGAACAATTTATTTGATTCACTATCAATGGATTTGATAGTGAAATAGTCGTCCTTTTTAGCCACCGAATAGTTTTTACCAAACCGAATGACATCACCTGGCTCAAAAGATTGTGCTCGTACCTGGTCGGCTTGATCCATACTGATTGGGAATAACCGTTTACAAAGTACATCTTGACTGTGTAGTTGATGTTGTTTATGCAACCCATCACGTATTAACACTTCAATGGGTGTTCTGTCCTCATGAGCATGAACAACTACTAGCGTATTTTTTTGACACTCAGGGGTTCGGCTAAGAAAATCTGCAGCAATTGCACGGTAAATGGATTTATAGTCCTTTTTTCCTTCCTCATCAGTACAATTAATTTCAATCAGTGATGAATGATTCAACCCCTGTACCGGTGTCTTTCGCTGCACGTACTCTTCTGGATTAATGTTTTTTATGAGTTCAAAAGCCTTCCCAATTTCTCTACGTGATGCAAACTCCGCTGCTTTTTTTAATTCAGGATTCGGATTTTGGCGCACAATCTCCGTCATAAATGCTGTTTTTTGCGATTGGCTTTTGATGGTAAGCTCATGAGGAATCCCTGAAGCCAGCGATTGCAACTGAGTAATATCCCCTGTAAACACCATTCGCGATTGGGAATCAATGCACTTTTGTTGTAAGGCATGGTACTTCTCATTATCAATCATGGAACTTTCATCCACAATGACTAAGTAACTGGCACCCAACCCACCGTCCTTGCGCAAAAAACTATCGATGGTCTGCGCCTGGATGCCATTCGCATTGAGCTCCTCTACGGCTTTATGCGTAGGTGCTAATCCAAGTACTTGAAACTGATTGCTCTCAGCAATGTCCTTCACATGCCGCATCATTGTGGTCTTACCAACACCCGCAAGCCCTTGAATGGATACAAACCGGTCGGATGTGCTCACCACCAACGTGATGGCATCTTTTTGTCCTTGCGTTAAGGTTTCAGGTAATAACAAAAGCTTTTGTGCAGAAGACTCAATGGGCTTTACCGTATTTTGCTCTTTGTAATTAGCCTGCAGTATCGCCTCTTCAATGTTTAACGACTCTTTGGTCGTCCAATAGGTATCCAAATAAACTAAGGAATCTGCTATTCGCCCTTTAAGTAATGGAGCAATGTCTTCAAAATCTGCCGTTCCTAATGCATGCATTAAAGCATGGGTCATTAAATCACTGTGTTTAAAGGCTGCATTGCGTTCCGTGCATTTAGCAAGCGCATACGTGAGCGCTGTGGCCACAATGTGTTCTTTGTCTTCTGATTTTAGATCCAGGTGATGAATTAACGAGTTAAGTTCTCGTTCCAGTGCCTTATTGGCATAGGCCATATCACGGTAGACTAAATCTGGCTTTTTTTGTTGCACATCATAGGCGGTCCATTTTAATTGTTCTTTTTCTAAAAAGCGCTGTGCTTTTTGCCCATCATCAGTAAACAGAATCACATGCTGCGCGTGTTCACCGATTTCTCCGATAAGGTTACGATTGAGTTGGTAAGGTCGTGCCGCCATAAACACTTGTGTGGTGTCTGGTTTTATCTCATGCGGTTTTTTACAATAATCATAATCAAAATGGTATTCAGACAACGCTTTATTAGTCAAAAATAAGGTGTTGGACTCATGGCGTACATAGATGCCTTCTTCAGTAATTTTTGACACAACAAACGAACTCTTAGGCGCATATTTGACTCGTTGATGATATAATGATTGTTCATTGATTAACCGTTCTCCAACAGCGACCTCTAGTATTTTTTCTCGTGATACACTAAAGTCTTCTTTAGTGTCATAAGCAAACAGACTTGTCTTGCCTTGGGCATTTTTTAAATGCAGCCCATTGGCACCAAGGTCACACACCTTATAGTGCTGCGGTATTCGACCTTCATTATAAAATGTGATTTTATCGCCCACTCTATAAGACTGAGCGTGTCCTTTTTCCGTTTGTGTCAATGAGACTGTTGCCAAAACAGTTACCTTTTTCATTAATCTTGATAACTGCCCCTGCTGCACCAGCCCTTCTCGTATCTGGCTCGTCAAAGTCTCCTTTTGTTTGTTATTCAAGGCAACCAGTGCACTTTTTTGCTGTTGTTCTGGCGTTAATTGAAGCCAAGCAGAACTCATGGATTCATTTGCTTGTTTCCCAATCGAGAGCTTAAGCGCTCCTTTGATAGGGGCTGTTAACGATTTATACGAATGAATGCCCTGCTCTTTTAATAGCTTAATCGGATTTCCTGCACTAAAACCCAATGTTCCTGCCGAGTTATTCAATAAAATGAGTTTGCTTCTGTGTGCTTGAGTGATGTCGCTTAACGCGGATAAATCATCAAAAGAAAGTTTTTGTGCATCATGAACAATCACTAAATCTTGCTTTTTTTTCGTAAACGGTGATGATTTGATGTGCTTCCCATAATGATATTGAAATCCAGACACCGTATGCACAATATCGTCTTTAAACAAATTTTTAATCCTGGAAATAAATCCTGTATCCAAATGTTTGATGTCTGCTCGAAGTTGCTGCGTTTTTAGGCTACCAGGATGAAGTACATAAGAATTGAGAAAATGCGCTTCTGCAAGATGCACCATGTCTTGAATCAGCTCTTTCTCGCACCGAAAACCGGCTACATCAATGATTTGAATGCGCTCGTTATTTTTAAATACCTGCGAAGAGAGCCCGTGATTTGGTACTGGAATCGAAAAGCTTACTTTTAACTCGTTGGTAGTTTTTGCAATAAAGTCCTTCTCGCGTGCAAGAAGATGCGCCGTTGTATAATATTCCAAGGGTTTTCCCTGGAGTGCCCTTGCCTCCAAAAGAGATCCAATTTCCCGTTCAATGTCCTCATGGCCAACAAGACCTGCTGAAAAAGTCATAGCCTGGCGCACCAAAGCCCCATGCTGGATTTGAGTAGAATATTCGGACAAATGAGCCAGTGCATCACCCACTGCTTTTTGCGCATCAGGGCTTAAAGGTGTGGTGTGAGTGCTTTTAACCGCTCCTCGTCCGCTATTTAATTTGGAATCCTGAATAATCGTGCCTAAATCAATACCAAGCTCCTTAATTTCATCTACCCACTGTTGATGCAGCGCTTGACTGTCTATTTCAGTTTTTGGGTTGCGCGTCGATAAATTAGATTTCTCGGCAGCCTTGGCACTGCTTGTACCGCGTTCCTTCATATCATCAAGAATCTGCACGCGCCTTTTGGATGTAGCAGTAATAGCCTCATCACTAATACCTACAATCTCAAAATTACCGTACCTGTCTTTAATGCGAATATCGTAGCCCAGCTCCTTAACTTTTTTAGCTAAAGAGGACATGTACACCAATCCCAAATAATGCTGGTTGGAATAAATTAATTCACGAAAACCATGATCCAGATGTTCTTTATCATTTTTTGCTCGTGACGATAAAGAACGCCATAATCCATCCGAACGCTCAGTCATATTGAGTATGGGTACATGCGTGTGCAAATCGGGATCTAATTCACGAGAGGTTGTATGGACAAACATGGCTGCTACTAAATTACGGGTTTTTTCAAAGGTGGTTTCGCCATTAAATGTAATGCGTGCTTCTGCTGCCAGCTGCTCAATCCGACCAAAGGTAATGTTCACGGCTTCTTGATGGGCTTGAAGCAAGCGCGCGTCTTGCCCCACCAGGGCTAAAATGGATACGGACTTAGGCGCTGATAAGGTCACATCAGTGCCAGGACGATGTTGACGTACTCCCTTATCGATAATACCCAGCAGTTGCCCGCTGGGTAATTGTCCATCCAATAATTGCAAAAATTGCGAAGGCTCAATTTCACCGGACAATTGTAACTTCTGCGCACCGCGCCCGATCCATCGGGACAGACTGTTGAGCGAATCTCGATCGCTTAAATAATAATTATCTTGATTGGTGTAATAATGCAGCGCGTCTTTAGCCGCACTTATTTTATTTAAGGTCAACATAATACCTCCCTGGATGGCTTAAAAAATTTCTTTTATAACAATGGAGGCCTCACGCAACTCAATAGCATCAGTGTCGTTTTTGTTGGCTGTAACGTGATCTTTGGGTTCCGCATAAGGTGATTGTGGAGGTACTAAATCCTTATCCGATACCTCATGCGCCAATGTTTCAAATTGATGGATTTTTTTAACATCCTCATTTCTTTGAGGATTATTTTGGACCATTAACGCGCGGTGATTTACTTTTTCCAACGCATCAAAATTGATGGATCGCTCAACAAGTGGTACGCAAATTTCTTTACGCTCAATGTATTTGTTTTTCAAACGAGTGATGGGATGATTTCCTACCAAACGGACATAACACTCCATGTCATCAAGAGTCATAATATCGCCCTCTTCAACCGTATTTCTTTTAGTGCGTTGCGAGCCCACCGTATTACCATCACGAACCGAATCAGGACCATAAGACTGACTTTCTTTCATCTCATTAATCACTTGTGGGCCTAAATCCTCGGAAACCCACTTAGCCACTTTCGATTTTGGACTCCTAAAATAAATGGATGTATTGAGTAGATCCGCAATGGCTCCGGCCTCATGAGTTCCATAGATAAAATCTAATTGCGCAATGGATTGAATGCCAATGGCAACACAACCTCCAAATTTACGGATATCAGCCAGAGTGTCTGAAATGGTTTCTAAACGATGCAGGCTTGCTAATTCATCCATGACAAGCCATATACGCCCCTTATTATTAGCCACCAAGGATTGCACCCCTTGCATAGCGAGTCCTAACCACAGAGAAATTAAAGGCTTTATCTCTTTATGGTATTTGGAGCGTGAGGTAATAAATAACCACCCTTTATTGTATTTTTTAGGATCGGTTGTATTTTCAATCCATTCTTTAATCGAAAAATCTTCTTTACCCGATTTATCAAGCCCTTCAAGAAAGCGCAGCGCCTTGGTATAGGTTGCCAACACTGATTTAATGGAAATGGCCGTTTTTTCAATTTCCTTACTCACCAGATTTTCAGATTCCGTACCTTTGAGAATGTTCCTGATTTCCTCCAATGAGGTGGTGAGTAATAACTGCAGAAGAAACACTGGATCTTTTTCTGCATAATCCCTGATTTTCCACGCCATCGAGGTGAAAATGGTTCTTGCAGAGTCAACCCAAAACGGATCGCTGCCTTGAACTGATTTAGGAATTAAATAAGTGGCAAAGGAGCCAAACTCCAACGGATTGGCACATTCTCGCCACATTTTCCAATTGGCACATAATTCTGAAATGGGATTGAGTTCAACATCAATGAGCTCATCAAAGAAATAAGGTTTGATGGTACATTCTTTATCATAGATGATTGCCGGCTCGCCCAGCGCCCTAATTTGCTCCAACAGCATCATCATGGCTTGCGTTTTTCCTGCACCAGTTGTGCCATGAAACAACATCCCTTGTTTTTCAGAATACTTAGGCATAGGAAGTCGGTTCAAAAGTTTAATTTCTGAAGCGCCACGTTGTGATTCGTTGACCGATTTGATGGTTTCTTTAGGCGATAGAGCTAAGCGCGTACCGGAAACAAATTGATCTTTGGTGTATTTTTCACCTAACTTAATAAAGAAACGGGAAAACAACAGCGTAATCAACAAATACACCGCTCCACCAAAAAATAAAGAAACTTGCGCTTTTCTCCAAAGAGCATCCAAAGCCTGCTGCACGGATGCTTGAATAAGGGGACTTTTTTGATAAAAAAGCGCTGTAATTTTACTCCCATTGAGACTTGTCCATAATACATACTCCCCGTAATGGAATTTAACCAGGAACCTTGAAATGTGGTTAAGCACCACCAGCTTTAATTCAGAGGAGGCATAAAATGCCATAATCAGCGAAAAAAGTACGACAAAACCTAAGACAGCCCAGTGAAAAATACGTTGACTTACCTGAATCATCATTTTGGTTTTATAGTCAAAAATCTGACCGCCACTCATAAATTGCCACATATTTTGCAAAGAACTTTGTTTCATGATTTTAAATCCATCGATTTGACCGCTCTTCTTGAAGAAACCAATGCACTAGGCGCACGCGTAAGCGCGAATGTTTGCTTATTCATAACGCCCTTCCTTGTACCAACGCTCATTGTCCACATAATCGTGTTTTTGTTTTGCTTGCCGATTCGCTAAATCCGCTTCAGATGCTTTAATCTCCTTTTGTGTACTGCCCTCTTGGTGTTGATAGGCTTTCGATAAATCTTCTCGATTCTCCATACGCAGATCGTGAGCTTGCTGGATGGTGTTGTCTTGCACCTGGCTTAAATGTCGCTCTTGCGATTTATTTAAAACGTCTCCAGAACCATCCTGATGGGCTTGGTTGATTAGTGCTTTTTGATGTGCTGTCATCGAAGCACGTTGCGCCTCAAATTGGCTCTTAGCCTTATCGGATGATGAGTGGATCATGCGGCTTACTTGCTCTTTTACTGCCGATTGTCCTTGGGAAGAACTCATAAACTGATCGGCCAATTGTTGTTGTGCACTCAAGCTCGAAGCATCTGTCCCCATCAGTGCCTTTTCTGCCTGCACCCCATGATGCTGCACCACCCAATCGTGAAACGCTTGATCCAATACTCTATCCATACCGTCTGAGTGCTCTTTCACACGGTTAGCCATGTGCTGATAATGTTCGCCCTTACTGTATTCTGCTGAGGCCATATCAGATAAAGCATGTCCTTGAGATAGGTTGGCTGCGATTTGTTCCGATTTCGACAAGTTAAACGAATCATTGGCATCCAAGTGATGCGTCTTGGCTGTAGACTCCATGTGGCTTAATGCGCTAGAGAATGATTGACCTTCACTGGAGTTAAAAAAGGCTTGAACCGAGTTAGAAGCAGACAAACCTGTTTTCAAACTCGTGCTCGCTTCCCCAGAAATACCCGTGACTGCATGAGCGAACGATCCAAATACCCCTTTGCGTGTATCAATTCTGGCCGAAACCGCCGCATCCCACGACACCTGTCCTGATTTGTCATGATGCTGATTGTATTGGTTAACCGCATCGTGCATTTGACGAATATCTTGATTCAACGCATTACTGAGCGTTCTATTAATACCCGTTCCTTCGCGCACCTCGCTGGCATCGCTTTCATTAAATTGAGAGAGTCCACTCAACGCTTGTTGGTAATGAGAATCTGCACTGGTTCGATGCGATTGGGCATTTTGGAACGATTGGCTTGCACTGTCTTGCAATGAAGCGCTGATTCTGTCGGATGCGTGTAATCGCGTTGCCATCTGACTCATTGCAGACTGTGCGTTAATCACGCGTGACCCATCCAATCCTTGCGAGAGCAACGCACCATTATCCGCTTGAACAGTAGCTCGTCCTTCCATATGCTGATAATTAGTATCCCATTTATTCGCATGCATGTTGTTGTAGTTCATGTTCCAACCACTGTAAGACGCCATGGAAATATTTCCTTGCGTGGCCGATTGAGCCTCTCCAGTAGATAATGATTGGGCCATTCCTCCTAGATGTTGAGACGCAGCACTTAATAAATTAGGTAAGCCTTTGGCAATAAAAAGGGCAATCACTGGAACACTAATAGCCAAGCCCCCTGCCGTATACGCAAAGCTACTTTGAATACTGGCGATGGAGTCAATGGTTGAAAAAGTAACCCCGCCATTTTTAGAACCAAATAAAGTCAGTGTGGTAGAAGACGCTAATGACACAAAAAAATGAATAATGATAAACATCGGAGGCCAAGACCATAAAAACACTTGGGTTTGCATGTAGATCATGTATACCCCATGCATGGCGGGCACTAGCGCTAGTAACATCACTAAAGGGAAAATACACAGAGTCAGCATCCAAAAGACGGTCATATAATAAGGAAGCCGATATCCTGCAAGCCAAAAACTATTCGCTTCAGCCACGTGCATTTTTTGCAGACTGGAGCTGTTGGTGTAATTCATCAGCTCAGCATCCGCACCAGCAAAAGCAAAGGCATCAAGGGCTGATTCTCGGGTGGCATTAATTAAAATATTTTGTGTGAGTACTTGGGCTGCATCTTTGGACACGTTCATAAAATAGGAATGAGCTGCCGCCAAACCATCACTAAACTTCTCTTTATCCCCCTTGGTCATAATATTCGATAAATGAACGAGTTGTTTTTCTATTCCCATATTCAATTCTGGTTTTAAACGTGCTGCTGCATCAATACAGCTCAAATTAGTGCCATCATGAAATAAGACACGATAAATAGGAGAGGGATGCTCAAAATACAGGCGAATTAAATCCGAGCTGTGCTTCATTTCATTGGGTGAAATTTGCTGACTCCCCAAAAGTTTGGCTGAAAAAATGCATTGCCTGATGTAAGTGGACAAATCACGAGAGAGTTCAGGTGACAAAGACAAGTTAGAACTGGTGGACGCTAAGAAGGTACGTGAACCAAACAACATGCCAGTTCGTGTGTAATCTAAATCCTGTGGCATATGAAACACATCACTAAACACTTTAGTAATCCCATACCCAATGCCACTAATAAGTGCTGCAGGTAGCCCTACTCCTAATGGCACATTATCTACAGTAAGTGCAAGCCCCGCTGAATCAGCCGTTTGCATGTCAATGATGGCCACTGGCGTTTTGATGCCTAAAATACAGAACAAAAAGACAAACGTACACAAAACATAACGACTAATGGCTTGAATTCGTTTACCACTGACGTATTGAAACCCAACCACCCCTACAGCAAGAATACTCACAATGTCCTGAGCCGATTTGTAGGTTGAGGTGCCAAGCAGCGTGACCATGGCATCCAATACTGTTTTGAGATACTCCCCATTTTGTGGCGTATAAATGGTTAAAAGACTCATTGCGCGTCTCCATAATAGGCTGTTCTTAAGGTGGGTGTTAATGCACTTAATGCTTGTTTGACGTTATTGCGGATTAATTCATTCGTCTGTAACGCTGCATTAAACCGCTCACGGCTCTCCGTGCTAAACCGCGCCACAAACTGTTGTGCCGTCTGCAGATTTTTGTATAAACGCTCTTCATTGTGAGCGCCGAGTTCTTTTCCTGAGAGCGAAGCGCGAATAATATCGAGGGAATTGGAAAGGTATTGTGCCAATAAATCAGTTGCCACACTTTGAGCCAATTCATAACTGCCTTGAATACCGGTGTTTTGTTGCGCATTGGCGGAAATAAGATTAAAAACTGCGGGTTGTGTTAACTCAATCAGCCCCTTTTGCTTATCGGATAACTCTTTGCCCATTTTAATGTTGTCATAAATCCCCTGCAGTAATTCCTGGACTTGAGCCACTAAGGCTTTTTTGGCACTGATTTCTTGCGTGTTTGTGGTATCAATAGATAAGCAATGCGACTGTGGCCCTGTATCAGTACAGTGGTAACTGGGTAACTTTCCTCCATACAACAAGGCTTTAATAAAATCTTGATTGGTTGCAAGCGAAGGGTAAGTCATTAACGCCCCTTTCGCGTTAAAGACAATGGTTCCTGAAATGGACATGTATACTTCCGCTAATTTGGGATCTTGTGCAATAAACTGATTAATTTGTAAGGAATCCCAAACAATATTGGTGTTGATTAACACACGGTCCTTGTATTCAGGATTATTTTTAGCCTCAGCTAATATGGAATCCGCTTCACCGCCTGTGGAGCATTTCTGACGCGCCATGGCCCAATCCGTAAAGGTTCCTTTGTGACGACCCAAATCTTCGCAAAGACGCTGTTGTGCCGCCCTATTTCGCGGCCACACCGCAGCACTTAAATTTTCACCCATTTCACAGGAATTAAAATTGGTGCCATTAATTTCATTCGCCAGTTTCTGCATAAACTGCATCGCATGTGCAATTTCAGGCAATTCTGTTTCTAAAGCCAGGTTTAATGCGTAGCCTGCTCCTCCTGATAAAATATTTTGCATGAACTTCACAATCTGATCCGACTTGATGAAGGAAAAACCGCCTGCGAAGAGATCAATGCCACCACAACCAGAGCGCATTCCAGGTACATCCACATGCGCAAGGCGGATGGTACGTACTTGATTACGGGCATACACCGAACCAAGGGCTGCATAACCTGCCGCTTGTGTTTGATAAGCATGCGATCCCGTCACATTGGCATCAAACCCCAAATTATTAAAAAAATGGGATAAATCGGATTCTGCGTTTGCAAAGAGCTGACTGGTCCCTAACAACAATAAGGCTGCAACGGTTTTTTTAAACATAGTCATCTCGCAAAGTTGTGAATCTATTCATCATGAAATTGTTCCTCCAAATGCGTCATGAGTTCATCCACGCGGTTTGCAAGTTGTGCAGGCTGTGCCTCACCAAACAACACGGCATACGCTTGATTCGTAGGACGATTCACGAGATACAGGGCAGGCACTACAGGCTTGTATTCACCAGACACATATAAAGTTTGAAACAACTCAGGCGTTAAATTGGCTGAATCAAATCCATCTAAAGACTCGCCATCCAAACTGTAAGCCTCTACAGGGATATGAAAACTGGATGCAAAATCACGAAGTATGGGCGCAAATTGATGACAATGAGGGCATGTAGAGCGGTATATAAAAATAAAGTAATGTTGTTCCGAAAGTGCATTGATTCTTTTGTTTTTGGTGCGCGCCAATACTTGTTGCTCTTGTTTTTTATTTAAGAGCTGGGTTAGCTCATCCAATGCAACATTCGCAAACGCCTCTGTGCTGAGAAGGAATAGCACGATTAAAAAGAAGCTTTTCTTCATTCATTCACTCCTTCATAACTGAATCGTTTAAACTGCGTCATCACATCAAAAATGCGCTGCTTCAGCTCTTCTAAAGATAAAAACCCATAAGACACTGGCGACATCTTATTACTCTTTAAATCAACGAAATAAAGAGCGGGCATATACTTCGCCTCAAGTGCTACTTGTTTTTGGACCTTTTCCAGAGGAATTGATTTAGGATTAGGAAGCCCATCAATGAGTTGGCCATCCGTACTGACTGAAATCATGGAAAAACCATATTCTTTGATAAAGGGAAGCAAATGCATGACCATTTTTTGTGAAATGGAACTCGTGCCACGATAAAATAAGATAAAGCCATAACGCGCACTGCTTTCTTGAATGACTTTGTTGATTAATACTTTTTGTGCATCATTGCGTACTGCAATCGCTGAGTTATCGGTTGGAAAATTAAGCGTGCTGTCCAGCTCAGGATGGATTAATAAGACTTGTTGCCAATAGCGTACAAATTGCTGGTTATTTTTTGAATAATCCATCTGTGCATTCATGTATTCATGTGTTGAATCAAATGAAGGAGAGAGCAATGCTTCGGCCAATTTATTCAGTGTAATCTTACGCTTATCCATTAAGCGTTCATAAGGAGATTTCACCACGGGAGCAGGTCGTGGCTGCAGTGTTTTTTTAATCGGTTTGGGCGCCTCTTCAACGGTATACCAATGAAAGCCTTTTGCATGCTCCTGCACAATGTCCGCATGAAGCGATGTCATGAACAGTCCCCATACCATCAGCATCAACAGGCGACTCATAATTCACCTGCCTTTTTTTGCATTCTTCGTGTGACTTCATCAATGGACTTTTTAGGATCTTGAGACTTGATCTTTAGATCACCTGCAATCCCTGCCGCTTTATTGGGTGTCCCGTGACCAAAAGGATAGATTGGGGTCACAAAATCAACCCGCCCCAAATCCATCTTCTGCAGTTCCGCAACACTCATTCCTGCACAGGTTGGATGCTCTGCATCACCCAAACCATGACCATTAACTTGTGTAAGACGAGCCTCCTGGATAATTCGGGCCATTTTGCTTGGAAATACGCAGTAAGAGCGTTTGTGTTCTAAACAAACCCCAGCCACTTTTTCACTACAATACTCGCCCAGATAATGAGCTACATAATTTAATTTGGCGCGACCCAGCGCTTTGTCTTCCTCACGACAATGAAGCAAATCAATGTCTTTTCCCCATCCTTTATCATGACAACAATCAATAAGATCCAAGGGCCATATTTTGCATTGCACTGCTTTACCACCAAAAAGAGACGCATTGGGTTGTTGACTTAATTCATGCCCCGCTTCCCCCACAACCGCTAAAGAAGAAACACTTTGCCCAAAATCAGTATTTTGGGTTTGGGAATGCTCTGTACAGTCACCATCGGCACAAAATAAGTCTTTAATGCATTCGATAGGTGCTTCACACACATTTTCTTGACAACTGTACGTTTGCTTATACAGAGCACAAGTCTGCTTATCAAAACGCGCACACCCAGAGGCCGTTTGAAAACACCCTTTATTTTTCTGTGTGATGCATTCATCAGCAGCCGCGCTAGAACAAGAGTACGTCAGCACACGCGCCCAACACACACGGGATACAGGAAGACCATCAATTACTTTAGGTGACTGAGTATCCGTGCATTGTTCTTTTTTGATTCGACACAGCGACCCCTTATTTTCAAAGCTCATGCAATGATTGTCCCAATATTCTTGGCTGATGTAGGGTTTGGAGTGTGCTGTGACCGTCAAAGCAACTTGAATGGGATAAATTCGTCCCCATCCTTTATTAATATAAAAGGTCAACAACCCATTATTAGCGCATGTTGGAGTACCAATCACCTGAACCCAATACGCATTCGCCCCATTATTTCGTATCGAATGAATGGTGGCACTCATTCCATCACACGAATGTTTCATCCGAATGGGATAAGGAACAGAGCCGCCCACAGCATTAGTGATTGCGCCAGTCACCAAATTTACAGTAATCACTCCGGTCCATTTTTTAGCAACATAAAACGAAAAATCAGCGCGTTGCACCACTTTTTCGGAATCCACCAGGACCTTAAGGTACTTGGTGCAGGTTTGATCGGGCAATAAACGAGAGCTGAAGCATTGTTCTTCATGTGTCTTAATCGTGCAGGTAGGCTTTTGATTCGAGCATTGAACGCGATTATTGGATTGTCCGTGCGTAATCGCATAACTTTCATCCTGAATTAATTGAGATTGAGCCAATACGGAATTTGCTTGATTGAGTTCAAATTTGTTTGTTCCAAAATGATCAATGACCGTTTGGGCACCAGGATCATTTTTAATCGCCGCATTGGCCTGGCTTGATAAATCTGTTTGCTCCTTTTGAATCCCTTGATAGTATCCTTCTTGCGCAGGGTGCTCTGAGTACTGATCAAAAAGCGCATGGGGATCAAATCCGTGCATGGCATCTTTAGGTTGGGCGTTTAACGATTTAGCATAATTTTTAAAGGCGTTAAAATCGGTTCCTGTTTGATTCGCAAAACATCCCATAGAAAGTAACGCCATTAAAACAACCCACTTAGACATGAGTGTTCTCCAAAAGAGCCTGCGCCACCTCGTTTGCACTATCCCCTTTCTGTGCAATGAGTTGTAAACTGTTTTTTATAGATGCATTGCCATACACCACATCATAAGTCTGTTCGGGACAAATAAGTTGCTGTCTACAGGAGCTCGGCCTTTTGCTCACAACAAGTGCAGGCACCGCAGTGATATGAAATTGTTCAAACCATAGAGGATCAATCGATATTCCATTAAACGCCCATTTGGACTCTTTTGCCTTGGCTTGAAGCATGGAAAACGCTGTGATGGTTTTTTTAAAATCCCCCTCAATCAAACCATTAATCACTACTGGAATTTTATAAGAAGCTGCCTCATCGCTCAGTGAAAACAACAAGGATTCGGGCATGGAAAAAGACACAAATAATACGGCTCCATCAACCGTTTGACCTTTTTGAGCAACGG
Source organism: Legionella stuttgartensis (assembly GCF_977063405.2). Lineage (NCBI taxonomy): Bacteria > Pseudomonadati > Pseudomonadota > Gammaproteobacteria > Legionellales > Legionellaceae > Legionella > Legionella stuttgartensis. The sequence continues at coordinate 19,160 of NZ_CDRUHA020000062.1, forward strand.
GAGCTCCTTGGCGTAAACGTTCAATAATCTGATCAATCAGAGTCTTATTTTGTGCATAGGATTGATTGGATGTTGCATTCCAATGAGCCAACGTGTCCTGGCTTACTGAATCGTGCGCCGCCTTACCCGTTGCCGATGCCTCATTAAGAAAATCATTCACATTGGCATGACTTGCGGTGGCTAAAAACAGGCTACTTAAAAAAATTCCGAATGCATTCATAATTCATCCCCATCATTTAAAGAAAACAACAGTTCCTTTTCTTCCAAATTAAAAACCCAAAATTGTCACCATCACCTGGATAGGTGTGTCCTGCTTCCCATCCAATGACGGATTGTCCAAACGGATGGCAACGATGCGCTTCAGGCAAGGTATTCACCAACTGATAGCGATAACGGTCTTTGGGCATAATGCTCGATGCATAGGTATGACATACAGCAGGCCAATCTTGGCCTATCGAATCGCGAATCGCAGGTGTCGGTGGTCGATGCAACTTAAAATCAACGCGTTCTGCAAGTAAGGCTGCGGTACTTATAGGACTTGCTTGATGTGCCACAAACCCCGTTAATGGATACGTAGAACCTTGCGCACCCTGGCACCAAAAAAGACTGTTCACGGCAGTGCCTGCAAGTGCTTTGGTCGCATCAAAGGCACAAGAAGCTCTTGCAGACGAGGAGGTAAATAAAACGGCTTCAGGATTTAGAACAAAGGCCAGTTCTGAATCATTCCAAGTGGGGTCTAACTCCGACGGATATAAGATGTCAAAATCTTCAGTTTCCATACACCCTAAGGACGTTAATACTTGCAGCCAATAAACCAGAGGGTATTTGTACCAATGAACGTAATAAAACGCACCGCGTCCATCGGTCTCCGGCATCTGTGAGCCACCTAACCCTTTTTTAGTGACATTCAGTTGCACGCCTAAATTGACCATACACCAGGGTTTAGGCGTCACATCAACCAAGGCCGCTGGTTCCCAATAACCAATAGTGACGCCTAAACGCTCGCCAATGGGTGTAGGGCATAAACACAAAGGATTACCTGGATTTTTTGTATCAGGATAACTGCTTTTAACCACTTCACTACTGCCAATAGTAAGTGGAAACAAACAATTCCAGCAGACATCGGTAATTGGATTGACGAAGTGTCCTTTGCACTGAGACGCATAGACGAAGTTCAGCGAACTCAATAAAAACAGCACCATGAATCGGGTAATCAACGTTTTTTTATTCATAGTACCTACTCCTATTTGCGTAACTCGTATTGACCAATTTCTTGAATACGCCAAACCAATCCTTTTTGGCTGGCTACGGAAGGCACATGCTTTAAGTGAAAATAACGACTCAAGCGCCCTTCTAAATCAAAATAAACCGAACCCAAAACCTCGGAGGCCTCCTTAACATCCCCTCCGGTTAAAATAAATTTCACCTGGTCAAAATGCTTATAATGCGCTTTGGCCCAGGCGAGTTGCTTCGGATCATCGGCATCGAAAAAAAACAGTGTTTTAGAAAAAGATACGCGTTCAAAAGGATTAAGGTGCGCCCCTTTCTTCGCAATAATCGTCCCATCCTGGGTGTAAAGCGTTTGATTCACGACGATACTTGGATCTAATTCATGCGTTTTAGGAGTGTTCGTCGTAGGTAAATGAAGTGGTTTTGGTCTTCTCACATGCTCCTCCACTCGCGCCACTATTTGTTGTTGATGTTGTTTCAAGGCACCTGATTGCTCTAAGCGATGCAGCTTCGCCATGATGACCTGACGGATGTCTTGCTCGACAACAGGAAAAAGCTGGCCGTAATTGCCTAAGTTTTTGGCATATATCGGAGCAACGTTCATTAAGAGTGCTGCAATCAAGCTCGCCACTTTTTTCATAGTGCACCCAACTGTTCCAAGGTTGCTGCAATCACCTCATCCGTCACATCGAAACGTCCACTGGAAATCACTGTTGCGGTGATTAGGGTCACATGATGAGAAGCCCCATACTGAGACAAGGTCTGAGGCAACAACGATGAATACTGCTTTAACACCTTTTTTTGCTCTTGTTCTGATAAATTACTTTGGCTCAATAAAACCGCCGGCTGATTCAGTAACCGCTGCATATCCACCACAGCCAGCGGTGCGGGCTTGTGCATGCTCCATAACACCATGCCAGACAAGACTAAACCCGCTAGAATCAAGAGTTGGGTTTTATAATGACGCAGCATCAGCAAGCCCTCCTTCCACTAACACGTTTTTGGATAGGCCATAGTGTTTGTTGGCTACCAGCATGGCGGCATGAATGTACGATCGCCCAAGTGCTATGTAATTCATTACCGCTTGATAATCGCGTCCATCAGAAGACAATAGGACCCGTGTAAACGGATCAACAAAGAGCCGATGAAACGAGGAAATACCGTCTGCACGAATCAGAACTTGTGAGAATCCAGCGTCCTTCGCTTTAGGAAAGGCAGAAAGTAATTTAAATTCAAAATCAGAAAACGTATTATGCTCGTGTTGGTGCTTGACGAGAGAATCTCCATCTTGAAGAAAAATGAGTTTGATTGCAGAGTTTTCCCAAGCAGCACGTGCTTCAGGAAAAGCGTAATAATCATCGATACCTTGCGTGATCGTCACAAAAGAAGCATTATGCCGCCGCCCTGTACGAAACCCTCGGTTAATGAAATTCACTGCAATTTGATCGCCAGAGAATAAGGACCAGGCTTCATCAATGATGCACATTTTTTGACGGCTGCGATCGGAGTTAAACATACGGCCTTGAAACTGAGACAAAATAGACAGTAAAACCGGTGCACGAATGTGTTCATCGTCCTCAATTTCTTTTAAATCCACGACAATAATGCGTGCATCAGGCGCTAACTTAGAAGGCGCATTAAAGACCGTGCCATGCTCTGAATGAGTGCAATAGGGATCAAGATTTTTCGCCAGAATTTTCCCTGTAGGGTATTTTTCTCGGTCGTTCTGATGCAACTCCAGAAGCTTAGCCTGCACATGATCAATTAATGTGGCTTGCTGATGTTCAAAAAACGCCTGCAATATTGCCTCTCGTAACGTTCCTCGGTCATCATCACTGGCTCCATCCTTAGCGCACGCTAATAATTGAAACAAAGAAAGAATATGCTGTATTTCTTTGCCAATATTCGTGACATGAGTAAAGGGATTCATTGCCAAATTGGAGTATTCCAGATACACACCGCCTAAGGTGTGGCATAACTTCTTATAACTTCCCCCGACATCGACAATAAAGAGATCCCCGCCGTTGAACAGCACATTGAGCATCAGCATTTGAATAAAAAAACTCTTTCCCCCGCCTGATGTGCCGGTCACAGAAATGTTGTAATTCGTGCCCAACTTACCTGAGAATGGATCAATACAAGAAAATTGGTTGCGTAGTGTCGGCAATAAAATGCCCGATCCCGTACCCGACCAATCCGAAAGAATAGGCATGTATTGAGTCGCATTCCATGAGGAAATAGGCCACATCATCGTGGGTAGCTGAAATCCTTTTTGGAGATGATTCGTAAATAAAAAAGGCAATGTTGCTAGAAAATAGGGAGATTGCATCCTACGGCTTAGCGCGAGCTTAATACCGTTATAAGAAAAACAGGTACGAGCGGCTTCCACATCGCGGGCATATTCGGAACGTCTGGAAAATAGCACGACGTTATACAGCATCTTACAAGAACGCGTCTTTCCTGAAGCCAAATCATCACGAAAATGACGCCATTCACGCGCTTTTTTTTCTGTACCGGCAACATGCAGCGCATAATCGCCTTTCGCTTTTTTATCCAAATCACTGGTTTTGCGATTCGCACGTCCCTGCGCTTTGTTTTGCTCGTCAACCAGGTAGGTAACAGAAATAATGTGATTACAGGGAATACTTTGTTCTGGATGAAAAATATTGGCGCTGTTATTAATGTTATCCCAAAGATGGTATTCACCTGGTAAGCCATCAATGGTCATCACTGAGACGACCGTTTCGAATGCCTTGCCTTGATTATTAACCCCACTCACAAGCAGGCCTTCTTTGGCTACCTCTACATCAAAATCACGGCCAACCACCTGATGCTTAATGAGTTGCGTTGGATCATAAGAGGAGGATTTGGGGTAAATATTATCGGGTTCATGAGCCAGGTAAAAATGAAGTAAGCGTAATAAATCTTCAGCATTACAGGTTCTAAAGCCAATTTTGGCCGACATCAACGAGGCTTCAAAGGCAATACGAAATTGAGCAAAGCAGGCTTTAACGTCTTCCTCATTTTTTCCATTGATTTTATCGACTACGACATAACACTCAGTTTGTGTCATTCTGGGATTGACATTGGTATTGGTTTTAAATCCATGAACTGCCGCCTCACCATAAAACGAACGAAGGCTTTTACCCATCACACTTAACTGCTCAAAATCTTGATTCATGAACTGCTTTGAAAAAGCATCCAGTTCCGGTCCCACTTGATTGTGTTTGACCAAGATGAGCTGTAAGGTAAATTCATCAGAAACCTTCGTTCTTAAAATCGAATCCAACTGCTCTGCTATTTTTTCATTCGCACCGGTTAACGGGGTGATGCGATACAATAAGCCTGTATTCCAGCGATTAATAAATAAATGCGATTCCTCGTCATAATACTGATAAGGAAGTTCCTTGCAAAAAAGAGGGTATTGGTGATCGCCAACATTTAAGGTATTTTGGGAAGACGATACCTCTTCATCCACCAAATAGCCATCGATTGAATTCCTAAAACCCTGGACGTATTTTTTTAGTGTTGCGAACATAGTTAATCCTAAAAAAGTTCCGTTTCATTTATTTTGAATAAGCACTGCAGCCTACGCATTGCTCTTGTTGCACGTATTGCCCATCCGGTGTAAATCGCCGTGCATCCACCATACGATTCACCTGCTCCATGCTTTGACATCCACCACGCTCGACAAAAGGACAGCGAACATCTTGATGATCAAAAATGGAGCGTGAACACCCCGTAAGCATCACTGCCGAACAACAACAGAACAAAACAAACCAAGCTTTAACCATGTACGTCTCCTTTAGGATTAACTGTTGAAAAGAGGGGTTGATTGGGCATCCCATTCTGATTTAAGAATTGCTGCGCCGTTTGCGTATCGGATTGGAACGTGGATTGCGGAGCAGTTGACTCTCCACTGCTACTCTCCCCACCTTCACCGCCTGCTCGGCTAATGGTTGTTGTAATCGCGGCCTCATTTTGAGCCGATTGATTATCAATGGATTTACCCGATTCAAACGATTGGTGCGCCCTATCAATCCAAAAGCCTTTGGTGAACATGATGGATACACGCCGTCCTGCACGTGCCACCACCAGAGGGTGATAAATATCGGCGATTTTCATAATGTAATCAGAGATTTTATTGGCTGGATTACTTACCGCTCCTCCTGCTGCTGATTGCATCAGCGTAGAGGCCTGACCATAAGTCGTAATGGTGCCCGCGCCTGGATTAATGGTCTGAGCCGTATTGAGGTTTTTAAGTCCATCCCCAAAGCCTGCTAAAATCCCTGCAGCCGCACTGTATTCTAAAAGAGGTTTGGTTTTTAAAATGGACGTACCGCGTAAATCTTGCATCGCATCCAAGTCATACACCGCCCCATACACCTTTTGCTCAAAACTTAAATTAGGTTTCGCACACGAAAGGGTTTCAAGGTGCATCACTACCGCATCATCAGACAAATCACCATATGTAGAGACAATAGCTAGACAACCATTAAGGCGCGAATGGCGATTGTTGGGCATAATTCCATTAGAATCCAGGCGAATCAGTGCCGTTCCCATATTTTTAGCACCATTAATCCCAGCATCCCCTTTAGCCCCGCTCAATAAGAAGCCTTCGGCATGGGTTCCTGCCCAGACATAATTATCCGGTGTACGCTCTTCTTTTTGTTGACGGCGGTAATTAAAATGAACCGTTTCAAGACCTGCTTTGCCATAATAGGCTTTTTCATCCAAAATCCGTTGTTTATGACGGGCCTCTATTTCTTCGCGTGTAGGCGGTCTTGCGGCCACAGCAGCTAAACTAGTTTGTGAGTTTTTAAGCAACGCTACCTGTAGTTTTCCGTTGATTTCTTTATTTTCAAGTGCAAGCTGCTCTAATTGTTTTTGCATGGCGTTTAATAACGCTTGGTTTTCGGAAACCAAATCCTCTGATTTATTGGGTGTGCTCTTTTTATTTTTTTCTACCAACGCTTTGAGCGCATCAATTTGGCGTTGTTGTTTTTCAAGTACTGCCTCATCACTTAATTTGCTAAAGGCGCTGTCTAATACCCCATCAAACACAGGCTTTTTATTTGCAGGAAGCGTAGGTTGTGGCTTTGAAGAATAAAGATAGAATCCATAACACAATCCACCAAGTAGTAGAAAAGCCAAGCCATTACGGAGCTGCTCCACTTTGGCACTTTGATTAAGATTGGCTTTTTTACTTTTCTTTATTAACTTTTTAAACGATTTCATCATGACACGCTTCCTTATTACCCGATGTTGGATTGTTCACGGTAAATGCCATAAAAATAGGCGACTTGACTGGGCTGCAGCATTTTTTCGGACAGCTCCATCATAACCAGTTTGGGGTGTTCGAATAATGTTGGTGTTAATTCCATGGGTTTGTTGGATTGATTTTCGATGCGATACACATAGCCCGAAGACTCTTTGCCTCGGACTTGTTTCACCAGGGTTACTTTTAACTGTTTATGCAAACGAAAGGTCGTGGGTTTAATACTCACTTCTTGAAAACCAGAAGGTGTGGTGCCCTCCATAAGCGCCGTCATTAAATCACTTTGTTGGTATTGGCTCTGCTCTTGCGCCTTGGCATAATCAAACCCTTTTAATTTTTTGGATACCAGTTTAATGGTCTTACCTAAATCCTCAGTCGGAGATATGGTGGCTGAGAAATGATGATTCAGATTTGTTGTGAAATAGACGGTTAACGGAATATGCGCTAATGGCTTTAAAACCACAGCACCATCCAAATCATCCTCTGCATCGAAGCTTTGTTCTACAATAAAGGAATGTTCAGGGAAGCTGACTTTAACAATTCGCTCGCCTTCTACATCAATACGATTAAAGTTAAGAGAAGACAAAGACAGCGCAAATCGCTCCCCTTCTTCAAACTTAAGCGTGGCTGCTGTATTGCCTGCATGCAGTGAGGTAGAAAGCACGCTACTTAACATGAGGATTTGAAGTGATTTCATTGATGAACCTCCTTAATAGCCTTAGGCCACATCATCCCGTTCAAGTGAGCAAACTGGACTAAATAAATTTTCTTTTGTGGTTTCACTTCAAGACCATGACTGGTTCGATTTAACGTTCCGTCTACTTTGGCTTGCAGGGTGGATTCATCAATGTGAATGTTCTTTTCATAAAATACGGAACTAATGTTTTTTTCTTTCACAACGGCTGACTCTGAGTCCAGAATGGTTTTGAATGCCTCTTGATGAGACGCAGGAATTAAATGGACTAATGAAGCAAATCGAGCTGCTACCGTGTCTGGATTGTAGGTTAATCGTAATTGAATAACCTTTTTAGTCATGTCTTTAATATAAGAAGGTGAAAAGGAGGAGTTACTCAAGAAGTAACCGTCCTCAGTACAGATGGGCAACCAATGAGTTTCTTTGTTATTAACAACATGAACACAAAGCCCACCCAAAATGAACACCGCAATGGTGGATGTGACTGCCCAAGCCAGTGTCAGGTGAAGCAACACTTTATTTTTTGAAAGCACATTGTCACGAAATACACTGTTCATAAACTCACCCTACATAGATTCGATGCGCTGAATTAGGGAATGACCTAAAAATAAGCGTCGTCATGGCATGCGGTAAGGACCAATAAATCATTCCTAATAAAACCCGTAAAGGCAGCCCACCAAACTGAACATGCATGATTAAACTTAAAACGGCCCCAATCACAAAAAGCTGCGGTCCATAACCAATCAGTAATCCAATACCCGTGAGTAAATACACAGGTAATCCGGTAGTCAAAGGAACCCCTGCAATGCGTGGTTCCTCTGACAACATAAACGTCGAATAGTTATGCGACATAACTTAAACCCCAATGTGTGAAGATCATCAGTAAAGGCAAACCAATAAATACCCAAGGACTTTTTGTTTTCCACCAGGCAACCCCAGCACCCAAGGTTTCGCCTAGATATAAATAGCCAGGCAAATCCGAATTCTTACCAAAGGTGGCACTAACATCTCCTTTCATCGCACTTAAATAATTCTGACCTTCTGCATGTCCAGTGCTGGTAAGGCATAAAACAACAACCCAGCTGAAGACCAACAAGGGAACTGACCACTGTATAAATTCATAGAGCTTGATACTGCTCTTTCTGATTACTGCACTTACATTCATAATGCTCTCCTTTAGTTTGATGAACGCTGATTGAGTGAATCTAATTCGTGAATTAAATGATTTATTTTTTGTGTAAAAGGTCGTGTCATTGATGAGAAATAAGGACAATCGTTATAATTAGATGCAACGCGTGCTAATGTTCTATTCGCAAAATCGAGATTATCCCGTGCAAGTTCCATGCGTTCGCCTCGAATTAAGGAGGCAGACTGCTCCATCATGCTTCCTGAATAACCTACATCGATTGTGCAATACTCTTTGAGGTTGGCTTTTGCCAATTGGCTCAAACTAGCTCCCAAAAATTGGCACTCTGAAGCCAACTCCTCTTTACCCAGAGAGGCCGAAAACACGGCTCCCGATAAAAGCAAGGTGCTTAGGAATACTGATGATTTTTTAAGCTTCATTTGTTTCATTTTTAATAAATCTCCGTTTTTTGGGTAAAGAATCCCCTGAGCCTCCTATTTGTGCTCATTTTTTATTCTTTTTATTTAATGAATCGCGGTTTTAAAAAGAGTGCTTACTCATCCATGGTCATTCCTTTTGGCTTAATAATTGATTGTTCTTTTTCAGTTCCTCTAAAATTTGTGACAACACCTGGTTTGTTAAATCCAGTTTTTTGTATAAAGCTACATACTCAACGGATTTGGATATTTCAGGAAGTTCGGTATTCAGAGCAAACAAAAGCGCATACAGCCCGCCATTGGAAAGAATGTGTTTGAAATATTCGATATCCTGTTCTTCATTCGTTGAAGCATAAGCGGTAATTACCTGATTAAGCTTTACATTGTTTTCAAGCCCTATCTCTGGCTCAGCATAAGTCACTCCACTTCCAACCAAGAATGTCATCGACAATATAAGTATTTTAATTGCGTTCATTAGGTACTCCTTTTCTCATTCTTCAAAATTAATCCGATGTCTGATCTGTATCTGGAATGGTGGTGTTCTCAAGTTCACTCCTCATCACGATGACTTTTGCAAGATAGGGTTTTATCTTCGGTGCTAGATGAACACAGTAACTTCTTGCATTGCTGATTTCTTTTAATTCATTGTGCCCATAGGCCATAGAAACCAGTGCCCTGTCTTTGTTTTGATGCTGCAATTCATGTCCCGCTGATTCCAGGCTGCAGCAATTGCGATATCTCCAGAGCATAAATCGGTGGTGTGTTCTTCTGCTATCTGGTTTAATTGGTAAGACACATCAAAAATTCGCCGTTCTAAATCGTAGTTATTTAAATTAGCTGCAGCAGCGCATTGCATACCTAATGTCATGATAATAAATCCAGCTAGTATATTGATTCTCATTACTATTCCCTCTTTAACAGATTATTTTTTAAGGCATATGCTTCTTTCATAGAGCTCTATTCAGGTCAAATCAAAAGATACCAGCAATTGTTTTTACCAAACCCTGCTCTAATGCAGGACGTGCGTCCACAAACTTTAGATTCATTTTATTTGCGTTCGACACTATGCGCGTTTTATAGCTTTGATACTTGCTGTCGCGGGAATAATTTTGAGAGATCATTGTGCTACTGCCATTTTTTAGATTCGATTGCACTTGTTCTTTCACCTTAATTTCTTTCCCCACTTTTTCGCTGATTTGAATGTCAGTAATCATCGTGTAATTAATTTCTTTAACTAACGAATCCGCAGCCATACCAATCAATCCACCACCAAAACCACCAGCGACCATTCCAGCCGTGGAGTTAGTGAAACTTCCTGCCGCCGTACCTACCACAGCTCCTGCGATAGCAGACTCATAACCACCAAGTAATGCTGATTGGCTCGCTGAAGCACTCATTTTCCCAATTTTTAAGATATTTGCTTGCAAGATATAATATGCAGCATCTGGATTATTGAGTACCTTATACCCATGGTTCATTAATGCTGTTTTTAGCTGAGGCTGGATAGTAACCTCTTCATCAGAAGTATTTCGCACAGAAACATAAACCGTTTTTTGAGCGCTGGATACGGGGTGTAAAAAGATAGTGTCGCTTTGTTTTGTACTAACTTGCAACGACCCATGTTCTAGTACAGTGTGAGTTGCCGCACAGCCTGTAAGTGTGGCCATGGCTCCAACGATCAATGAGCGTGTCAATCCTGATTTAATGTATGCCTTCATTGCATTATCCTTATTTATCTTAATTTATAAGTGGTTAATTCCAGTGAGATCCCCTATTAAACTGACTCGTTAAACGCTCAATCACCGTTTCATTCAAGGCCATATCATGCGTATAAGTACCCTCTTTAATCTTTTGCATAATTTGCGTTTGAATCTCAAAACGATGGATTGGAATAACCTTAGGCGCATCAAATGCCAGCTTTATTTGACCATCGTGTTGTTGTTCTAAAACAGTACAAAACACTTTATTTCCGATAACCACGGTATCCCCTACCCTGCGCGTTAAAATCAACATATTTATTCCTCTTCTATTGGCTTATTTTTATCTGCTAATGCACTGTTTCATTCTCAATTGGATACATTAAAAACAACTGCTGCCGTCGCAATAATGAATAGGCATAGATTGCCGCTTGTGCATGTTTATCAAAATCCAAACCACTTATGTTTATGGCTGCCTGTTGTAAACAGGAAATACAACTCTCTAAAATATCGAATACTTCTTGTTCTACAGTCATAATTGATTATTTTGATAAGCGATAAGGTTATTGAACCATCATTTAAATGACGGTGCATTCACCTAGGTGCAAGGATAAGAAAAAAGTGAAAATATTTTTTTAGGATGAATAGGCTAATTAAAATAACTATTGAAATCGTAGGTAATTATCAAATATTTCATAAGATTTACATAATCGGTAAAGAGTTGTTCTAGGTTAGACTCATGCAATCCCATGTCCTTTAACCAGTTAAAAAAATCCTCTCCTTTTAACAAATTATGCACCTCCCTAAATTGTTCGACTTGATATATAAGCTCGTATTCTGTAATTGCGTACGTTTGTTGATCAAGAAGAGATAGTAAGTATTGATAATGGATCCTATTCTTTTTTGTTTCAGGAATTGATAGTAATTTAAGAATATTTTCAGCCCTCTGTAGAGAAGCTGAACATTCTGTCTGCTCATGCATAGGAGCACGCAACCAAACAGGAGACAAAGTAGACTCAATTAATTTTTTTTCAAAAAGAGTAAACTCTCTTTTTTTTCTATTTAAATAAAAATCCGTAGAAGGAATGAGCTGTTTGCTTAGAAAAAGCAATAACGACTTTGCATCCTCTTTTTTAGCCTCTATATAATTGGATTTAATCAAATGATAAAGATCTTCTGACACGTGTTGTGCAATTTTCTCCCAAGTTCTTTCAGCATAAAAAATAGATCGTATTGAATTTAAAACAGCTTCTTTATTAATACTATTTAGTCCCTCAAGGGTTAGGCGAATATTGATTAGAGGAATAGTTTGAGCATTATTGAATTTAGAATAAGCAATAGCTACTTCATCGTCACCAACTACTTCTTCATTCTTATACATCTCATATATACGTCCATAACCTCTCATGCCATAAGCATCCAGCTCCGCCGCTCTCAAAGCACCCATTGAAGCCGCACCCCAAACCTCAATACCGTAGTCTAATGCTGTTAATATTTCTTTATGCCACACAGAAGGAACCCAGGAAAAATTTCCATCGATGATAACTATCCGTTTATACCCTGCTTTTATTGCTTTAAGCACATCTCCCTTTTTGATTGAAGGTAAATACATCGCATGGGGAAGTAGATGTATCGCCTCTTGATAGGTTAAGGAAGTTTCTAAAAAAACGACGGTTTCATGCATGACTTATCAAATCCATAGAAACTAGTTTTACTTTTAAAATGCATATTTCTTTATCATAGTATTTATAAACTAAAATATCCTGATTCTTCCCCTTAATCTTTTCAAATAGAACCGAAAGAGTATCGTCTATCGTCTCTACCGAATAATTGGGCAACTCAGCAAAACCCTTTTTATCTATGACAACAGGAAACTCACTAGTTTTAAAATCATACTTAGTATGAATCAAGTCATCGCGGGAGCCTGCTATTGTGGTTACTCGCGATTGAATGGCCTCAGCCAGTGCACGATTTAAAGCTATTTGTTTATTGAGATGACATCCACCGCCTTTAAATAGAATTTGATTTTCAAAAGGATTTTTTGATTTAATCAATACCTCAAACGAAGGAATTTCATAAATATTTTCATGAGAATAAATATGACAATCAAATTTATTTGATAAATTTTTTGTCATTTTGCCATTAACAAAAGCAATTTCAGATATCTGCTGGGTATTTTGTCGTTCTATTACCTCTAGAATTCCGTGTAAAAGAGCCTCTTTATAATTATTTCCCCCAGCAAGTCCAGTTGTATCAGGAGAATAAATCAATACTTCTGGCAAATAAGAATTTAGTGAGTACTCAGCAAAAGGTACGAGAATGTTTTTTCTTGAAAATATTAATTCAGCTAGTACCCAACACATTGGCCGTGATGAATCATTAAAATGTACAGACTTTGAAAGATGATTTATTGGTATAAAAATAGTTTTGTCTTTAACTAACTCAAACTCTGACTTGTTAGTTACTTGTGGGACTAATTCTTCGGCAAAATATACTTCAATGGACTCCATCAATGCCGAGCACTGAGCCGCTTCTTTTGTAAATCCTTTTCCTTGACTCGTGGTTAACGATTTTGCTCTAGGCCTTATTGCAGTATAGACAGGTAGGGTTGTGTAATCTAAGTGGGTTAACTCGGCTAATCGTGTAATTCCTACCAGTTTCTTGAAAGGAGACAATACGCTTAGTGTTTCGCCGTAATTGCGAGCTCTTAAAGACGTTTCTGTATACTCAAAAATCATTTAGAAAACCTTTCATTAAGATAATAGGCATCAACGCCTAAGATTCTCAGTTCTGATACAAACAATTTACTTCGATATCCTGATGCACAATAAAATACCAACTTCTTATCTTTGTAGGATAAGAAAAAAGAATAATCAGTATTCTCTTTAATAGGAAAAAATAGATCATCATCTAACTTAGTAATCTCTCGTTCTTCTTTTTGCCTTATATCAACTAGAAAATGTTTGGTTCTATCAAGTTGCTCCAAGGAAATTCCATAATCAGCGCTTTGATTCTGCAGATACCTTAAGCTGATTTTTCTTTGTTTACATGCAAAACAGTTATTATTTTGCTTTATGGGCATGGAAGAGATGTTGAAGTTTTTTGCATCTATTATTCGTATCTGTGGTACTTTCTCATTCTCTATCTTGAGTAAATAATTTAATGCAAGATTAGCAGCCATGGTTCCTGCTATTCCTGTCACAGTGCCTAACACACCCGCTTCAGAACAATTAGGTATTACACCTATAGGTGGTGGATTGGGGTATAGACAACGATAACAAAGCTGCTTTGTATCAAATAAAGCAAGCTGAATGATATTGACCAAAATACTACAGCTGATAAATACTTTATTCTTTAAAACACAAATATCGTTAATAAGATATCTTGTTTCAAAATTATCTGTTCCGTCAATAATCAAGTCGATATCAGATACTAAGGAATATCCTAAATCCACATCAAATCTTTTAGTGTGAGCCTCTATAACAATATTTTTATTAATTTTACTTAAAACATCTCTCGCCTTTTCTGCCTTATAGAATCCTATATCGGATTCATTAAATAAGATCTGTCTATGCAAATTAGAAAGGTCTACTTTATCATCGTCGACAAGAATTAACTTTCCTGCACCAGCTGCGGCAAGATATTGAGCTACAGGACTACCTATCCCTCCGAGCCCAACGATCATAATTGTTGCGTTATTTATTAGTTTTTGACCTTGCTCTCCAATAACAGAAATTTGGCGTTTGTATCTATCCACTCTATTATCCTCCTGAAATAGAAGTTACAATACATACCTCATCATTAGGGTTAAGAGTAATTTCTTTAATGGATGATATCTGTTCTGAATTAACAAAAACGGAAATGTATCCCTTTGAACAACCATTTTCGTCAAACATCTTTTCAAAATTCTCTTTATAAAATTCTGCTAATACTTGTTGCAAATTTGATTTATTGGAAACCAATTGGATTTGTTTTCTATCTGAATTAAACTCTATTAATTGATATTCATGCATTCCTATAACCCGTAGATTTTTGTATAAACGACATATATAATTTACTTATATTTTTAACAATTGTGACGAAAATATGAACGAACAACTGTTTAAAGACCTTACTAAAAACTCATCAGCAGCCAAAATGAGGCTATAATCGATTTTTAGAATTAATATATTTCTACAATATCTTGCTCTGCAAGAAAGTTCCCTATTTTATTTATTTCAGTAATAGAGTCATCCCAACAAATCACCATCGCTGACTTAGACATATGCGCCATTTGCTCGCTTGTATCATCAGGCCTAACAAAAAGTGTCCACTCATTTTGTACAGAAAGTTCAGGCTTATTAATTTTTTTTATAACACCGTTCTTTCTAGGAAAATAACCGCAAACATAATGGTTTTTATTCTTTACCAAACGAGGAGGTTCAACTCCACAAACAATACAACATAAAATTGTTTCAAGGCTGATCGAGTATTTCTTCTGGTATAACTTATTAAGACCAATACCTGGAGGTCTAGCATTGGTTTCAATAAATTGAATATAACCATTCTCACTCATGAAAAACTCAGTGTGAAGTACCCCGTTATTGAATTCTAATAACTGGCACACCTTAACTGAAGCATCAAAAATCAATTTTCTCTGATGTGCATCTAAAATATTCAGACTAAATATAGGTAAATTTTTACTGACCATTAAATGATTTGGATGAGTATATTTTCTAGCTTCTACAAGTAATATATTCCCATCAAATACTGCCAATTCTGAATGGTATAAATCATCTGTCACATAAGCTTGAACGATATATTTTTCCTCATTCTCTTTCTTATTGAGCAAAAAATTACAAAACTCCTCTTCAGTTTTAATATGATATGTCTCATAAGAACCAGAGGAATTAATAGGTTTAATAAATATCTCTTGTACATCTATCTTTTCTTTGATTGATTTTAGGTTTGAAGATTCAATCAATGGAGTTGTTTTAGGATATGAAAATAAACCATCCAATTTTTGATACATAAGATCTTTATGACTTAATAGCATCGATGTATTCAAGCTCATACCTGCAATATTTAGATTTTCCCTGACTTTTGCTATATCAACAAACATATCTTCCGAAAAACAGACTATATAATCAGGGCGAATCGAATCACAAATAGCTAGTAGATCTTCAAATGAAAATGAGCTTACTAATACATTTTCTCTGTCCTTAACAAACTTAGATACATCTTTAATCAAAAAAAGGGGAGAAATCCCTAATTGAATGAGTAGATCACAATCAATTAGTTCATAATCCTGAAGGGGATCAATGCATAACAGAGTCTTTATTTTCATTGTATTTAATACCAAAACATCCTACTAAAAATGTTGTTTTCGAAGGGAACTGCTCAACTGAATAACCAAGCTTATCAGTTACCTCTAAAAATCGAGGATCGTAAGAAAAGATTGTCTCTCTAGGCAACTTAAATAGGTTATTAGTTACTTGGTTATTTTTTTCATGAAAAAGCGTTAAATCCAGATTAGTAGCACTTTCAAAAAACGGGGTACTCTTGAAATGACCTAATTTCTTTATATGATCTGCATATTGTAAGTAAGTATCGTATATTAATTCACAGCGTTGTGGTTTATTAGAAAATGAGGTTGGTTTGAAAGCCATCTCTTCTTTGAGTATTGAATAAAAAACAGGATCGTTTTTATTTTTATCAAAATGAACAGGCTCCATAACAAAGGGAGTATATTTGGATTTATATATATCGCGATACACCTCAATAATAAAATCTAAGGGCAACAAATCATCACCAGCAGCTAATCCGTAGCCAGGAACTTGTCCTGTTCCTATAGTAATTAATTGGCTAATCGCATTATTAGTGAATTCATTTTGAGATATTTCGGGATTATTTGCCCGAACATAAGCCATTAGATAATTATAAAAAGGTAGATTTGCATAATATCCTGTCTGATTAGAATCAAACTCCATCACTAAACTCAAAAGAGTAGGTAATTTATTCTCTTTTATTAAGGTTACAATTTCAGAAGGAAATACCAATAATCTTGACCGCCAGTTACAATTAGCCGCATCACATAAGCTTTTGAAGGTTAAATAATGATTTCCAAGATCATCTGGTACTGGAATATCTGCCTTAAAATACTTTTCTAAACTAGCATGAGGCCTTGCATCTGCCACGGGACAAAGCAAGAATGTATTCCTCGCGCCCGAGGATATTTGTAATATATCGGTAGGATGATGAGTATTTGAAGCATTATAAAGTGAACTAACGCTTAAAAAATCTCCTTCTCTATAGACCTGGTGTGTACTCGACTTCCCTTTAAATTCAATAAACATTTCAAGATTCTTTTCTAAAACCATTGAAAAAGGAACTGAAGACAGTCTGCCACCAGTATTTGGTAAATAAAAATGGTGTTCATCTGCAATGATCTGTCCATACTGATATTCAAGTACAGTAAAAAGCATATTTTCAATGCCGTCTATGGTTTCCAATACTTCATAGAGGCGTTTGTTAACCCGAGCTATGTCCGTTTTTACCTTATCCCACGATAATTCACTCATATGGCATCAATATAAAATCCTATTAATTAACTGAATCATACAAGAGAACATGAGGGTATTCAATCAAGTTGTATTTCATGTAATAAAATTTATTGGTAAAAATAATAATTTTTATTGCATTAATGCATTTCAAGTTATAAATTATGTCACATGGAATGCGTTTTATATAAAAACGGAGTTTTAAATGACAATCGATCATGTGGATAATCAAATCATAAAAATGATAGTCAGCGGCTGTCATGTGAATGACATTGCAGAAGATACAAAAAAGTCAAAAAGATACATTCTTTATCGACTCAGTGACTTAAAAACAAGCTTTAATTGTAAAACCACGCCTCAATTAATTTATATGCTGACTACATCAGGTTTAATTAAGTAATATTTTTCACATGGATGTATTATGAATAATTCGATTTATTATTTAGGCTTTAACAAGCTTCTTTCATTAACCAAATGCCCTAAAGAAGCACTTCTTTTAGATAAAATAATCTTTCATCATCAAGGCACTCTTTTAAAGCGTGAGAATAGATTATGGTTTACAAGAAAAATCCCTGATCTTGCGGCAGAACTTGGGTTTAGTGAAAGCAGAATATACATCTACCTAAAGAACTTAGAAGACGAAGGCCTAATTATCCGAAAACGATTTAAATATTACGGCGTACCTCGATCGTTTATAGCTATTACAGAGACACTTCAAAACAAATTACAACTGATCTACAAAGAACCAGAAACCATTATAGAGATAAAAGAAAAGGAGATTACCCCTGAACCGGATATAAGCGAGAGAATGGATTATCTTGTTTCAACAGATACCATTAATAAAGAAAAAAATAGAGTAATTAATAATATTACTTTTCCTAATTCAGGCAATAAATTACCATTTACTGAGCTCAATATCGTTAAAGGGATGTTGATGAATGTTCAAAAGCAACACGGAGTAAAACTATCCTCACCGCAAAAAATCTTCGATGAGGTGGTATTTTCATTAAATAACCAAGAGCAATTTCAAAAAATTGGCACTTTTCAACACAAAATTAATATCATTTCTCAACTTCTTCGCACTAATCGCTGGAGAACACCCAAAGGATTTAATAAATACTCTCCAGAAGGGAAACATTACCAAGAAAAGCAAGATCAAGAAAAGGCTGCCCGCCTACAATTGAAGAAGGAAGAGTGTACTTATTCTGGATTAGATGAGATAGCTACGAATAACCGTTTATGCAATGTTTATGAATTGGCTCATCATCCAAGTACTAACAAGGAATTGCAAAAATCCCTTCAAATTCAACAAAGCCTTATTAATGGTATTAAAAAAGATATTAAAGCAATAAAAAACCCTAATATATTGGATAATTTTCTAAAAATATTAACTCAAGAAGAAACAAAATTATCTAAGTTACAGGCCGAATTATCGTTACAATAGATTATACCATTGCCTTGATAGCTTCGGTCGAGTTTTTTTGTATACTATTCTCAATCGTTTTAGAACAAAACCAGAGAATAAGTGCACCAAAAATTGCATAAAAACCTAGCTGGGTAAAAGCATCCAAATAGTGTTCATTACTAATAAGAGGATTTAATGATTCAGATTGAGTCATTAAATTAGAAAAATAATTGGATATTGTGGCTGCTATTCCTGAGGCCATCATCCATATACCCATCATGAGCCCTTGTAATTTTTCTGGTGCAAGACTTCCTATCATCGCGTAACCAACAGGAGCAATAAGCAACTCCCCTATTGCTTGAAGAAGATAATGCACAATAATCCAACTCATGCTAGTTAATCCATCAGTACCACAACTCTCTATGCCAACAGTCAATGCCAAAAACGACAAAGCAATAAACAGTAAGGAACTCATAAATTGTTTTGATATGGAAATGGTGATTTGTTTCTTCCTTAATTTATCAAATAGTTTGACTGCTATAGGTGAGCCAATAATTACGAAAATTGAGTTTAAATTCATTAACCATTGTGGAGGAATATAATAAGAACCCATATAAATATTCACGTTGTACTTCAAAAATTGAGAAATACCCATCGGTCCTACAAAATAAAGCATCCAAAATACAATTGAACTTCCAGTTAAAAATACAAAAGAATAAATTTTTTTTCGTGCATTATGCGGACTTAAACTACGTCCAAGTAATGTAATATATAATAATGCCGCAGCACCAATAAAAAGTATGAGGCTATTTGCTAACCAGGAATAATAAAACCCTGCTAGAAGGATAGGTATAATTAGTATGATTAATACCAGTCCTAGCTGACCCCTCTTTATCTCCTCTCTGATATTTACGTTATCTTTTGCAAAATATCTCCACGATTTAATTATGAAAAACACCGTAATTAGATTAATCAAATTACTTACTTCAAATAAACGATCGTATCTATCGTTAATATCAATAAACCCACTCATAACATAACCAGAGAGAAACCCTATATTCATCGCGCTGTAATTATAAAAAAATGCTTTTTCTCTTAATTCATTTTCGTTACTAGTAAATTGTTGGGTAATAAGGCAATTAATACATGTAGATCCTAATCCGCAACCGATAAGAAACAAACTTAGCCCTAGATATACAAATGAATCAGAAAAATTAAGGACTATTAGGCCTAAAGTTTGTATGAGTGTTGAAATGGCAAATAGCAATCGATTACTTAAAAATCTGTCCCCAATGTAACCAGCTGCAAAATGCAAAATGAAATTTGATGCAAGAAAAAATCCAACGACCCCATTGGATTGCATTTGAGTTAAGCCAATGTTCTTTGTCAAATAAAGGGATAATGATGAAAATAAAATAGCAAAACTAAATGTAGTTACTGCGTTTAACCAATGTAAATACACTATTCCTTTTTTCTCACCTCTTACAGCATGCATTTCATATCCTTATTAAAAAAATTCTTTACTGTTACATCACACAATTAATTTCTTCATGTTTTAGTAGGATTAAATCCCGAAACAATTTTTTAGGGTTCAACTTGCATTGATGGAATGACTGTTTATTCGGCCAATATAAATCCACTTTTACAATGCTCAATAATACTAAATATCTTTATAAAATAATTATCAACGTTAAGAAATCCTATCTTTTTGTCCAGCTCTCCAACTTTTATGGCATTCCATGTTTCGATCGCTTCCTCTAGTGTTCCTAAATCATCTGGCATAATGACAAATGCGTCTGCCAGTTGTTGAAGCATTTCTTTTCCTTTCTTGCATGGAAGAGACTATATGAAGTTCATCTAGAATGTCTAACGTTTTTTGCTAATAAACCGATCATACCCAGACTTGACCCACAATAAACTATGGGAAAGTCTATAAGACATTTCATGAGCAAATTTAATAACAGCTTTTTTAAATGCAGGATTACTTCCAGAGCTAGCGCTAATCTATACAAAAATTGTTTTCATTACACATTCTCTTTATTACTTAGTATCATACAAACAATGCTTGCTATGAAATAGGAATAGAAATTATGGAGCGAACCCTCCCTGCAAACGTCCCACCATAAAATAATACCCGTCCCCGTAAATGTCCCATCTTTAAAGTTTATATCCATTCCTTAATCGCTATTGAACCAACTCCATATAATCTTCCATTGATATGATAGTACCTATTTCATTATGTTTATTTTCTTTAATGAAGCTATGAAAAGAGGCTTTGGTTGCAGGGTGATCTAGGCCATGCTTTTTATACCAATTTTTAAGAATACTACTTTGCTCTTTTATGAACTCCTCAAAATCATTGTTTAAACCGCTTTTTTGATGTTCTGTTAATTTATCTAGATAAGTGTTTATCTTTTTATTTACATACTGCTTATAGCGCTCTGACTGCTCTTCCAATTTTTCTTTCTTTTCTTTTTCTTTAGCCTCTAAGATCTTGCGACGCTCATTAATTACAGCTTTGCTCGATCTGCTTAGCTTATAATCTTTTTTCAGTGCTTCAATCAAATAGCCAGCTAATCCTCTAATTTTTCCAGCAACAAAACTTTCTGATTGAGTAATAATTTCTACTTTCTCTCGAATATACTCACTATCATATTTTGCATATGTCTCATCAATCATTTGAGTCGAAAATCCAAAAGTTTTAATTAATATTTGTTTTAACTCTTCATCAATTGATAAATTATTTAGTTGAATTGGAGATTCATCTATCTGTTTTTCTAGTTTGAATCGAACTCTAGTAACTTTCTGATTAACTCGTTCTATTTCAGGAACAATATGAATAGGTGATACGGTATTTACTTCATTTACCCCAACATCAAGTACTCTTTTCTTAAAATCCTTAAATACTTGATATTTTCCATCAAATACGCCCATTAACTTTCTAAAAATCTCTATAGGAAACCATGGTGTCTGCGCAAGTCCTTTATATCGAATACAGTTCTCATAAAGCGCCAAACCATAACCTGATTTAAACTTTGAAATTAGATCAATATTGATTTGACCATAAATCTCTGGTTGATACATGAGATCTTTCATTACCTGACTATATTCATAAATACAAATCCCATTTGAAAGTTCCGCAGAAGCCAATATTGAGCTTGCCTTCCACTTTTTTTCTTGTCCTGTTGAACAATCAATAACGTTCCACTCGATAGCTATTGTTATTAATCCAATGAGAGCTTCCTTTAACTTTGCAGTATCTTTGCTATTGTAACCAATCAGTTGATATAGCTCTTTTCCTCTAATTTCGAATTGCTGTTTGTAAGGAAGATCTGGATATGCATTAAATAGCAGGGCATTAAACAGCTTTCGCTGAACTAATGACAGGTTATTAGAACAATGTATCGCGTTAACATGTTTTTTGAGTTCTAGGCTCTTATTATTTATTGCTACGCTTCCCATACGTTTCTCCATGCTACTAAACACGTAATCCGAGTACTCGGATTAGCTTTCAATCCGAGTACTCGGATTCTGCTACAATTTGCTCTAAATAATTTGAAACGTGTTTACACATATCTTCTACATTAACAAAACTAGCAATCTCTTTATTAAGAACAATAGATGGAAGTCCTCGATAATCTGACTTAAAAGTAAATAATTTTTTCCCATTTATAGAAATATAAGACTTAGCATTACTGGTAGTTTTAGTTTCATTTTTTTGTAGTAATGTCTTATCTTCAAATATTTTTTCTAATTTAGCTTGTGAGGTGATTGTCTTACCTAACTGATTCGCAATAGAGAGCATTTTATCGTAGTTGCTTTTAGACTTATTAAGTAATTGAACAATCGTTACAGCAAGCTGTTTAGAAAGGGTATGTACATCAGGGATAGCACCCACTATATCTTCTGGAATTTTAGAATAAGCCATCAATTCATTAAATGTTGAATAGGAAATACGTAATTTTTCAGAAAGTTCCTTTTCTGTTTTAAATACATTATCTGATAACAAGCGTTTATAAAGCATCGCATTAGAATAATTACTAACATCATTCCGTAGCTTATTTTCTGCATCTTGCGATGCAATCGCGTCTTGTACGTTGGGAATATCTTTTCTAATTACAAGAAAAGGAATTCCTAATCGCATACAGGCGATGTGTCTTCTTCGACCGAAAATAACCTCATACTTTATTTTCCCATGAGGATTAGGGTGGTTTCTTACTAAAGCTGGCTGTAACTGCTTATTTGATTTAATAGAATCAATTAGACCATCAATATCACCCAACTCACCTTCTTGGCGGTTAGCATATTTCCATGGCTCGCACTCTTCTGGGTTAACGTAAATTAATTCCTGTTCGGCAAATTCAATCCCAGATTGGGTTTTAAAATAAGATGGCGCCTTAGGAGCAGCTTGTTTTAAAACCACTTCTTCCTCAGCAGTTTCTATTTTCTTCACTTGACCACTTTTCATTAGCATACCTAAGGGGCCAGAATTATGAACGTTACGTTTGCTATTATCCATGTTACTCTCCACTTACAAAGGATGCTTTAGATTGCTTTTCCCAGATTTCTTTAAAGTTATTAATAATTTCAAGGTTTACATCATCCAAATGTTGCAAAGCTCTGCGATAAGCTTCGCGACTACCACGCGGTTTTGAAACATCATAAATGGTTCCAATCTCATTAGCTGCTTTTGCAACTTCAACGGTTTCACACATATGATTTGTGAGAATATATCTACCAAACTGCTCTCGCATCATATTCTCCATCTGTAATGCTTCGTTACTTCCGCTGTGTTTGGAAATGAGGATTCGCAAATACTCCAATTTTTTTGAAGGTAATTCCTTGAACATATTTCGTAAGGTAGCCGTATACATAATAAAACTTGAATAATCGTTCATACTTGGAGGAATAGGAATAATGATTCCATCGCAGGCAATGATTGCGTTGAGCGTTAACAAACCAAGATTTGGGCCACAGTCGATCAAAATAACATCATATTGATTTTTAATAATCTTTAATGACTCTGATAAGCGAATAAAAGGAGAACCTAAACGCTCATGGTTGTTTTCTTTTTCGTTAGGTAAAATAAGATCACAATCTTGTATAGCTAAGTTAGCAGGGATGATATCTAAACCATCAAAATGCGTTTTTAGTATTACATTTTCGATGTTGTTAGGATTGGAGATTAACACATTGGTTATTGTGTCTTCGTAACGTAGTTCCAAATCGGGGATTAACCCTGAACTAATTAAAGTTGCTGTTCCTTGTGCATCGAAGTCTAACAGGAGAACCTTTAAACCTTCGATGGCAATTTTCTTTCCTAAATCAACTGTAGTTTCAGTTTTCCCAACTCCGCCTTTTAAGTTAGAAACAGCTATGGCTAAGCATTTCGAACCTTTTGGCCTTTTGTATCGAGTTTCTGCTTTATCTCTAAGCGTATTAATGGCAGCCAATGTATATTTTTTAACTTTTCTGCCATTTTCAGAGTCTTCGATTACTACTCCTGGTATATCATCTGAGGATTCTAATAATTTTCTGAATGTAGGGTCAGAAACCTTAACCATTTTTGCGGCTTCAATTGCTCCCCAAGTTCTTGGTTTTTTTCTTTTTTCGGGATTAATTACAAAATTTCTTAATGTAAGTAACATTTCGTTACCCGCTTGATAGAATTTATCCATTAACTGTTCTGGATGATCTGTACCATACGTAATGATTTGAGGATCAAGCATGATTTCCCTTTTATTAAAATAATTAATTTTCACATTTTTTATAATTTATCTATGATTTATTGAAAATGCAACAGAAAATTAAAATTTCTATTTACTATAGAAACACAACGTGTTTTAATTTTTTTAAGATCATTTTATTAGTTGTTTAGATGTTGGATGAGTCAATGTTCTTAAGGGTTTGAAGGGAATTTTAGGGACATTTACGGGAATTATCAGGGACGTTTACGGGGATGGCTGTGGCGTTTACGGGATAGGGTGAGACGTTTTCAGGAAGTAATAATAAGAAAAATAACTGATGGTGCGACGTTTACAGGTAGGGTGGGACGTTTGCAGGGATAATTGAGGAGAGACACCCGTGTCAAATTTAGAATTGAAGGGATTGAAGTTGCTTCGAGCCTTAGACAATTCATTCCAGGATGGAGAATCTATACCCAGCGAATCGATAACTCATTTAGCTATTGAGTTATTAAATTCTGGCAAATATCAGCCTAGAAAACAATTTGATGAATCTATTTTAGACGAGCTTGCAAACTCCATCAAAGTCCAAGGGATTATCCAGCCACTTATTGTTAGAAAGATTGCAGAAGAACGTTATGAGATTATTGCTGGCGAGAGACGTTGGCGAGCAGCAAAAAAAGCAGGATTATCTTATGTGCCTGTTATTATTAGAAATATTGATGATAATGTTGCTCTTGCATTTTCACTGATTGAAAATATTCAGCGTGAAAATCTTAACCCGATTGAAGAAGCGTTAGCATTAAACCGTTTTCGCGAAGAGTTTGAAATGACTCATGAGGACATAGCACAAATGATAGGGCGCTCTAGAGCCTCGGTTACTAATACGCTTCGCTTACTATCTTTGGATTCTAGAGTAATAGAGATGCTAAACGAGGGTAAGATTGATATGGGACATGCCCGATCGATTTTGAAACTTTCGCCAGAACATCAATATCAGGTTGCATGCACCGTCATTGAGAAACAGCTCAATGTGCGTGATACGGAGGCATTAGCAAACCGATTGAAGTCATCAGGGAATAAGGAACGTGACAAGACTTTTTCTTCAGCTACACGGCATGACAAGTGTGAGGAGTGGAGTACCTATCTATCTCAACAATTTACAACAAATGTTTCTGTAAAAGTAAATGCTGAGGGTAAGGGAAAAGTGATTATCGAGGTGAATTCTGCTAGTGAGGTTGATTGGTTGATCAAACTAATGAGCGAAAGAGGATAGTTATCCACAAAATCTGTTGATAACGTTTTGTGATAATCGTGGGTTATAACGTAATTAAGCCTGTTAATGAGAAAGAAGAGTGTGTTTAATTTTTGGATTAATGATGAGACCATTGCGTATTTTTATCAGTAGCGTACAACAAGAATTTAAAGAAGATCGTCTAGAGATATGCCATTGGTTGAAAAATGATCCCTTAATGCGTCGTTTTTTTGATCCATTTTTATTCGAAGAATTACCTGCCCATGATAGAAGAGCAGATCAAGTTTATCTAGAACAAGTACGTGCTTGTGATATCTATATTGGTCTTTTTGGTTATGATTATGGCTTTGAGAATGCAAAAGGTGTTTCCTCTACGGAGGAAGAATACAATCTAGCTTCCGAGGAACATAAGACCCGATTAATTTTTATAAAGGGAAATGAAGAAAGTAAACGCCACCCTAAAATGAAAACCCTTATTACTCGTGTTGGAACTGAATTAATCAGAAGACGCTATCAATCTGTTTCCGAGCTTATCTCTGGTGTTTATGCTGCCCTAATACATGATTTAGAGGAACGAAAATTAATTAGAAATAGCCCTTTTGATGCTGCTCCTTGCAGAGGAGCAACATTATTAGACTTAGATGAAGAAGGAATAACGACTTTTTTACGTCGAGCAAAACGCGGACGTGGATTTCCATTGCCTATCGATGCGACCCCTTTTGAATTATTGTCTCATTTGAACTTGCTGGATGAGGATAAGCCTACACATGCAGCAATGTTACTCTTTGGAAAACAACCACAACGGTTTGTTATGTCATCCGAGGTAAAATGTGCTCATTTTCACGGGACAGAAGTAGCCAAACCCATTCCTTCATATCAAGTATATAAAGGCACGTTATTTTCACTGGTCGATCAAGCGATTGATTTTGTAATGTCCAAAATTAATCTTTGGGTGGGAACCAGAGAGGGAGGGGCGGAAGTGCCTGTAGCCTATGAAATTCCCCAGGAAGTTGTCGCAGAAGCGATTGTGAATGCGGTTGCTCATCGTGACTATGATAGTAATGGAAGTGTGCAGGTTATGCTGTTTGCAGATCGATTGGAAATTTGGAATCCAGGAGGACTCCCTCCATCATTAACTTTAGAGAAGTTACGTCATCCACATGGTTCTGTTCCAAGAAATCCCTTGCTTGCTGAGCCATTGTATTTAACGAAATATATCGAGCGTATGGGAACTGGTACAGGGGATATGATTCGTCGTTGCCGTGAGGTTGGAATGCCAGAGCCTGAATTTTCTATCTCTGATGGATTCAAGACTACCATTTGGCGTAAATCATCATCGATGACCGGACAAGTTACCGGACAAGTTACCGGACAAGTTACCGGACAAGTCGACCCATGGGTTGAGCGGGTACTCAGAGCATGTGAGCTAAAAGGTGAGCTGAAAAGTATAGATCTACAAGAGGTAGCAGGAATCAGGCATCGAGAAACTTTTCAACGTAATTATCTTGATCAATTGCTCAGGGATGAGTTAATCGAGCGTACTATCCCAGATAAACCTAAAAGTAGATTGCAAAAATATCGCTTGTCCCAAAAGGGAAAAATTTTATTAGAAGATTTATCTAAAAATAAAAAATAGAATTAAGCAGGTGTTAGAAAAGAGAAAGAGATAAAAGCAATTATTAAAGTGACTTTGTTTGAATGATTTCTTGTTTAAGTGAGCAGTGTTTAGCAAATATCAACGAAGGGCATTTTTTATGCGCTTAAGTAAAAAAATCAACTTCCATATTTTAGTTTTAAGCGTTGTTTTCACTATAACCAATGGTTTGGTTACATAAAAAAACGTCGTTTCATTAAGCGCTATTAAAACACGTTTATAATAACTCTGTATATTAAATAATCATTAAGCATAGATGGATTCGATATTAAAAGGGAAGATCAGCCAAGCCAAAACGGTAAGCTATGGTATTATTTAGAAAATAGTCAAATTAGCAATGCGTTTCAGGCGATCCGGGTTATCTTCAACATAAATTGCGGTAGTAACAATGTTGGCATGATCTGCAAGACGAGAGACTGCTTTAATATCAGCGCATTGCTCAATTAAGCGGGTAATGAAAGTACGTCGACCAGAATGAGAACTTGCTCCAATAATTCCTGCCTTATCATAGGGTGACTTGAACCATTTTTGCAAACTATTGGGCGTAAAGCGACCTTTACGTTGAGTCTGAAATAAGGGATTGTCTCGTGCAACATGTTTTAGGGTATCGAGATGTGCTTGGAGGGCTTTGCGGATTTTTTCATTGGCAAGATAAGCGTAACGTTGCTTATCACCTTTGGTCATTGAGCGCTTCAAACAAATCGCTTCAAGTAATTGATCGTTGTAATCGGCGACATCTGCAATAGTAAGTGAAGCAATTTCTTTGACTCGGAGTCTAAGTCCAAAAGAGCAAAAAATAAGTGCTACATTTCTAATAGCAAACTGTCCATCTTTGGCAAGGAGAAGACGTTTAAACTCCATTTCACTTAAGACTTCAGTTTTTCCTTCTTTTGGGATAAAAGACTCAATATTTTCCTGTTTTAATGGTATTCTAAATAAATTAGGCTGTCTTGGCAAAAGCAAAAATAAAACTGTTGTTTATAGTAAGAACTTTAGTATGAATACACTCATCGATGCAGCAATAAAATATCTTTCCAATCATTATTGCAGTGAAAAAGAACTCATAAGGCAATTGGAGAGGGATTTTTCTCATGTGCCCGAGTTAGATGCTCAGATTCATGCAACCATAGCTCGTCTTCGGGAATTACATTTAATTAATGATAATCGTTTGGCTGAATCATTAAGTGCCCGCTATATCCATAAAGGAAACCGTTTTATTCAACAAATATTAAAACAGAAGGGCGTTAAAGAAGAAGTGATTAAGCAAGTCTTAGAACATATTGAATTGGAAGAAGTTCGTGCCCTGGATGAAGTCCGGAAAAAAATGCGTGGATTTAAAAATGAGACCGATGAGGCGATAAACACAAAATTGGCTCGTTTCTTAAGTGGTCGAGGTTTTTCCCATGCTACGATAAAAACCGTACTTAAACAGTTAAGTGAAGAACAGACCACTTAAAGTTTTAGATAGTGTAGTGGATGAGTACAACAATCATTTGCATCCTTAAGAAAAGAATACAGTAAATTAAACTCTGAATGAAATGATAAACTTACAACGCATCATGATTATTGATCGACCAGGAAGTGGCAAGTCCACTTAAAGATCTATAATGAAGAAATGATTGGTGATTACAATCATACTCCCTTTACCATCTACATAAAATCTATCGACAAAAGGACCGTTTTAGCAGGTTGTTATGGGGATGTCACTCGAGCCAATTGCTATGTCGATTGCATTTGGGTTCATCCGGATTTTAGACAAAAAGAATTAGGACGAAATCTCATGGAAAAACTGGAAATTTTTGCAAAACAAAAGAATTGCCAAGTGATTACCATTGAGACGGCCGAATTTCAGGCAAGATCTTTTTATGAACAGCTTGGGTATGTTGTCATATCCATGACAGAACATAATTGTTTTTTGGATTTCAACGTTTATTTGATGAGAAAATCGCTATGAAACAAGAACACCAATTGATTTATGAGCTAGAAATTTCTCTATTAAGGTCGGAAACGAGAAAATCTAGTGCGCAACTGAAACTATTGATTGCTGATGAATTTATCGAGTATGGGGCCTCTGGCTCAATTTACAATAAGAACGACCTACTTGATTCTCTTCCAGAAGAAGAGCAACGAAGCTATATGGTTAATGATTTTTCAGTTTTAGAGGTGTCGCCTGAAGTCATGTTGGCAACTTATAAGGTTACTGTTGCCTCAAAAAGTTCTTTACGTTCTTCACTCTGGCAATACAAACACAATCGTTGGCAAATGGTGTTTCATCAAGGAACGCCTTGCCACGAGTGCGAGGAATAATCCATTTTTACAGGTATTATGATGATAACAATAGCCTACCTAAAACAATATTCAGACTGTATTCCAAAGCTTGCTAAGATTTGGCATGAAGTTTTAGGTAAAATCTGGATGCCAGAGATTGGAATTGAAGAAATTGAATCTTTGTATTACGAAGAGCTGAACCAAGATATGCCTTTTACTTACATTGCGCTATACGATGAAATTCCTGTAGGTTCTTGTACTTTGCAACTAAATGAAGATATTCGACCAGATTTAGGGCCTTGGATTGGTGATTTGGTGGTTGATCCAAAATATCAAAAACAGGGGATCGGAAAAATGTTAGTTGATGCCGCAGTCGAGAAAGCAAGAGAACTTGGCTTTGAAAAACTGTACTTGTTTGCTCTTGATCCTACCATACCTGAGTATTATAAGCGCCTTGGTTGGAAAAAAATCGGTATGGATGAATTTAAATCTCATCCTGTAACGGTGATGGAGATCAGTTTATGAAGATAAAAAGGGTAATGCAAAAAGACTGGGAACTATGGAAATCATTTCGATTAGAAGCGCTAAAGAATTCACCTGAAAGCTTTGGCTCTTCTTATGAAGAGGAAGTGCTTATGTCCGATGCTGATTTTCAACATGGATTAAGTAAAGGATATGTATTGGGTGTCTTTGTTGACGATTTATTGGTGTCTTGTGTTGGATTCTATACGCTTAATTCACTTAAAACCAAACACCGAGGTGTACTTTGGGGTATGTATACTCGTCTTGAATACAGAGGAAAAGGTATTGCAACAGCATTAATTCAAACCCTGATACAGCATGCAAGGACCTGCGTCACTCAATTGCACCTAACCTGTATAGTAAGTAATTTTGTGGCCTGCGCTTTTTATCAAAAGCAAGGATTTCGAATTTATGGTACCGAACCTAAAGCACTTAAAATTAATGGTACCTTTTATGATGAATATTTAATGGTATTGGATTTCAATGAGGAACCCATGAAAAAACTGGAAACTTATCAGAGCCTTTGTACTGAAGTATATGATTTAAGTAAACCTAATGCACCACAAGATGAATACTCATTCTATCGAAGCTATGCCGCAGAGGCTAAAGGCTTGATTTTAGAGCCTATGTGCGGCTCAGGTCGATTTTTACTGCCTTTGGCTGCAGAAGGATTTGATGTTCTTGGCTTTGATGCAAGTCAACCAATGCTAGAACGACTGCATGCAAAAGCGAAGAGCAAAAACCTTAAGCCAAAAGTCTGGCATGGTTTTATTGAAGATTTAAAGCAATCCGACAAATACTCTTTGATTTTTATACCTAGCGGCTCATTTGGTCTCATCACAGAAAAGGTGGATATCCAAAAAGCCTTAAAAACCATTTATGAGCACTTGGAAGATAAAGGTCTTTTTGTATTTGAAGTAGAAACACGCCATGCGGTTCCTAAAGAATTAGGTATTTGGAGAGGTACAAGATGGCCAAAAGAAGATGGAACACTTATCCTACTCAGCCAATTAGCTATGCTCGATGAGGAAATTTGTTACTCTATAGGTAAATATGAACTGATTGATAACAACCGTGTAATTCAAACAGAGGTTGAGGAATGCAAAATTCGAATTTATCAAGATACTTCTTTCTTACTTAATTTGCTTACTGAGGTTGGTTTTAGCAATGTACGAACGGTTAAAGCATTTGACCGAAACGCATCGCCTAATGAAACAGACGAAAGTATTGTTTTTGAGTGTAGAAAATAATTGAGGTAATAAATGAATATTCTATGTCCAGAACCACTGCAAAAAGGGGATATCGTAGGGCTTATTTCTCCCTCGAGTCCTATTACAGAAAAAGCAATAGAGGTGGGAGTTCATTTATTAAAGTCGAATGGATTTAATGTAAAGTATGCAAAGCATATGTTTGCATCAGAACGATTTTTAGCTGGTAAAGACCGTGACCGTGCACAAGATGTGATGGATTTCTTTATAGACTCAGAAGTGAAAGCAATTATTGCAACCCGAGGAGGACAAGGTTCACAACGACTTTTACCTTTCTTAGATTATGAATTGATTAAGAAAAACCCAAAACCATTATTCGGGTTTAGTGATACTACAGCGTTGCAACTAGGCCTGTTTAAAAACAGTGGCTTAGTAAGTTATACAGGGTTTACTTTGACCATTCATTTAAGTACCCAAGTTAAAAAAACATTACTTTCTTCTTTGTTAGGCCAAGAGTACACAATTCGCAAAGGAATAAAGGTTCATGGAGGCGTTAGCCGAGGTACTCTTCTTGGTGGCAATTTAACACTTATGACTAATTTAATGGGCACACCCTACATGCCTACTTTTAAAGGAAGTATTTTGTTGGTAGAAGATGTTGGCGTCGAGCCCTATAATATTGATGGCATGCTCTCTCAATTAGATTTAGCTGGAGTCTTTGATGAAGTTTCCGGCGTTATTTTTGGTACATTTGAACAATGTAAAAGTAAGAAGTCGAATCAGAGCGATGGTACGGTAGAAGATGTAATCAATGAATGGGCTTCTAAATTAAAAGTCCCTTGTATTAAAGAGTTTTCCTATGGACATGGTAAGCAAAATTGCATTCTTCCAATTGGCAAAGTAGTTACTTTAGATGCAGATACTACTTGCGTTACGATTCAAAATTAAAAATGAAGAAATAACCACTTGATAAAACTGATGAGAGCATTGGTTTAATAGAGGCATAAATGAATACACAAGAAATACCCAAAGAATATCAACACACTTCACCAGCAGGAGCTGAGGTTCGATTGCTGATGAATAATCATTTAGGTGGAATGGCTCACTGTACTTTGAAGGCAGGCACAATTTCCAAAGCAGTTCGTCATAAAACTGTATCTGAATTTTGGCATGTCCTTTCTGGTGAGGGTGCAATTTGGCGTAAGTTGAACGATGAAGAGAGCATTACCCCTTTAACTGCTGGAGTCAGCATCGATATTCCCTTGGGAACACATTTTCAATATCGAAGTGATGCAGCAGATTTGGTGTTTATTTGCGTTACTATGCCACCTTGGTCGGGCAGTGATGAGGCAAGTTATGTGGAGCATGGTGCCTGGCCTCCTACAGTGGAATACATTAAATGACTTTAAAATTATCGTTTTTAGAAAATCCAAACCCTGATGATGTTCAAATATTAACGAATGGGATTAAGGCGTACGCCAAACAAGCAAGGGGCTTCGAGTCCTTAGATTTCTTTGCATGCTTTATTCGTGATGCAGACAATAGCATTGTGGGTGGTTGTAGTGGTGGAACACTCTATGGAGGACTTCATGTCGATAATCTTTGGGTGAGTGAGTCCATCAGACATCAAGGATGGGGAACAAAGCTCATGCAAGAGGCATTGAAGTACGGTAATGAGAAAGGCTGTGCTTTTGCAACAGTTAACACTATGGATTGGGAAGCAATAGAATTTTATAAAAAATTAGGTTTCGAACTTGAATTTGAGCGGCATGGGTTTCAGAAAAACTCTGTTTTTTATTTTTTGCGTAAAGAATTTCAGGAAACAACAGACATCGGGCTCTTAAATGATGATTCAGCCTCGATCTTAAGTCAAAACCTAAAATCGCCTACATTAGAATCTGTAGTGAGCGAAGAGGTTGTTTCAATAAACAATACGCCTCATTTTAAGTGGGGACAAAATTGTGATGGATGGTGGTTAAAAAATGAGGGGCAGTTTAGTGTTATTTATGAAACGATGCCCGCAGGAAGTTGTGAGATAAAGCATTATCATCAGGAAACAGAACAATTTTTTTATTGTTTACAAGGACAATTGGTTATTGAGTTTGAAGAATATGAACAGGTGTTGCAGGAACAGGAAGGAATAAGTATAAAAGCAGGGGAAGCTCATCAAGTGAAAAACAGTTCCAAAAATTTAGTTTCTTTTTTGGTGATTTCATCTCCTAATCTATCCGGGGATAGAGTGAATCTGGAGTGCTAAAATGTCTATTGAGTTGATTATCCGCAAAGCAGTAATTGATGATGCTCAACATCTTCACCCTTTAATGGAACAATTAGGCTATCCGCAATCATCTGCTGAGTTACAAAGACGACTTGAGCTATTTACTAATGAACTGCATTACGGTGTTCTTCTTGCGGAAATTGCTGGAAAAGTTGTTGGTTGGATTGCTTGGTCTAAGAGTTATCTTTTTGTTTCCGAAACAACAAGATTTCATATTGAAGGCCTTGTGGTCGACCAAAGTTATCGTAATCAAGGAATAGGTAAAAAGCTTATGATTACTGTTGAGGAGTTTGCCAGGCAATTTAGTCCCTGTATCATTGATTTGACATCGGGACTTAGGCGAGCCAAAGAAGGCTCCCATGATTTTTACAAATCGCTTGGATATCAGAATGAAGGTCATATGGCGAAACTGTATTTAAGGAAAATGCTGTGAACATCAAAGAATTACACTCTGCTTTAAAAGTTGAGACAGCAACATTAGATGATTATCCTACCATCCAAAACATGGCACGATTTTATGTATATGAACTCTCGCGTGACTGTGGTTTTATTTCAGATGATTGGGCTTTGCCTTCCGATGGCCTGTATGAAAGCTTCGATTTTAAAAAATACTTTGAAGAGCCGACAAGAAAAGCCTTTCTGATTAAAGTTGGTAATGAATTAGCTGGTTTTGCTCTATTAAATCACGAAGGAGTTTACCCTGATACTGCATGGAATATGGGCGAGTTTTTTATTACTGCTAAGTTTCAAGGCAAAGGTTTAGGTTATTTAGTTTCCTCTGAATTATGGAAAATGCATCCAGGCTTATGGGAGGTTTCTGTGGTTCCAGAAAATAAGCGAGGGCTTAGTTTTTGGCGCAAAACTATTTCAAAAATTACAATGGGCAATTTCCAGGAAGAAATTAAAACAATCAATTATGATCCGCATCAACCACAACGAGTTATTTTTCGTTTTGATAGTACAGCACATGAATGCAGCAAGCCTTTAGAAAGCAAGAAAGAATATCAAATCCAATTTGTTGATGAACTTGATGAAGCTACGGAAAAACGAATGACAAATGGATTTATTGCCTATGAGGCTCAGCATGGTATTGACGTCAATTATCGACGTTTTTCAGTGACCATTTCTTCTGCCCATGGAGAAATTTTTGGTGCGCTTAATGCCTTTACTGCGTTTGCAGAAATTTATGTGGATGATATTTGGGTAGACAGTGCTTATCGTGGTAAAGGATATGGCAAACAGTTATTACTTGCTCTTGAACATCACTTCAAAGGTCAGGGCTTTAATAATATCAATTTGATGACCAGTGCTTTTCAAGCTCCAGAGTTTTATAAAAAGTGCGGTTTTATGCCGGAATTTACGAGAATCAATAAAAAAAATCCCAAGTTAAGCAAAACATTTTTTGTTAAATTTTTTAATGAAGAGTCAGAGAAACAAGGCATTCTTAAGGCGGCTCATAGTGAATAGAAGTCAACTAGAAACAATCTGTAAAAAATTAAAGATGAACCAACCTTTTGACTTGCCTCAAAGAGTCTATGGCGGTCTTTTGCATAAAATGTGGTATCTGAAGTGCAATGGCTCACAGTTTGCTGTAAAACAACTCGATAGCAGCATCCAATTGACTGAAGAAGTTAAATCCCAATATGAATTGACAGAAGAGATAGCTTTCCAATTTTCCCAGCGTACTATTCCCGCAGTTCATGCTCTAAAATTAGAAAATAATTACTTAATCCTTTCAGAAGATGAGGCCTTTCTTGTTTATCCTTGGATAACAGCAAAAGCATTGGATAAAGACGCTATATCTGAGATGCATGCGCTTAAAATAGCCACTCTTTTGGCTAAAATTCATCGTATTAATCTTAATGTTTCCCAGCTAAGTGCTCAAGAATTTGATATTCATCCCAATGAAAAAATTAGTGTGTTAATAGACCAGTCAGCAAGCAAAAATTTGGTGTTTAAGAAGCAATTAAAAAGTAATCAACGAGTTATAATTGAGCTTAACGATATCTATCAAAAAGCAATACCTATTCTACAAAGTAGTAGTGTAGTAAGCCATGGTGATTTGGATCAAAAAAATGTTTTATGGGATAAAAATGATACTCCATTTCTCATTGATTGGGAGTCTGCGCGAAAACTTAATCCCACTTATGAAATAGTCAATTGTGCTCTTGATTGGAGTGGAATTACTACTCCGCTGTTTAATAAAACTTTATTTATAAAAATGCTAAAAACATATGCATCTTCTGGAATAACAATAAATCAGGATCATTTAGAAGCTGCTTTTTATGGTGTTCTTGGCAATTGGATCAATTGGCTAGTATATAATATAAACCGTTCTTTTAATTCTGATAAAGAGCAGCAGGACATTGGTATAGAGCAGGTTCTTCAGGTTTTACCTACTATTATTCAAGTCAAGGCGAGTATTCCAGAATTAACTCAATTAGTAACACATGAATTAGGAATAACCTTTTAACTTTCGCCAACTTTGATTACCATACCGCACGAAAGTAACTTAAGTTTCAAGGAATGCTTCATGACGAACATCAACAATAATAAAGCTGCATTAGTGACCGGAGCCAGCCATGGAGTTGGTCTTGAACTTGCTAAAATTCTTTTAGGTGACGGCTGGGCTGTCTATGGAACAGGGCGGGATGTGAGCAGCTTAGAGGATACTAAAGCGCTATATCCTCGTTTTGTGCCCATTCAATCGGATTTTATTCGCAATAGTGATATCGAACAGGTTGCTAAAATTATTAATGATTCTGGAATACCGCTTCATCTTTTAGTTCAAAATGCAGGAATGAAAAGTCCTCCACGTCCGTTGACCGAATACGATTGTGACAGTATTGACGAAGTTTTTCAGGTTAATTTATTAGCTCCAATGAAACTTACGGCACTACTTGCCGCGCAGATGCCTGAGAAGTCTCGGATTTTATTTGTTACATCAAGAGCAGCTACTCTGAAACTTAAAGAAAGTTCAACATACTGTGCCAGCAAAGCGGGTTTGGATGAAGTAACTGCTATTGTGAGAAAAGAGCTAGCAGAGAAAAATATTGGTGTGTCTTGTGTTATTCCAGGGGAAGTGGATACAAGAATTCAAAAAATTTTAAGAGAAACAACTTCATTTCATTTACATAAAATGTTTGATGAGGCTTATCAGTCTGGTCAATTAATAAGTCCGGAAACTTGCGCAGAATTCCTTAAATGGTTTCTTTGCGACTTATCTTTTGATAAATTTAAGCAAAGCAATATGCCCGTTTCCATCTATGAAGAGTGGCATCATTCATTCTGGCTTAGAGATAGGAATCAGCTACCTCCTTTTCCTTTCTAATTTATTTATGAATTTTTATGATTAGTTCCAATAAAAATTCAACTCTGGAGAACAGATGCTTCGTTTCTTCTGTTCCTTTTTCAAGGCATACTCTCTTATGGGGGATATGCCCCACTCTTTCTACAATTGTTTTCTAAAATAGATCCGATCATGTCCTTCTAAATAATTTTTAATTGTCCCTATGTGCTGATAACCTTGTTTTAAATAAAATCCTTCTGCTTGAAAAGAAAAAGTATCTAATGTTGATGCAGGAATACCTCGCTTAATTGCTTCGGCTTCAACGCTGCGTAATAGTTCAGCACCGATACCAAGGCCACGGTATTCTTCCTTAACCCAGAGGACATCAACGTATATTGAGCTTTTATGAGCATACACAATAGCTCCGCCAATAATATTACCCCCGTTATCTTTCCCATAGATTGAGTAACGCTCTGGTTTGGTTTCTGTAAAAGGAGCATTAAAATTTACTATCCCATCACGAACAATTTTATCTTGCTGTTCTAGTAGATTGGTGTCTATAACAAGCTCTAGTTGGTAATTCATTTGCGATTGATTCATGAGTTATATCTTCTAAAATTAGCTTGAATACAATAAATCATTGACCACTTCCATAGTAATTTCGGGTAGTTTTTGTGTTTGATCAATACACTCTTGGATGGTTATAACCGCTTTTCTAATTTCATTGGGTAACATCTTAGATGGTGCATTGTCGCCTGGCCAAGAAGCATCTCGAGTAGCTTTATCGGGCCAACGAGAATAAGCAAGCCACATACCATCGTTAGTTTTATGCAGGCAAGAACCTAAGGCACCGCGATATTGCACAAAATAGGAAGCAACCTGATGCCAAGCCTTTTGATACTCCATCTCAAGTCCAGGCTTAATAAAGGCTCGGTAAATAACAGCAAAACATTTTTTTGAAAGCTGCTTAAATTGTTCAAGTGCCTCTTCAGCTGTTAAATCTTGTGCACCCAAAACATCCTCCGCTTTGAATATATTTATACCTTTGGGAATTGAAAATTGGGAAGTAAAATACATCTGATCAAGGCCTATTCCAAAAGCACAATGTTTATAGCCTAGAACACGAAAGTAATTAATTGGTTGATGATTTTCATTAGCCAAGACATATTTTCTGAATTTTGGATTATAAAATCCATAAGTCATGTAGTAATGAATACCTTGGCTTTCAAGATCTTGAATGATTTGCACCAAATTCTGGTGCAGTTTTTCAGGCGAATAAAGTTCAATATACATCCCAGCTTTTTCAAGCGTCGAATGTTCATTCTCTGGATAAGGAGGATTCAGCGCCACAAAATCACCAGGTGACGCAATCGAAATCACTTCCATAAAATCCCCGCTTTTGAAGGTAACCCGATTAGCATTGAGTAGAATAGATACTCGGTCAATTTCACTTAAAAACATTTCCAAAGACAAGTTCGCTTTCTCAAGAAATCTATCAGCCTTTTTTTCTTCAAATAGTTCACCTTCACGGTAGATAATGTTTAATTCCTTATCATAAAAAAGGATTCCACCCCATGAATGATTAATGATAAAAGGGAGCAGTAATGCTTTTTCTTCATCAGTTATTTGGTTGTAATTCCCAATCACTTCAAGGAAAAAATCTTTTTTTGATAATGAGGCATCATATTTTTCTACTAATGCTGTATAGGGCTCTTTGATTAGATCTGGTTTGTCTTTAATTAATTGAAGTGTATTAATAAGAATTTTATTGCTGTCATTGATGATATATTCCTCTGCAAGACCGATCTCCATTGCGGCCATACTCCAGGAAGCAGACCCTGCAAAAGGTTCGATTGCTTTCTTGTATTTTTGACCATTATTATTTGCCAATAATACAGAGAGATGCTCATTCAACCAGCTAGTATCAGGGGACATATGCCCTGTCAAATCTGGAAGAGTAAGGTACCTATTTCCGAGATAATGGAGAGGCCCACCATGATTTTGAGTTAATTGAATAGAACGTGGATTCATAATGGTCACTATGTGGTAAATTTATTTATAAAGCTGCACATCTTAACATGAAATAATAAATTTTTTATTCTATTGAGCAAGCATATCTTATTTTTTAATTATTGATGTGGCTCATTATTGTGATAT
Source organism: Legionella stuttgartensis (assembly GCF_977063405.2). NCBI lineage: Bacteria > Pseudomonadati > Pseudomonadota > Gammaproteobacteria > Legionellales > Legionellaceae > Legionella > Legionella stuttgartensis. The sequence goes on from NZ_CDRUHA020000062.1 coordinate 57,881, forward strand.
TAAAACATACTATTTGAATTAGCTGATTTTACCGGAATATCTTGTATTGCGTCCCAATGCTCTATGATTTTCCCGTCTTCTAATTTGAATAAATCAAAAATAGCTCTACCCCGAGTGCCAGGCTCACGAATAGAATGTACATAAAGAATAACATAGTCCCCATCAGTAAAAATTTTTTTAATTTCACTATGAGAATTAGGATAATATTCAATTAAATATTGAATAAATGCTTTTAAACCTTCAGGTCCATCAGCGGCAGCAGGATTATGTTGTTTATAATTTGTTCCCAGGTACTTTGATGCTGCTTCAAAATTTTTTTGATTAATTGCTTTATTATAAAACTCAGTAACTATTTGTTTATTCATTTTTTGTTGCTCATCAATAAATGCATAACTATTGTTAATAATTGATAGAAACAAACTTATAGCAAAGATTTTTTGATTTATTAATAATCATAAAACACCAATGGTTATTTATTCTCAGGGTTTATCTTGAGATAGCCATCAAAAAATTCGGGTAAATCTTTCAATGCTTGTGCTCTTGCTGCTTCATTAAAACCAATATGATAATGTTCTCCTTTTTCGTCAATAACTTCTTTTGAAACTGGGAACTCAAAGTTATCAAATCCATGCAATGCATTTTCATAAATTTGGATGGAAACATTTTGATTGCTACCAGTACTTTGGTCGACTAACTGAATGCAATCTTGGGTTGTTGCACGATCATCATGTTCCCCAATAAATAGTTTGGTGATTGCCCTTAGTTTTGTTCCTTCTTCAAGTCGATGACATACGCCATAAAAAGAAGCCGCTGCTTTAAAAGAGAGCTTTTGGTAAGGTTTCGGATCTTGTTGTGATAACGCCATGATTTTCAATACATCAAAACCTCCCATAGAAAATCCCAAAAGTCCTATTCGGTCAGGATCAACAGAAGGAAGCTGCTTAAGATATTCATAGGCAGGAACGATATCATCAAGTTGTGCTTGTGTTGCTCTTTCCCAGCCTACTGAGCGACGATCTTCCCAACCTCTGGGTTTAAAACTGTCTATTATATAGACTACGTATCCATGCTCTTTTAATCGGGTGGCCCAATCATAATTCACTTTTTCGATACCGGTACTCGCATGCAATAATAAAATAGCAGGGGATCTCATCGTTGCATCAGGAATATAAAGACTGTGATGTGGATCATTAGGATCAAAGACATAATCTTCATTATGTGCTAGTACTTCAGTACACACTAATAAAATAAATAACATAAAAAGCATCTTGGGATGGAAAAACATAATTTTAATTCCTTAGTTTTAAACAGTTAGCTTTAGACTGGATGCCTCATTATTTTCTAGCTTTTCCATGTGTTCTTTTAGATTGCAAATTTCATCAAAACGAGCACCTTCATGAATTCGAGTGAGGGCAGCCGCTTCTTTTTCCTTAATCTCTTCTGCTTTATTAATAGCATTAACTGCTTCTTCTTTATTCATGACAATAATGCCGTCTTCGTCAGCAAATATCAGCTCACCAGGATTTACCTCAACAGAACCACAATTGATTGGTTTTCTTATACTGCCAATTTTATTTTTACTTCCTGATTTGGCGCATTGTCCCTTAGCAAGAAAAGGGATATTTGTTGTTCTGATTTCAGAAACATCTCGACAATTTCCATCAGTAATAATGCCACCAAAACCCTTCGTTTTTGCTACATCTGCACACATGCCACCTGCTACAGCAAGCTTGGTGCCGCAGGAAGCGATAACCAATAAAATGGGAACTCGGTCATCAGAACAACCAAGGGCAAGCATAAAATCAGGCAAGTCATCCAATGCTTGCATTGTAGATAAAGAATCTTGAGCCGAGTTAACTGTATAAGCTCTTCCTACAATTCTTGTTTGTGGCGATGTGTTAAAAGAATGAATATCTGAATCCATGAGACGCACACCGGGTAAAGCATCACAGATTAAGGGCGTTGTCAGTTGAGATAATCGCTTACATATTTCAATATAGCTATGTTCGATCTTTAGTTTCATAATAATCCTTAATATATCGATTCAGTTCTATCCAATTTGTATGAGGTTTTAGGGATAAAATAGGTGAAAATCTCCCTCATTTAATAAAGTTGTTATTTGTTGATAATCTAAAGTATTTGCTGTTTGAGAAGCATTTTGGAATTTCAATCCGATGACGGATGCCATTGCTGACCAGGAGGTGGGTTTAAAATTGTACTGTGTAACATAGCCTTTCTCATAAAGGTTTGTTGTTACAAAATAATCATAACCTCGAGCAATATTATCAGGTTTCCAAAGTATTTCTTCTCCAGGTGCTGGGGTAAGGATAATTTGGTTTGCTTCTGCTATTTCTTTTTCAAGATTGTAATTATCAATACCATAGGTAGATAATAATATTTGTATTTGATATTGCTTGAGCAATTCCTGAGTCAAGCTTTTGAGTTTATCTTTCTGGGATTCGGTGTCTAGATAAACAATATCGGGATCATAAACTTGATTGTCAATTAAAAGTCCACCGCTTTTGATAACAGTACTTTTCCAATATTCATATCCTCTTAGCATTTCACGACCTTTAGAACCATCCTTCCCTGTCAATGGTAAAGCAACTCCCATGCGCAGTTTTTTGTGTGTTCTTTGGGTAAACTCAGGGATGAATGCTAAACCATTTGGTCCAGCATGGGTTGGAATAGAGATGAGTTCAAAATTATGCAAATCTATTTTAGATAAATGCTTGTCTGTTGCATTAGATACATAAGCATATTGACCCTCTGGGTCCATTAAAACGTTAATCGGATTTAATCCGGTGACTAATCGTTTTATCACTTGGCCTGAATGAACATCAATCACTGCAACTTGGTGATCAAAGGGCGCCGGTGCTAATACATAGTTTTGATCAGGAGTAATATCTGAGTAAAGAATCGGTCCTAGATTCAAATTAGTGAATTGTTTTTTAATGGCGAGGGTATCGGGATCAATAAAGACGATCTGATTGACAGCTGATACCATCAAGGAACGATGATCTGGCGTATATTTTAAACCCCGTACAGCTGAGGGCAATGTGAGGTTTCCAGTAATTATTCCTGAATCAGGATCGATTCGAATGACGCCATCTTTACCCGCCATTAACCACAAGGTTTTTCCATCATTAGAAAAAAACAGATTATGTGTATTAGGACTGACCGCAATTTTTTTGACGATGGTTTTGGTATCAACATCAAAGACGAGAATCTTACCGCCTTTTTCCACATTCACAAAAAGTTGTTTTTCAAAAGGAGGTCGTAACTTAACACCATGAGGCGCACTATCGATGTCTGCATAGTCTTTGTTCTCTAGTGATTCAAAAGTAAATAGCCGATATTTCTCGACTTGATTTAATAAATCGATAACAGAAATGGACACACCAGGTATACCAGAGCCACTGTCGTAGTCTCTAATGCCGAAATTGCTGACAAAAGCTGTTTTCCCATCTTTTGTAACAGCAATCTCATGAGGGAGGAAGGCAAGTTTCAGGCTACCTTTTCTTGCACCTGTATCGGGATTATAGAAACTGATACGATCGGCATTTTCTTCAACAACAGCTAACGTGGTGTTGATAGAAGAGGAATAAGTGAGGCCATTGAAAATCGATAGAGCAATAAATAGGCTGCTAACTTTTTTGAACATCATTAAATCCCTTTATAAACACAAAAAGTGCCGCCATGATAGTAAGGGGATACGATATTGTCAATATATATAGGCGCCTATATAATAGCGCAAAAAGGAACTATCCATGACATTTAATTTGAATGAACATACTGGTGTCTTGATTAAAAAGGCAGCTCGCTTGTTTGAACGTGTTTCAAATCTCAACCTTGAAGAACTTGGTGTGACCTATAGTCAGACTATTTTTCTGGTTCGCTTGTGGGAGCGGGACGGCCAAACGCAAATGGAACTCACAAAAAGTGCGGGACTGAAACAACCTACCGTAGTAGGTATACTTGATAAGATGGAAAGAGACCAGCTTATCACACGTGTTCGAAGTGAACAGGACAAACGTTGCTATCATTTTTTTCTTACTGAAAAAGCGAAACATGCTTGTCGCGAATTAGAAAAGCAGGGGATATTGATGCAGAATTTGTCTGCTGGTAATTTACCCAATAAAGAAGTTAGCAAGTTAAATGAGAATCTATTATCAATTATAGAAAACCTAGAGCGTTTTATTGAAAACATTCAGGGGTAGACTTATGGCCTCATGTTCAGTCACCTGAAATGTAGAAGCAAATTGATCCATCACCAAATCTACATCACGATAAACCATAAATGAAGAATGTGGTGTAGGAACAGGATGATTGTAATTTGCTACAGGCCCTATACAAACTAGATTTTCATGTACCTTTCCGTATGTATCGATCACTTGATAATGATCCGTTAAATGGATGCCACCATAAGGCTTAGTGCTTATTAATCCGGTTTGTGCCAACTTGTCTAATAACATGGGCTTGACACTATTGGGATCTGGTTTGTAACGATATCCAGTTGCATCAATAAGAGTTGCAGCATGCAAGACTTCGCCTGATGTAAATAATAATTGGAACCTGTGATTTACTTCATCATAGCTTACAGAAGCCAAGCTATGATGCTCAATAATTCTATTTTTCTCATAGAGATGGAGCATGATTCTAGCATTCACTGGTGTGATACCAGTCAAATAAGCCATTAAAAGAGAATAGAAGTATTTTAGAAATTGTTCTTTGCCTTCAACATTCAAGCTTTGCCACATGTGAGTATAACAACCACTAAAATAAAAAGTTTTAATAAATGCTCGTAGCTCATCAATATTACCCAGTATGGGATTGTTTTCTGGCAGATGATCAAATTTATTCATTTGATAACGTAAAGTCTCAAGAGCACCAGGGGAATGGGTAGGAGCAACAGGATTTTTAGCATCATTTTGATAAGCATTCCAAAATAATGTTTTTGCTTCGAAAAAGGTTAAACTGTCAGGAAAGCGTTTTTGCAGACTATTTGATAATTCCTGTTGTTTTGTAGTGTCACAACCATCTGTATTGCCTTTGGTTGTTAATATATTAGGATTTCGCGTGACACTGTGTATTTTTCCTGAGTACTGCTTTTTCATAGTTAACCAAAGTGCGGCATCAACAAATGCTGCCTGACCACCAATGATATAAACATCATCTGCTAAATCCCATGCATCTGGATTTCCTGTTGTGTTTTCAAAACGGAGAAAACCTGGTTGATTCTCGACAGTATGAAAAAAAGGATTTGTTAAATGTCCAGTTGTTATAAAAAGTCTATCAGCGATATAATTTTGATCCATGCATGCTATCTGATAATTCCCTTCTTTTAGTGGACAAATATCTGAGATTGGCAAAAAAATTTCTTTGACTGTTATCCCTAGTGATTTAACCAGTGTTTTATGTTTTTCATATTGAGCGCGTAAATAATGACCCACTAAAGCACGAGGAATATATTGTTTGTCTCTATGTGGATAATGATCTTGGAGCAACTCTGGATTAGCATCTATCCATTCTGTTAGGCTATCTGTAGTAGAAGTAAATTTGAAACCATCAGCTGGATTATTTAAAGTCCAGAATTCTGGGCTATCAACAGAATAAGCAAAGCCTGTAGCAAAGTATTGTGGATTTTGTTCAAAGATTAAGATAGTAATGTCATCGTCAGAATATTTCATTGTTGCAAGCAGGTGACTTAAACGACAAAAAATAGCATTTCCGCAGAGTCCCATTCCCGCGATAGCAATTACTTTTGGCATTATATCAAGACAATTGTTGGATCAGAGGAAAATTCTAGGGTTTAACCTCGATACTGTCAATTTGTAGATTTCTTATCTTTAAATGACAACAGATTGATCGATCCACATCCTTAATTTAGAGCTAAATCGTCCCTGACGGCAAAGAGTTTTGACGGCCTTTGTAGTGATGCTTTTAATTAAGCGGTATTCCCCCAGTACTGCATGTATAGTCCAACATTGGTTAATAATTGTATAGTCTATTATTCTTCAGTTTCACTGGTGTAAAATTGAAAGTGTCTTTTAAATAGGAGTCCTTAATGCAGGATGCAATAACGATTGAGAACAATTGGCGCTCTCGTGGCTTTAGTTTTGAGCTTTGGGAAGATCCCCCAGGTCAAATTTGGAAGGATTTTAAGCATGAAACGGATGAGTTATTCATGTTGCTTGAAGGTGAAGTCATTTTAACCGTGGGCAATAAAACGTTAAAACCTGCTATTGGAGGTATTGATTTCAGGAGGAGTAGATCATACGGTTCAAACCAGTTCCACCACAGGAAGTCCTTGGTATTATGGTTACAAAATAAGAAGGTAAGGGAATGACACAAAAGAAAATATCACTAGAAAATGATGCTGTTCTGCAATTCATTGTTGATGAATTAATATCTTTACATCATTGCCATACAATTATTTTATATGGCTCGCGCGCACGAGGAGACTTCACAGTAACCAGTGATTATGATTGCAGGGATTAGGGAAAAAGGAGATAAGCAACGAATTGCACGCTTTGATGAAGCACATCAAGTTTATCATGATATTTTTGTTTATCCCGAGAATGCTTTTGATTCAATTTCTGATGAACATTTATGTATGTCAGATGGCATCGTTGTTCTTGAAAAAGCTCATTTTGGCACAGAGTTATTAAAAAAACTCTCTGCTTTTTTAATATTGCCTGAGTCCCTCCCTCCTGATGAAATTACAGCACGTAGAGTGTGGTATCAAAAAATGCTGGCAAGGGCGTATACTAGAGATTTAGAAGGAAAATATCGCCATATTTGGTCAATCTTCACAATTCTAGAGGATTATTTTGTATTCAAAGAATTGCGTTATCAAGGTCCAAAAAAGCATTCAAGTATTTAGAAACACACGATCCAGAGACTTTATCATTATTTGATGAGGCCATAACGAATATCGATAATTTGGATGCCTTAAATAGGCTAATTACAAGAGTTATAAAGATAGACAAAACGTAGGATAATTATGCCAGAATTAGATATTGAAATTATCAAAGATAATCCAGAGTACTTTCTTGTGAAAAGGCATCTATTATTTTTATTTAGAGTGCCTAGTAATGAAATTTAATATTTATATTAAAATTTTGACTGCGTTCTTTGTGATTTTTTTAATTCTTGTTTTGGCATTTTTTAAATATTTAAAGTCAGTTGAGACAAAGATAGTTGTTAATGCTGGAAAAACGACCTCGCAAGGGCTTTTAATTAGTTTAGAAAAAGAGTTAATTAATAACCCGAAATCAAACTGGGATGCGATAATAAAGAAGAAAACAGATAATGTTATTCATCTTATAGCAATCGACAGTCTAAAACTCACCCTGGTGCAGAATAATCAATTAAATAATGATGAAATCATTTTTTTATCAGGTACAACCTATCAATTTCTAAACGAGGTCATTGTAGAACATACTGCGTATAAAAAAATTGGTAATACCCCATATGCATTAGCTTACAATTTTTCAGATCCTGGCGAAATTATTTTTAATTATATGAATCCTGTTTTAAAACAAGTCGTTCAACATTTATTATCAAAATCAAAAAATACCTGGAGTAATGAACTATTACATTTAGAAAAAATATATGGTTTCCCTCTTCATGTTTATAAAACTAAAAGTAAATACTTACCAGGTAATATAATTAATTCTTTATCAACAAAGCGTCTAGTATTTGAAACCAATAAAAACTCGTCACAAATTGTTATTCTCTATTATCGTTTTAGTGGTGGAATACTCAAAATTGGCCCACTAAGCTATCTACCAGTTATGGCAAGAATCAGTGATGTGATGTATTATTTTATAGGAACTTTCTTTTTTATATCCCTTTGTCTTATTGCCTTATTTTCATTGCTTTTTGTTAGAAATATGAAAAAGGTGTATCAGATAACTAAAAATTTCAGTCAAGGGAACTTTGATTTTCATCGGAAAATAGGTACTACCTCTGTTTTGTATGGGCTGTATAGGAATATCATCCAAATGGGTGAGCAATTAAAAGAACTGATTGAATCACATAAACAATTGTGCCGGTTTGTCGCGCATGAAATTAGGACCCCTTTGTCAACCATACAAATGGCGACGGATAGTATCAAAAGGAAAAACGCTGAAGATGCATTGCTCAATAAACAGATAAACAGCATACAAGAAGATATTGCAGATATGAATCGGCTCGTCAGCACTTTTTTGATTTACTCAAAAATGCATTCAAACGAATTGAAATTAAAACAGTCTGAGACCGATATAATAGTATGGTTAAGAAAATTATTAGAGTCTTATTCTTCCTCAACATTTGAAATTACATTTCATTCTAATGAGTTAAATTCTTTGAAAGCATACATAGATGAAAATATTTTAAAACACGCTGTTACCAATTTGATTACAAATGCCATGAAATTTGCAGAGCACACTATTTCTTTAACCATTTCGCTGGATAATAGTCATATTTTACTTCACGTAGACGATGATGGCCCAGGCTTGCCGGATGATGGTGCGGATGACATTTTTTCTGAATATACAATTGCTGAGGACGCAGGAATTGGAGATAAACATATTGGGTTAGGATTAGCTATTGTTAAAAAAGTTGTTAATCTCCACGGAGGAAAGGTCATGGCTACACAATCACCGATATTAAAAGGTGCTCGATTCACCATAGTACTTCCAATATATTCTCAACGATTAAGATTTTAGTTTTGGAAGTTGGTCCTCAACTGTAGCATCTTTTGAAGTATCCATCTCTTGTTTCATCTCAACCAGTGCGTCGATAACCGCTGTTAACTGGAGTTTTGCATTTTCAAAACGTTTAGGGATAAACTCATCTTCCTCACCATCAATCGCTTCTCCAGTTCCAATTCCTTTTTCAAGAGCGCTGATAACCACACTAAGCTCTGATTCAAACGCCGATAATAGTTCATTACTCCCCGTTGCAGATTGCAAGATTCCATGCAATTTTTCCACTACATCTTCAGGAATATAAAGAGTGCCTTCACTGCATTTGCTATATTCACGTTTCGCAATAGGTAATGAAAGTAGTTCATCAGCCTTGTGTTGACTCATCTGAAATATTTGTCTAACAGATTGTTTTAGTTCTATGGGAGTTGGTGGCGAATTGCTAGATTTCAAAGATGCGAGAAGCTTATCACTAGCAGTTACTCTTCCATCTTTGCTATGTTCTTGCGCTGTCTCGATAGGAGCCTGTCCTTTTTCATTTCGCACTTCAAGACTAGCACCACACTCTAATAACTTTTTAATGAGATGTAACGGCTCTTTTCTATAATTATAAAAATTCTGTACCGCATAGTGCAAAGCCGTCATGCCTTTTTTATCAGCACTATTAATATCAGCGCCATGTTTTAATAATAAAGCAATGACGCTATCATTACTTGGTCCACCAATAAGGACTTTTCCACAACTTACCATTGCCAGGTTTAACAAATCTTTATTAACTAGAATTGACTCTAGCAAGTCTTCATGACCTTTAAATACAGAAGGTTCTTTTAAACCTAAGAGAAGTTCTAGTACATCTCTATCTGTCAGTTGTTCTATAGGGTCCGCCCGACCTAAGATATCACGGACACGTGTTAAATAATTTTCTTGTTCTTTACCTAATATTTGATTTTCCTGTTCAACAAACTTTGCAACATCTTCTCCTTTAAATCGCAATTCTGGGAAACCCTCAATTTTCTTTAAATCTTGAATGTTTAGAATATCTCGATTTAAAGCGATTTTTGCTATCAGTTCATCGGCTCCGTCTTTACCTAGAATTGCACGGGCATATTCTATGGTGTTCACTTTTAATTCTTTAGCTGTTTGTGTTGAGGCAAATAAAGATTTTCGAACGGCAACTTGATATTCACCATGATGAAAAATAACACTGTTTCCAGCCTTCCAAATATTTCCTGCCATCGATGTGATAGGGGATGCCGGCGAAAGGGATCGGAAGCCGGTCTGTACATCTTGCGCATTCCATGGTCCAGTTCCACCAAACGTGATTTCTGGATGTTTCACTGATACTCTTTCTAAAAATGTTTTTTCCTGTGAGTTTGCTGCAGCATTAAGTTGATTGTCTGTATTACAACCTTCTAAAGTCACATAAACTTCAACATGATGTGCGGGCAATGCTCGTTTAAAACCATGTAATAAATTATCAAAATGATTATCATATAACTGCTCACTTGGGCCATGGCAATTACCCATACCATATTCGCCACCACCAGCATGGCCCATAATAAATAATTTTGGGTTCTTCTCAAATATATTGTCTAGTTCTTCCGGTAAGTCTCGTTTGAGTTCATCCAAACTACTATAGATTTTTGGGGATTTATCACACTGATCAAAAAAATAATACTTCAAATCAGAGCCTTCTAAATAGACGCCAATTGGAACAAATTGCTTGAACCGTTGTTTTAAGTAAGGATTTATCACCACACCTCTCTGATTTTCAGGCAGTGGATGATCTGGATCTGGTTTATATATTAAGATTTCTATTGCAGCGTCTTTCATGGCTCATCTCGACTATTACTTAAAATAATAGGTTGATTTTATCAAAAACACTCGGCTCAAATGTATATATAATGTACAAGCGTAAAATGATACTTTTGTCGATGGTAAATGATTATAGATTTGCGATATATTTGGTGAAGCTTTCATAACTGGACGAAAAATCTCAAGGTCGAGGCAAAAGAATTTTTTACTATATTTCATAAGTCTTACATAAGATCGGTGGCTGTGATCTGTATTTATTCCCAAGCCGCTGATACAAATATATATCCTTTTTTATGGATTGTTTTTATACGATAGGGCTTTTTATTATTATCATTCAATGCTTTTCTTAAACGTGATATTTTTAAATCGATACCTCTATCAACCCCATCATATTCATGCCCAGAAAGAGCATACATAATGCTATCTCGACTCAGCAACCTATCATGGTTCTTAACCAACAAAGCAAGCATTTCAAAGTCACTGGTACTTATTGAAATTTCTTCATCAAAGAGATGAACACTCTTAGTACTAAAATTGATAGAAAAATTGCCAAATTGAAATTGATTTTGATTATTAACTAAATTGGGTCGACGTAACAATGCCTCTATTCTTGCTTTCAAAACCTCGTCTGCAACAGGTTTAGTTAAGTAGTCATCTGCTCCTAAATTTAAAGAGGATACTTCACTTTCAATATCATTAATTGCTGTTAGCATGAGTATTTTCCCCAAATACTCATCTCTAATGGTATGGCATATTTGATCTCCATTCATGCCAGGAAGCATTATATCTAAGATTACTAGGCAAGGTTGCTCACGAATGATGCGATAGACCGCTCTATCACCACGTTTTTCAATAGAAACATCATAACCTGCTTCTTGTAAGCTTTCTTTGAGGTAATTGGCTAACTTAACGTTATCTTCTACAAGCAATATTGATTTATCTTTCATTCGTTCTGTCTAAGCCCCCCTCTTTAAATAAGAAAACTCTCTAAACAAATTTAGTCTGAATTGATTTTTAAGTTCAGTGTTACATAGATATCAGTAGGTAAGCAAACACACGGCGCATCCGTACATTTTATATACAATTGATCTGTTTTAACTCGATATAATGATAGCTAATGGGCGAGTCTGTGGGGATAAATTATGAGCGCTTATGTTAAAAATTTTGATGAACATAAAGAAATCAAATCTTCACGTGACATTTGCAAATCATTAAAACCTGTTCCCACAGCATATATGGACAATAAACATTGTGAGCACTGTGATCCCGAAAAACGTTCTCATTTTCGAAGAAAATTTTTTAATTTATTCCATTATTTTATATTCAATCCATTTATCTATCTTTTATCTAAACTCTTTCTCCTATCAGAGCATGATTTTTTACGATTCAATAACCTATTAAATCAGTTGGTCATTAATATTTTTCAAAAACTAAAACTATATACCAAGACTCAGACCATTGATAGGAAACAATTCAATAACAGTGTCCTTGCATTTTGGGATGAAGCACAAAAAAGAGGGCTAGAGCTGTATAATTTTAAGGAATCTAACTTGCATACTCTGTATTTTAAGTTGGTCTACAATAGGAAAAAATATTATTTCATCCAGACTCCAATCTCTCTTATTTCTCAAAAAAATACACGCTTTGATGAGGATACTAAATATGATAATAAATGGATCCTCAAGAAAAAATTATTAGATAGCCAAATTCCCTGCCCCTTAGGGAGGGTTTTTATTTCCAGCAAAAAAGCCTACAACTATGGCATTTCATTGGGATTTCCTCTTGTGGTTAAGCCATTATCTGAATCTCTAAGTATTCACACTTCATGTACTATTCAAACTCCAAATGAATTAAAAGAAGCGATAAACATAGTAAAGCAAGTTGATTTTCGCGTGCTGGTTGAAAAACACATACCTGGGGATGTTTATCGGTCATTAATTATTAATGATTCATTAATCGCTTGTGTGAGGAGACAACCTGAGAGCATTGTTGGCGATGGTGTAACTACACTTCAAGAGTTAATTGATAAAAAAAATAAAGTTACGTGGAAAGAAGGTCATGGTAAATATCCATATAAAATTACTCCAAATAGCAACTTGATAAACATTTTGTCAGCCCAGGGAGTTGCTCTTAATACGCTAATAAACAAGGGACAACAAATCTTCATTGCAAAAAAAGTTACTATGAGTAGTGGTGCAAAAATCAGTGATGTTACCGATCTGATACATCCTGAGAACAAACTATTATTGGAAAAAGCCCATAAAATCCTCAATATACCGCTTACGGGTCTTGATTTTATTTGTCAGGACATTTCTCTTCCATGGCATAAGCAACAATTTGGAATTATTGAAAATAATAGCTTCCCTTACATTGAATTACATCTCAATCCGTCTGATGGGAAAGGAATTAATGTAGCAGGTAAAATTTGGGACTATGTACTCGATGTTTTAAGTCAAAAAAACGAGTAACCCAATAAATGTACAATTTATATACAATTGGGGTTTTTTAACTCGGTATAATAACAGATAAGTAAATCTTTATTCGGATGAAACCATTATGAACTTGCACTGGAGTATTCTCATGAAAAAAGACAAAGAGAAGCATCAGCCTGTCCTTGAATCCATAACGGCAGATGAACCCAAAACCTCTTCTATAGCATTAGCTTTACAACAATTTAGAAAGGAAGCAGAAAAAAAAGAGGCTGCTGAGGAAGGTGCAAAAGTACGCTGTCCGACTTGTTTTAAAGAAATCGCACCTAAGCGCCTTTGTTCCGGACATGGCGCGGGTGGTAGCGGAGGTGATAGTGCCACCTCTGATAAGAAGACATCTGAGGAAAAAGCGAGTCCTGGTGAAGATAAATTCCTAACTAAATCAGGCACAGTAGTTGGGTCTGAAGATGAATTGGTAGGAGTGTTTGGTTCAGAAGAACTTGATTTAGAGTCTGGTTTTGACCCAGAAATAATTGAAAAATTAATTGCTGATGGGAAATTGTTGGTTGATAGTGATCGTGAATCAATGACTCTTAAGCTTGAATTACAATGTGATCCTAATGAATTAACTCCAAAGCAACGACATGAATTAAAAAAATTCATGGAAGCGATTATAAACGAATTCAGTGAATTTAAAGAAGAAAATCATCTTTCTGATGATTGCATACAAATCCTTCAGGATGAGGAGGGAAACATACATTCTCTTCGCATTACCATGCCCACATTAGCTTTATACGATGCATTTATCCAACAGCTAGCAAATAATTTAGTACCCGTACCCAGTCCGAAAGCACAAGAAAGAGATGAGGTAACAAAAGAGCAAAGCTTTGCTCCAAATCCACTTTCGAGGGAACCCAGGCCGTCTAATAAAGATCAATCCTCCACACAAGAAGCTAATGAGATACATACTAAATCTGAAGATGGGGAACAAGAAATTTTTAACCCATCTCCTTTTAATATGAAGCCGTGGTAATAAAGAGCAGGGGTTTATTGATTATTGAAAAGAACTATTCAAGATCCCCTTTCGTATCCAATAATACGATTACGTAATTGGGAAATACCATTTATGCTTTCTCCAAGACGGAGCCCTTAAGTCTTGGCACAAGAGCGTTGAGGTCATTGGTTGTAGTGTTGATGCTCTTCAGTGGGGCGTCGATTTATAACTGATATTTATTTTTCTGGTTTTCCTATTTATCTGATTGAATGGTGTAGCTTTTTAGGCTATGATTGAAGCTTAGTTGGCTTCAAAATAAAAATCATGTTTGATACTTCAATATTGTTTTCTGAATATCGGCGGCGTGTGCTGGCACTTTTATTGCTTCATCCTGATGAGCGTTATCATGTCCGAGAGATTGCGCGGTTAACGAATACCACAGCGGGTACACTTCATCGAGAACTATCCAAACTTGCTAAATCCAAAGTACTTCTGCGCGAGCAGAGTGGTAATCAAGTTTATTACCAAGCAAATCGAAATTTTCCTATTTATATGGAGCTTACAAGCATTTTAAAGAAAACGTCTGGTTTGGTGGATGTGTTGTTTGATTTTTTAACTCCATTAGCTGAAAAAATTGAAGTGGCTTTTTTTTTGTTCGGTGGCCAAAGGAACTGAAAACCTTGGAAGTGATATTGATGTGCTTATTATTGGTGAGGTTGACTTTACAGAAGCAGTTGAGGCTCTTTATGCTGCTCAAGCTAGTTTAGGGCGAGAAATTAATCCCAAAATATATTCCAGGGAACAATGGAAGGCATCTTTACAAAAACAAGATCTTTTCATTCAGGAGGTTTTAAATAATCCCAAGCTCTTTATTATGGGAGCTGAACATGACCTTGGATAATTTAATTGGCATCAGCCTGGAACAAATGGATGTGTATCAATCCGATGAGGTGCAGGATTCATTTGATGGTGTTAAGCCAAGCATTAATGGGTTTTATGCAATAAAAAAAGAACCTCCATTTTTGTCTGTCCCTACCCATGGAGTTGCGATGGTCGCTGTAGTAAGTGGAGCTATTTTTCTTGAGGACTGTGTTTGAACAGGCATTGGCTTTAAGATTAAAATGCCCGCATAGGGAAAACCCATCAATTAATGCTTTTTTGCAGCATTTATTTTGAACTAAAACGAGTAAACTAACATGGAAATAAGAACCGTAGCCTTTGAATCCGATTTAATTATTACCCTGGAAGGCAATCAGAAGGTAGTTATTACTCCCTTTAAGACTCTTGAGCCTGGCAACTTTAAGTTGGGTATTGAGGCTCCTAAAAATATATCCATTAACAGACAGGAAATCCATTTAAGAAAACAAGAACAATTAAAGAAATATGAGGGTTAGGGAAGACTGGTGCTATTTTCGTAATCTGCTGCATCGCAAAGAGGTGAAAAAAATTATTCAATAGGTAGAAAGTAGATTGAATTAAAAGGAGGTTCCTCTATATTGATATGATGGTGATCGTGTTAATGGGTATTTTTGAGCATTAATTGGGAACAAGAAAAGGCCATTCTAATATGTCAGTCAAAATCACACTGTATCGTTGGGAAGGACAATATGGGGCTTTCAAAATCAAAGTCCCTTGTGGTGAATGTTCGCTCACCAAGGATATTATCTTGGATGCGATTGCAACGGATTTAAAAGACATTCCTGTCGAATTGGACATTCATGCCTGGCTTAATGAGTGGTGGAAGCCGTTATTGAAAGGGGCGTGGCATGCCCCTATTGTACTGGTTGAGGGTAAAGTGATTAGCCAAGGCCATGCTCTGAATCGTGGGGTGTTAACTCAAGCGGTGATTGAGGCCCATGCAAAACAAACCACATTAACGGGGAATCATATTTTTGGTAAACCCCATTGCATCCACTGCCAGCATGCCAAACAGTATTTCGAAGAAGCCAAACTTTCTTATGAATTTCACGATGTGGTAAAAAATCCAAGGGATTTGTATGAGATGCTGGCACGGGTTAAGCCCATTGTTGGTGCAAAAACACCGATAACTGTTCCTCAAATATGGCTTGATAGTCAATACGTTGGAGGAGCTGAGGAATTAAGTGCCATTCTTGGGCGAGAGGTTGAGCCTAATCCTGAGCGAGGGATTTGCTCTCTTACCGCAAAAGGCCATGAGAAAAATTAAACCACTGATTAAATCAGTTCAACGTCTTCTGCTTGCAAAGACAATGTGATTAAAGATACCAAAGACTGGAGAAAAAGTAATTATTTTCTTGTGCTGATTATTATTGCACCGCCTAAGATAATCATAGTTCCATGTGAATTAGTCATGATGATTCTCCTTAGGCTCCAATGTGGTGAAAAGAAGGGCAGAGGTTATTCGGTCGATGCTGTTTACACGGATGCAGTAAGTGCTGCAATGCCACCTTTAATCGCCTTAACTCTTCAATTGGTGGATATCATTATTCTGGGGATTTTCCAGCAAGATTTTTATGAATTTACTGTAACTCCAAACGGAACAAACAGTGTTTTCCCATCGATTTGCACTTGGGCGAACATTTTAATAAATCCTACTTTGTTAGGTTTTATATGAAATAGCAATTCAGGTCCTCCTCGTTCCGTATTATTTGTAGGCTCCTTGCCCATTGGATGAACATGAGTTACTGTTTTAAAGTCCTCATTAAAACCAACGATGTGGGCATAAGCACCCATAATGGGCTCTAAGGTATGAACTGGGTTTTCCTTTGCATCGGTGATGTCAATTTTGCCCATGACTGCTTGACCGACGTGCAATGGTGTTTTATCAAAAGACAATTTAAAATGGTAGCCATCAACACTACTTTCAAATAATGGTTGTCGATGAATAGGATTTTCCAATTTCTTTTTTGTCTTTGGGAAAGGTAAATCGGCAACTACATATTCTTGGGTTTTTGTATTAGTCGGTATAAGATCAGCCCATGCTCGATAGGAGGCACTCTTAAGCGTAGGCTGCCATTCAAATTGATAGATGCCTGGTATCGTTGTTTCGACTGGATGGACATGACTATAGTCAAGGAGGCTATCATCGATAATCAACAAATGAATCTTTTGTGTATGTGCTTCAATAAGATCGTTTAAGGTGATTGGTTTATTGTTTTTTGTGTCAATTAATTTGATGAACACCAGTTTCTTGTCCTTTTTATCCATTATCTCTTGAATAGATAATTGCAAGGTATTTTTTGATTTCAAAGAATGTGTTGCTTGATTGTTCATCATGCGCTGATTAGGCTTTTCCGAGAAAGCAGTGGGATGATATAAGTTAATGAATATCAAGCTCATTAGGGTGATGGCAAATTTCTTCACAATATTTTTGTCTCCAAGAAAACCAATTGGTTATAAAATAATTTCTTATAGTCCTATTCTGTAAGCTATTTATTTTGATCAGCATATAGAATGATATCATGATTGTCCTTTTAAGACAGGCATTAAATATAAGTAGAGGTATCTTAAATGTTTATTAGGAGCGTCATCGATGTAATTGATTGGGATGACGAAATTGATGTGATATGTGTCAATTAATAGTTTAATATTTCAAAAAACCAGCTCAAATTTTGAATCGGTTTAGGATACGAAAAAAGTGAGCTAAAAACAATTCAACTATCATTCAATTAATTCAAAACAAAGGGACAAAATTTTCTTTTGCACGCTAAATCTTTTTAGGTTTTTTTGAGGACACATCAAGACATTTTAATTGGGTTTCTCAAAGGTTATTCTTAGCTAACTGTCTGTCAAAGCAGAGAACACTTTGTTTTGACTTATCCATACCAAAGAGTCTATATTGTAATTATTTCCCTTTAAAATCAAGGATAGAAATCATCATGAAACAAAGTCATTGGATGGTTTTGGCGTGTTGTTTTATTCTTACTGCATGCATGAGCAGTGGCACGAGCAGTAAGAATACTAAGAGTCTGGAAGAACATGTCGCTCAAGGCCATGTTGGTCATGGTGGCGGTGGTGGTCGCTAACACTAAAATCTTTTACTCAATCCTAAAGGTTAACATGAGCGCTCACTCTATTAAATAAGAACTATTTGGGCACTAAAAATTGGGATAAAATGATGCGCACCACATCATAATGGATGGCGAATGCAAAGGATGGCTGTTATGGCAGAACAGTGGCACGAAAAATCACCTGCAGATATGGCATTGTTGTTTGAAACTGACTTATCTTTAGGACTATCTGAGAAAGAAGCACAACAGCGGTTAAAAGAAGTGGGACTCAACCTGCTGAGTCAACAGAAAAAAACGTCTCCTTTCCTCATTTTTTTGCAACAATTTGCAAGTGTGGTCACCTGGGTGCTTTTAGGTGCTGTTGTTGTGTCTTTTTTGTTGGATGAAAAAGCCGATGCCATTGCCATTTTGGCCATTGTCATTTTAAATGCCATCATTGGATTTGTTTTAGAATATCGTGCCGATCGCGCCATGCTTGCTCTTCAACAAATGGCCGCTCCTAAAGCCACCGTGTTGCGAGATGGCCGCGTGAGGGTGATAGCTGCTTCTGATATCGTACCAGGAGATATTCTTCTATTTGAAAGCGGTGATTTAATCGCTTCCGATGCTCGCCTTTTTGAATTATCAGCGCTTAAAGTCAATGAAGCACCACTCACCGGAGAATCGATACCAGTCGCTAAAAACCTAGAGATTTGTGCTAAAGAAACGCCTCTAGCCGATCGTAAAAACATGGTGTTTATGGGCACCTCTATAGCCGATGGCACAGGTCGCGCGCTTGTCGTGGCGACTGGTATGCAAACGGAAATGGGGCACATTGCCAAAATGCTGGGTGAAGCGTCTCGTGATGAAACGCCTTTGCAGAAAAAACTCAATCAAGTGGGTTCTCGTCTATTGTGGCTTTGCTTTTTCATTATCATTGCCATTTTTGGCTTAGGTCTCTTACGTAACATCCCTATCTTCAGTTTGTTCATGAGTTCAGTCAGTCTTGCAGTGGCTGCAATTCCTGAAGGATTACCTGCTGTAGTCACAGTGGCTTTAGCGCTTGGCGTGCAGCGTATGGTACGGCGTGCCGTACTGGTAAGGCGATTATCGGCGGTTGAAACACTCGGCTGTTTACAAGTCATTTGCACCGATAAAACAGGAACGTTGACGGTAGGGGAAATGACGGCGCGTAAGCTTGTGACAGCAAGTGATGTTTATAGCATTCAGGGAGAGGG
The DNA here is from genome assembly GCF_977063405.2 of Legionella stuttgartensis. Lineage (NCBI taxonomy): Bacteria > Pseudomonadati > Pseudomonadota > Gammaproteobacteria > Legionellales > Legionellaceae > Legionella > Legionella stuttgartensis. The sequence continues at coordinate 77,021 of NZ_CDRUHA020000062.1, forward strand.
TTATAACCTGACAGGGGGATTTTCACTACAAGGCCAGGAAATTAATGTGTCTGATGACACGTTGTTGCAAGCTACCTTACGAGCAATGACAGTTTGTAATAACGCAGAATTTAGCGAGCAAAATGGACAGACGACAACCGTGGGAGACCCAACTGAAGTGGCTCTTTTGGTTGCTGCAGCCAAAGGAGGCGTTTGGCAAGGGGAACTGCGATCCTCTTATCCTCGCATCAAAGAGTTACCCTTTAGTTCCGAACGCAAACGCATGACGGTTGTGTGTCGACAAGACCATCAAAACATCGCTTTTGTTAAGGGAGCACCCGAACTCATTTTGGAGCGCTGCACCTATATTTTGACCAAAACAGGCATTAAAAAATTAACACCTAATGATAAAGCGCGCATGAAACAATCCTGCGAACTCATGGCCAGCGAAGCATTAAGACTGTTAGCTTTTGCTGAGCGTCAAATAGAGCCTATAGCTTTAGAAAAAGAAGAGGAAGAGATTGAAAATAACCTGGTTTTCTTAGGTCTTATTGGTCTTCAGGACCCCCCTCATGCGAGTAGCAAGGAATCCATCAGTCGCTGTAAAAAGGCTGGCATTAAACCAGTGATGATTACAGGAGACCATCCTGATACAGCAAAAGCCATTGCCAAAGAGCTTGGCATTTTGGAGGCAGGGGATCGATTGCTCACTGGCAACGAACTTGAAAACATGTCAGAGGAGGAGTTTAACCATTGCGTCAAAGACATTGCTGTTTATGCTCGTGTGACTGCGGAGCATAAATTAAAAATCGTACGGGCCTGGAAAAAACAACAAATGGTGGTGGCGATGACAGGCGATGGGGTGAATGATGCACCTGCTTTAAAAGAAGCATCTGTGGGGATTGCGATGGGAAAAACAGGCACTGCAGTTACCAAGGAAGCCTCTGACATCATTGTCATGGACAATAATTTCACCTCGATTGTGGCGGGCATTGAAGAAGGCCGGACTATTTACGATAACATTGCCAAAACACTTGGCTTTTTATTAGCAGGCAATAGTGGGGAGTTACTGGTTGTGTTTGTAGCCCTTTTAATTGGTTGGCCATTGCCGTTGCTTCCTATCCAATTATTATGGATTAACTTAGTAACCGATGGTTTACCGGCCATTGGCTTAGCTACCGATATGTCAGAGCCAGGGATTTTGAATCGTCCCCCCAGAGCCACGCAAAAATCCATGATGGATATGGCGTTTTTCAAACGAGTAACCTTTGTGGGTTGTTTAACGGCTTTAGTCACTCTTGGTGTGTTTGCTTATGAATATTTAATCGATAAGGATTTAGTCCAAGCCCAGGATGCGGCGTTTTCTGTCTTAGTAACCGCCGAACTTTTACGGGCCTTTGGAGCACGAAGCGACACGAAGAACATCTGGCAAGTAGGATTGTTTTCCAATTTAAGACTCTTTTTTATTGTGAGCATCAGTTTTTCCCTGCAGGTCTTGATTCATCATATCCCGGCGCTGCGCGAATTATTTGGCATTGAACCGGTCTCACTCACTCAGTGCGTTGTTTGGATTCTATTAGGCATGGTGCCTTTGTTAGTGATAGAAGCTCAGAAGCGGCTAAGGAAGGCACCAAATGAAGCATTTTAGTGTTAAAAAAATGATTTGGACTATTCTCTTAGGTTTTTCATGTTTTACAGGACCAGTATCTTATGCCAAGATACCGCCTGCTTTATCGCAGCTAATCAATGAGGCCACGCAAAACAATCCTCAAATTCGTGCGGCACGCGACCGACTGCTGGCAGCAATCCATGTGATTCCACAAGCGCGTGCGTTACCTGATCCCAAGTTGAATGCAGGGTACATCAACATGTCTGAGAATATCCCTATGGATGTGGATCCAAGGCGAGAGCAAATGTTGGGTGGCCAACAAGAAATTCCTTTTCCTGGTAAACTCATTGTGCGAGGAAGGATAGCAACGCTAGAGGCCAAAAGAGCGGAAGCAGAATATCAAGCCACTAGTTTCGCCGTTATTGCTGAATTAAAACGGCTTTATTACGACCTTTATTTTGTCAATAAATCCATTGAAATCGTACAAAGAAACCAAGAGCTTCTTCATGAAATGGAAAAGAGTTCCGAAGCCAATTACAGTGTGGGGAAAACACCACAACAAGATATTTATCGTGCCCAAACTGAGATTTCTCGTCTGCTGATGCGTTTAGTCATCTTAAAGCAACAACGGGGATCCCTGCAGGCGGGTATCAATCGCCTTTTAAATCGTTCTTTAGAAATTACAATCCATACACCAGCAGTGCTCCCTGTAACGCCAATGTGTCATAATTTAGAGTATTTTTATACGCTCGTTAAGAGCCGAGCGCCGCAATTAATCATGCAGCAACGTGCTGTTCAAAAAGGACGGCAAGCCATCCGCTTAAGTAAAATGGAGTATTTCCCGGATGTGGAAATCGAAGGGGGACGACTTCATGATACGGGAATGCACACCAAAGGCTATCAAGTCTTGTTAAAAGCAACCGTGCCTCTTTATTTCATGCAAAAGCAAAATCATGCCGTGCGCGAATCACTTGCGCGGTATAATGCGGATATTGAGGATTTGCAGACCACCTATCGTATGCTTTCTTTTCAAGTGAAAAATGCTTATTTGTTGGCAGAGCGCTCTGCAAAACTCATTCATCTGATTCAACATACCATCATTCCACAAGCCAGCTTAACATTTACTTCATCGCAAGCCACCTACGGCGTGGGCAAAGTGGATTTCTTAACGATGCTGAATAATTTATTGACGCTGCAAGAAAATGAATTGGAATGGCACGGTGAACTCGCTGAACATGAAAAAGCGATAGCACAAATCGAAGAAAGCACAGGGACGTTCTTATGAATTTTAAGATGATAATCAAGGGTGTGGTTATCTTGAGTTTACTTTCGTTGTTGCAGGTAACTCAGGCGCAACAGGCCATGGATAATCATGACAAGATGGACATGAAACAGTCCACTCAAGGAAATGAGATTGTGATTGATCCGGCTCGTTTACAAGCCATTGGCATTACGTCAGAGCCGGTGCGTCGCCAAGTGGTTGAAAAAATAATCCGTACCGTGGGGCGTGTTGAAGCCGATGAGCGGCGTGTTGCCCATATTCATGTGCGCTTTGATGGGTGGATTGAGAACTTATTCATTAATTTTACTGGAGAAAAAGTCAAAGCAGACCAAGCTCTTTTCACCGTTTACAGTCCTGAATTGGTCGCCACCCAGCAAGAATATTTGCTCGCCCTTAATGCCCAAAAAATATTAAGCAAAAATACGACATCGAGTGCGGCTCGTGGTGCGCAGTCTGCTTTTCAAGCAGCCCACCAAAGGTTGTTGCTGTGGGGGATTTCCGAAAAAGACATTGAGCAATTAAGACGTACGGGCAAAATCACTCGGACGATGACGATTCATTCCCCCATCCAAGGTACGGTGCTTAAAAAAATGGCGCTGGTGGGCATGCGCATTGAGCCAGGAGATGAACTCTATACCATTGCTGATTTATCACGCTTGTGGGTTTTAGGGGACATTTACGAATATGAGCTTCCTTATATTCGTCTTGGTCAAATGGCTGATTTGACCCTTACCTACTTGCCCAATGAATTATTTAAGGCCAAGCTTGATTTTATCTACCCTACGATTGACATGAAAACACGTACAGCCAAGGTTCGCTTTGAAGTGGACAACCAGAAGGAGCAATTAAAACCGGGCATGTATGTGAATCTGGAACTCAAAGTACCTTTGGGTGAACGTCTTGTGGTCCCTAAAAATGCTGTTCTACTCACAGGTGAGCGCGCAGTGGTGTTTATTTACCATGGTAATGGCAAAATTGAATGGCGGGACGTGACCTTAGGGGTTAGGGCAGGGGATTTGCTTGAGATAATCAAAGGGGTTAAAGAGGGCGATCAAATTATTACGTCTGCCAATTTCCTCATTGACTCAGAGAGCCAGTTGAAAGCGGCCATGGGAGGTATGCAACATCAATAGACTTTCTTACCGAGCCTCTACAATAGGAAAGAAGCTCTAATAAAGAGGCGTGATTTGGCCTTGGAATAAAGGGATTTTATGGTTGAACGGATTATTGAGTTTTGTGCACGCAATCGTTTTATTGTGTTGCTTTTTGTGCTCGGGTTTTCTTTCATGGGCTATATGGCCTTGAAGAATACCCGTATGGACGCATTGCCTGACATTTCAGACACTCAGGTCATTGTGTATACGACCTGGATGGGACGTTCGCCCGATCTCATCGAAGATCAAGTCACGTATCCTATTGTAACTGCATTGTTGTCAGCACCAAAAGTAGTAGCTGTGCGGGGATTTTCTGATTTTGGCTTTTCTTATGTCTACATCATTTTTGAGGATGGTACGGATATTTATTGGGCGCGAAGTCGGGTCTTAGAATACATGAGTCAGCTGTCTGGAAAATTGCCCGAAGGAGTGACTCCTCAATTGGGCCCTGATGCGACACCGGTGGGTTGGATTTATCAATACGCCTTGGTGGATGACAATGGCAAGCATAACCTGGCTGAGTTACGCACATTTCAGGATTGGTATTTGCGCTATTGGTTAAGAGCGGTTCCTGGGGTGTCTGAAGTAGCCAGTGTGGGAGGTTTTGTCAAGCAATACCAAGTCAATTTGGATCCAGTCAAAGTCCTTGCCTACAACCTATCGGTTCCTGAGATTGTTGAAAAAATTCGTATGAGTAATAACGACACCGGTGGTCGAGTCATTGAGTTTTCGGGCGTGGAGTACATGATTCGTGGTCGCGGATACATTAAGTCTACTGAGGATATTGAAAAAATTGCCGTGGGCACCAATGCCAATGGCACACCGATTTTACTGCGTGATGTCGCCACAGTACAACTTGGCTCGGACATGCGCCGCGGGGTGGTCGATTTAAATGGCCAAGGCGAAGCCGTGGGCGGTATTGTCATCATGCGCTTTGGGGAAGACGTGCTGCAAGTAATTGGTCGCATCAAGGATAAATTGAAAGAATTAGCTTCAGCCATCCCGGAAGGTATAAAAATGGTTACTGTGTATGATCGCAGTAATCTCATTAGAGAAGCGATTTCCACCGCCAATTGGAACTTGATTGAAGAGCTCGTCGTGGTTGGGTTACTCATTATTGTGTTTTTAGGTCATTTTCGTTCCGCACTCATTCCTATTATTACCTTGCCACTGGCGATTTTGATTTCGTTTATCCCCATTTATTTCTTACATGTCGGACTGAATATCATGTCCATTGGTGGCATTATTGTCGCCATCGGTGATATGGTCGATGCGGCCATCATCATGGTCGATAATGCCCATAAACGCTTAGCGGATTGGGAAGCAAAAGGAAGTCCAGGCGATCGCACCCAGGTGTTAATCGATTCGGCGAAAGAAGTAGGGCCTGCGATTTTTTCATCCCTTTTGGTCATTGCCATCTCCTTCATGCCTGTTTTTACCTTGGAAGCTCAAGAAGGGCGGCTGTTTTCGCCCTTGGCTTATACCAAGAACTTGGCCATTTTCATGAGTGCCTTACTCGCCATCACCTTAATTCCTGTCCTATTGCCTCTTTTGGTGCGTGGTCGAATCATCCCTGAACAAAAACATCCGATTACGCGGTGGATGCAAGCCATGTACGCGCCCGTGTTGAGGCTTGCTTTGAGATATCGCCAATTTGTGGTGGGAATTGCCATTGTATTGGCTATGGCCACCATTCCTCTTTATAAACTCATTGGCTCTGAATTCATGCCCCCTCTTTATGAAGGGACGATTTTGTATATGCCGGTTACTTTACCAGGTATTTCAGTCACTCAAGCGACGGCTTTACTTCAAGAAATGGATAAGAAATTAAAAGCATTTCCAGAGGTGGCACACGTTTTTGGCAAGACGGGAAGAGCCGAAACGTCCACCGACCCTTCTCCATTTAATATGATGGAAGTGATTGTGGAGTTAAAGCCTAAAGAATTTTGGCGCAAAGGAGTGACTTATGAAAGCCTGGTGAAAGAGATGGATGAAGCGTTGCAATTCCCAGGTGTGAGTAATGCCTGGACCATGCCCATTAAAGCGCGTAATGACATGCTCACCACAGGCATTCGAACGGCCGTAGGGATTAAAATTTTTGGCCCAGACATTAAAAAGATTGAAGCCATTGGCAAAGAAATTGAAATGGTGGCCAAAGAAGTAAAGGGCACAAGTAACGTCTATGCAGAGCGGGTGGCTGGAGGCTACTTCCTTGATTTTCAAATTAATCGGGACCAGTTGGCTCGCTATGGTTTAACCATTATGGATGTTAATCGCATCATTGAATCGGCCGTTGGTGGTGAAAACATTGCCACCACGATTGAAGGGCGTGAGCGCTACCCAGTGAATGTGCGTTATTTGCGGGAATTACGCGACGACCCTGACAAGCTCAATCGTATTTTAGTCAAAACACCCAGTGGTGCGGAGGTACCTGTCGCGCAATTGGTGACTTTAACGTTTCGTTCAGGACCTGCTATGGTTCGCGATGAGAATGGCATGCTAGCAGGTTATGTGTTCATTGACATCAGTGGCCGGGACATTGGCGGCTATGTGGAGGAGTTAAAGCAAGCGGTCAACGCCAAAGTGAAATTGCCACCAGGTTATACGTTGGCATGGTCAGGTCAGTACGAGTTCATGCAACGGGTCTATGAGCGACTTAAAATTTTTGTGCCACTGACCTTGGCCATCATTTTTGTCTTATTTTACTTTACCTTCCGCACCATCACCGAGACCTTGATGGTGATGTTAGGCGTTCCCTTTGCTTTATTTGGCGGCTTTTTACTGCTTTATGTATTAGGGTACAACATGAGTATTGCTGTTTGGGTGGGGATGATTGCACTTGCTGGTGTTGCGGCTGAAACCAGTGCGGTGATGCTCGCTTACCTTGATTCCGATTACAATGAACAAAAAGAAAAGGGATTACTCAAAACCCTCCCGGATTTAATTCAAATGGTACAGCTTTGTGCGGTGTCCCGCATTCGTCCCATGGCCATGGCGGGTCTTGCTAACATCATTGGCCTATTACCGGTGATGTGGGCTACAGGCATTGGGGCTGATGTGATGAAGCGTCTTGCAGCACCCATGGTCGGTGGGGTTTTTTCTGCCCTTTTACTGACCTTAATTGTGATTCCTGTGGTTTATGTGATGTGGCGTTGGCAAGTGGATTTGAAAAAAACAGCAGACTTAACGGAGGCAAGATGAAATTAACTTTTTTAGGAGCAACTGAGACGGTTACTGGTTCTAAATATCTTTTGACCATTGGTTCTAAAAAAATCCTGATTGATTGCGGTCTTTTTCAAGGCTACAAAGAATTACGATTACGTAACTGGGCGCCCTTGCCAATTGATCCCCATGATATTGATGCGGTGATTATCACTCATGCGCATATTGACCATTCAGGCTATCTTCCCTTGCTCGTCAAAAACGGATTCCAAGGCAAAATTTATACAACACCGGGTACCAAAGCACTGTGTTCCATTTTGTTACCCGACAGTGGTCATCTGCAGGAAGAAGAAGCACGCTTGGCCAATAAGTATGGATTCTCCAAACACCAACCTGCTCTTCCTCTTTATACTGAAAAAGAAGCTCGGACAGCATTGCAGTATTTTGAAACCATTGATTTTGATACCCCGCATCAATTATTCCATGATTTCAGTTTTGAGTATCATCGTGCCGGTCACATTGTGGGTGCGGCCATGGTCAAAATAAAAACCCAAAAGGGTTCCATTGTGTTTACTGGAGACATTGGCCGTCCTTATGATCCCGTTATGAAAGCCCCTGCCTTCATTCAAGAAACGGATTATCTGGTGATGGAGTCCACCTATGGTGACCGATTGCATGATGCCACAGATCCCTTACCCCAAATGGCTCAGGTGATTAATCAAACCGTTAAACGAGGGGGCTCAGTCATTATTCCTGCGTTTGCAGTAGGGCGTGCGCAAAGTCTTCTTTATTTTATTTATGAACTGAAACGACAAGGGCAAATTCCCAAAGACCTTCCTGTCTTTTTAGACAGCCCCATGGCCATTGATGCCACTCATTTACTCTGCGCTTATAAAGAAGACCACCATTTAACTGCAGAACAATGTCGTGGACTATGCCATGTTGCCACCTATGTGAACACACCTGAGGAGTCCAAGGAGATTGACCGTCATCACATGCCGCAAATCATCATAGCGGCCAGCGGCATGGCGCAAGGCGGCCGCATTCTGCATCATTTAAAAGCCTTTGCGCCTAATCCTAAAAATACTCTACTTTTTACTGGCTTTCAGGCAGGTGGCACTCGTGGTGCTCGAATTGTGAATGGGGAGAAGCAAGTCAAAATTCACGGGAGTTTTATTCCGATACAAGCTAAGGTCGTAGTCATGAGCAGTACATCGGCTCATGCCGACTACCTGGAATTGTTAGAATGGCTAACTCATTTGACTAATCCGCCTAAAAAGGTTTTTATCACCCATGGGGAGCCTCACAGCGCCCAATCGCTAAAACAGAAGATTGAGAAGCAATTAGGTTTTTCTTGCACCATTCCTTCTTATCTGCAAACGGAGGAATTGTGGTGAGTAAGAAAACCTCTCATGGGCTTCGGTTAAAACATTTAGGGATTAAAACTTATCACGAAGCTATTATTTACATGCGCGAGGATTGTCATGTTTGTCATTCGGAAGGATTCGAAGTACAGACGCGTATCCAAGTGACTTTAGGTCAGCACTCTATGATAGCCACTCTTAATGTGGTGACCTCAGAGCTACTTCAGCCTGGTGAGGCTGGTTTGTCGGATTACGCCTGGGAGTCTTTACATGCCAAAGAAGGCGATGAAATTCAGGTCTCCCATCCAAAACCCTTGGAATCCTTAAGCTATGTGCATACCAAGATTTATGGCAAAGAACTGTCTTATGAACAAATGAAGATCATCATTGATGATGTGTTAAGCGGTCGTCTTTCTGATGTACAAATCTCCGCTTTTTTAGCGGCAAGTAGTGCAGGACGTCTAACCCGTACGGAAATCATGAAACTCACCAAAGCCATGATAGACAGTGGTGATCGCTTATCCTGGTCTTCACCTCTGGTCGTCGATAAACATTGCGTGGGAGGATTGCCGGGAAATCGCACAACTCTGATTGTAGTTCCCATTGTGGCCGCTTTTGGATTGATGATTCCAAAAACATCATCGCGTGCCATTACATCACCCGCGGGGACTGCGGATACCATGGAGACTTTAGCTCCAGTCCACTTAAGTCCCCAAAAGATGCGCCAAGTGGTTGAACAAGAAAACGGCTGTATCGTATGGGGTGGGGCTGTGAGTTTAAGTCCTGCTGATGACGTGCTCATCCGTGTGGAACGAGCCATTGATTTAGATAGTGAAGGGCAATTAGTGGCTTCCATTCTTTCTAAAAAAATTGCAACAGGGGCCACACACGCGGTTATTGATATCCCCGTAGGACCTACTGCCAAAGTGAGGAATCAGTCTATGGCGCTCCTTCTGAAACAATTGCTTGAGGAGGTAGGTAACGAGTTAGGGCTTGTTGTCCATACTTTATTTACGGATGGGACGCAGCCGGTAGGCCATGGCATTGGCCCGTCGTTAGAAGCTCGCGATGTATTGGCAGTATTACAAGGGTTGCCTGATGCGCCCAATGATTTGCGTGAACGAGCGTTGACGCTTGCAGGTGCTGCGTTAGAGTGTTCTTCGAAAGTACCAACGGGTTTAGGTAAATCCATTGCGACGCAATTATTGGATAGTGGACAAGCGTTTAAGAAATTTCAGGCCATTTGTGAGGCTCAGGGTGGGATGAGGGAATTGACCAAGGCACGTTTTACTTATCCTGTTGTGGCTGCAAAGGCAGGAAAAGTCTCCCTCATTGACAATCGAAAGCTTGCAAAAATAGCTAAGCTTGCTGGTGCGCCTAAATCGAAATCGGCGGGTATTGACCTCCATTCCCATGTCGGCGAATCCGTTGAAAAAGGCGAACCTTTGTTTACAATTCATTCGGAGTCTTCAGGGGAGCTCCATTACGCCTGTGATTTACTTCGCGATAAACAAGACATCATTATTTTAGGAGAAAATTCTTGAAGCCTCTGTTATGTTCATTATTTGATTCTTCAGAAATTGCCGGACAATTACAAAAGACACTTCAAGTGGAAGTGGGTAAGGTCACATTCCACCGTTTTCCTGATACAGAATGGTACTTAAAAATTGATTCAGAGGTTAAAAGTCGCAGCATTATGGTAGTGGACAGTTTAAACCAGCCGGATGAAAAAATACTGCCTTTGTTGTTTTTTGCCAAAACGGCTAAAGAGTTGGGGGCTAAAAAAATCGGTTTGATTGCTCCTTATCTTTCCTACCTACGGCAAGATAAACGTTTTCACGAAGGAGAAGGAATTACTTCACGTTATTTTGCGGACATTTTATCGACTTCATTCGATTGGCTCATGACGATTGATCCGCACTTGCATCGCTATCACTCTTTAGATGAAATCTACTCAATTCCCACTTTTGTTTTGCATGCCACATCGATGATTGCCACATGGATTAAACATCATGTTCCTAAGCCAATTCTTATTGGTCCTGATATGGAAAGTGAGCAGTGGGTTGCCGATATTGCAGAAAAAGGTCGTTTTCCTTATGCGATTTTGGAAAAGATTCGGCATGGTGATAAAGAGGTGACTATTTCAGTACCCTATATTCCTGAGCTCGAATCTTCGACACTCGTGCTCGTCGATGACATCATTTCCACCGCCAGAACCATGGTAGAGACGGTGAAGCATTTACAACAAGCAGGGAGCAAGTCCATCGTTTGTATTGGTGTGCATGCGCTGTTTGCAGAAGACGCTTATTCTCTATTATCTGCGATGAAAGGGGTGCAAGTCATCACGTGTAATACCATTCATCATGTCACCAATGCGATCGATGTGAGTGGTTTGGCTGTGGACGTTTTAGTCCAAAACAAACTGGCCGCTTTAAAAAGTAAGCGTAAATGAGTTGATTATTAACAAGGAGTATCCATGTTGAAAGCCTTTAGAATGATTGCAGTGCTTATTGGGTTAATCGGAGGACCATTCTTTTTGAGTTCCTGCGATGGAGCAGTGAAGCATGGCTCCCAAGAGGTCGATGGCGGCTATGGAGGACACAGCGCGGGTGGGCATGGTGGTCATGGCGGTGCTGGGCATTAAGCCCATTCGCTGCATTGGTAAATCAAGCCAAAGCATACTCACACTTAACAGGTAGGGCAAACCATGAAACACGACCACCATCAAGGACATACCCATTCTGGTAAAGGACATGCTTGTCCTCACGAACATAATTCTCCCAAGACTCAGCAAGCCTCTTCCAAAATGGAGGGGCCTATTGTTTATACGTGTCCCATGCACCCAGAAATTCGCCAATCTGCCCCTGGTCATTGTCCTCTTTGTGGTATGGCTTTAGAACCGGAAACGGTGACGGTTTCGGAGGTTGTGAGCCCTGAATATCTTGATATGAGACGTCGATTTTGGATTGCATTGATGTTAACTATACCTGTTGTGATATTGGAGATGGGTGGACATGGTTTGAAGCATTTTATTTCTGGTAATGGTTCCAGTTGGATCCAATTGCTTCTTGCCACGCCAGTGGTGTTATGGGGAGGTTGGCCTTTTTTCAAGCGCGGTTGGCAGTCTCTAAAAACAGGCCAACTCAATATGTTTACCTTGATTGCCATGGGTATTGGTGTGGCGTGGATTTACAGTATGGTGGCTGTCCTTTGGCCAGGTGTATTTCCCCATGCGTTTCGAAGTCAAGAAGGAGTAGTTGCTGTTTATTTTGAAGCGGCAGCAGTGATTACTACGCTTGTCTTGTTGGGGCAAGTGCTGGAACTAAAAGCTCGAGAACAAACGGGTAGTGCCATCCGTGCCTTGTTAAAATTGGTCCCTGAAAGTGCACACCGAATTAAGGAAGATGGCAGTGAAGAGGAAGTGTCCCTGGATAACGTTGCCGTTGGTGATTTGTTGCGTGTTCGGCCTGGTGAAAAAATACCAGTGGATGGTGAAGTGCAAGAAGGCCGAAGCTTTGTCGATGAATCCATGGTGACGGGTGAGCCCATTCCAGTTGCTAAAGAGGCCAGCGCTAAAGTTATTGGTGCTACGATTAATCAGACGGGTAGCTTTGTCATGAAAGCGCTGCATGTGGGCAGTGATACCATGCTTGCACGCATTGTGCAGATGGTGAGTGATGCCCAACGAAGCCGTGCGCCGATTCAGCGACTAGCCGATACCGTCTCAGGATGGTTTGTGCCCGCTGTGATTTTGGTTGCGGTGCTGTCTTTTATTGTGTGGGCACTGTTGGGTCCGCAACCAGCGCTTAGCTATGGTTTGATAACTGCTGTGTCAGTACTCATCATCGCTTGCCCTTGTGCGTTAGGTTTAGCAACGCCCATGTCCATTATGGTCGGTGTTGGAAAAGGAGCACAAAGCGGGGTATTGATTAAAAATGCCGAAGCGTTGGAACGAATGGAGAAGGTCAATACCCTGGTGGTCGATAAAACGGGCACGCTTACTGAAGGTCACCCTAAATTGACACGCATTGTGACCGATGATTTCGTGGAGGATAATGCTTTAGCATTAGCTGCGGCACTTGAGCATCAAAGTGAACATCCGCTGGCCAATGCTATTGTGCATGCTGCAAAAGAAAAAGGATTGTCCCTTGGAACAGTCGAAGCGTTTGAAGCGCCCACTGGAAAAGGGGTTGTAGGTCAGGTAGACGGCCATCATGTTGCTATTGGTAACGCCAGATTAATGCAAGAGCATGGAAGCGATAATGCCCCTCTTTTTGAAAAGGCTGATGAACTTCGTGGTAAAGGCGCCTCAGTCATGTTTATGGCGGTTGATGGTAAAACAGTAGCTCTCTTGGTGGTTGAAGACCCTATTAAATCGAGTACTCCAGAGACCATCCTCGAACTTCAGCAAAGTGGCATTGAAATTGTCATGCTCACCGGAGATAGCAAAAAAACAGCAGAAGCGGTGGCAGGGACCCTCGGCATTAAAAAGGTGGTAGCTGAAATCATGCCTGAAGACAAGAGTCGCATCGTGAGTGAATTAAAAGACAAAGGTCTTATTGTTGCCATGGCAGGAGATGGGGTGAATGATGCCCCAGCGCTTGCCAAAGCTGATATTGGTATTGCCATGGGAACAGGCACTGATGTGGCCATCGAAAGTGCTGGGGTCACCTTGTTGCATGGAGATTTGCGTGGTATCGCCAAAGCGCGACGTTTGTCAGAAAATACCATGAGCAACATTCGCCAAAATCTTTTCTTCGCATTTATTTATAATGTACTGGGTGTGCCTTTGGCTGCTGGGGTTTTGTACCCCCTAACCGGCTTGCTCTTAAGTCCTATGATTGCAGCAGCGGCGATGGCGCTTTCTTCAGTGTCAGTGATTATCAATGCGCTGAGACTAAAGAGAGTGACACTATGAAAAAAGGATGGTCAGATGAGCTTAAGATGTGATTAGTCTTTATTGTATTGGCTAAACAAAAATCATCACGATCACTTCATTGAAGAAAAATCAAGTCTATACTAAAAAAATAGTTCAGACTGTATTTAAGGCAAAATCATGGTTATCCCAGTTGTTATGATAGTGTTTGGTATTGTCTTTCTTGCTAAAGGAGCTTATTTAATCAATGGATTAGTGCAACAAGGGAATCACTATCGGCGACTAAGGTTTGTTTCTCTTTCTTTTATTGGCATTTTTATCCTCAGTTATATAGCCAGCATTTTTTATGGTTTATTGGTCGATCCTCATTGCCTTAATTATTTTTATGGCAGTGTATTTTTGTTAGCAGCGACTTATACTTATTTTTCGTGTCATTTGGTGACTAAGACCATTCAAAAAGCGGAATTAATGGCTGATTTTAAAAGTCGCTACGAACTATTAAGGCAGCATGCTCAGTATGATTCGCTAACTGGCTGTCATAACAGAGAGACCCTTTTTGAGGTTTTGAACACAAGGCTCCAACAAATTAAGATGCATGGAGGATGGGTTATCGTTCTTTTTATTGATATGGATAAATTTAAGACGGTCAATGACCGTTATGGTCATGATGCGGGAGATAACACGTTACAAACATTTGGGCAACTCCTAACGCAGCGATTGCGAAAGGATGATATCGTGGCTCGTTATGGTGGGGATGAGTTTATTGCCGTGATGGAAAACATCTCTATCGATGAGGCGAAAAAGATTGCTGAAAATCTTATCACTGTGACGAGACAATCGTTCAAAGAAGGTATTTTATCGGAGCTTAATCTAGGTTGCTCTATTGGCATCACTCAGATGAATCCTCACTCGGCCTCAGTGAATACCGTCATCAAAGAAGCGGATTTGGCGTGCTACGCGGCAAAACAAAGAAAAATCAATGGCTCGGTTTGTGTCTATAGTCCAATGCTTGCAACAACAAACCATCTCATCGACACGAGTATCCATCCAATCGCTGACTAGAAAAAGAGAATGCATAAAACAGTCATCTTACTGCAGAAGCAGGTACGACATCATCTATTATTTTACAACCCATTGTTTAATGGCATTGGGTGGGAGATACTAGAAAATAAAAATAATAAAAAGAAGGGATTAATTTATGACTCATTATCTGATGAAACGCACCCTCCTGGTGATAATTCCCGCCTTTCTGGTGGGTTGTTCCTATAATGCCAAGTTAACCCCTGAAGGAGAAAAAGTAACCATTCTCCAGTCAGGTCAGCTCTCAAAAGGCTGTACTTTTTTAGGGGAAGTCAGAGCCTACGATCGCAATGGCATGAGCCAATCCTATCAATCACACGAGCATTTGATCAAGGACGAACGAAATATCCTAAGAAATGAAGCGGCGTTATTAGGTGCTAATACGGTTTTGGTGAGTCAACATCAGCAAACTTATGAAGGCAATCCCAAAAATGATTTCGTGGCAGACCATTGGATGGTAGGTCGAGCCTACCGATGCAAGATAAAACAATAGATAGACCTCTTTGAGCCATTGTTTATGGAATATCATCGTGCTTGGCGGTTTTCTTATAGGGTCGTTCTTCTGTTGCTGTATGCCTCTTTGGCAACAGCGGGGAAGGCATGGACTCTTCAGGAAATAACTCAAATGGCTTTTGCAAACAACAAGGATTTAAAAGCCGCTCGTTATAATGTGGCTATTGCCAAGGCCCGTTTGCTACAAGCTGGCCTTTGGCCCAATCCAAGCCTCAACCTCTCCAACAACGACGATCGCTTATTTAATGATGAAGGGGAATATTCACGAAGTGCTGGGTTTAATCAAGCATTCCCTATTTCTGGGCGTATTGCAAAGCAAAAGACAGTGGCGCGTTTAGATGTATTGAAAGCCATGGCAGAAATCAGGGAAGCAGAGCGCCAATTAAGCGCCAAAGTAGCAAATGCATTTTATGCCGCGATGATTACTGAGCGTCGCACGCAACAGGTGAATTACTTATTACGGATAAACCAAGAGCTTGTTGATGTGATTCATAACCGTTATCACGCGGCTGAAATTTCAAAGCTGGATGAGAATGCGGCACGCATTGAGTATCTGCGTATCGGGCAAGAAAAGCACCTGTTGCATAGTCTTCGTATTAGCCAATATGCGCTACTGAATCAATTGATGGGGCGAGAAGCCAATTCACCCTTATCCCTTAAGATGGATTTTATCGCTGAGAGAACGCTCCTTAAATTACCCCGCTTAAAAGCCTTAGCGCTTAAAAATCGTCCAGACCGTCAATCCATCGCATTATCGATTGAACGCGCCAATGCCGATCGCCGTTTGGCCAAAGCCGAGCGTTTTGCTGATTGGACGGTAGGGCTTGGGGTACAACAAGATAAAATTGTGGTCGAAGAGGGCCCACCTCAACCTGCCGATAGGACTTTGGGTGTGACTCTTTCCGTGCCTCTTCCTCTGTTTAATCGTAATCAGGGGCGAATTTTAGAAGCAAGTCACACAGGGACTCAGGCAATAATGGCTTTGCGTGCTTTGAATTTAAGTATTGAGACGGAAGTAACCAGTAACTATGGGCAATTAAAAGCGCTGCAAATGAGTCTTAGGGAAACGCAACAGGTTTCTCTGAAATTAGCGGTTGAGAATGTCACACTGGCTCGTGACTCTTATGAGAATGGACAAATTTCTTTTTTGAATGTGCTGCAAGTACAAAAACAACAAAATGATTTACAAACGACTTATCTCAACACGTTAGAAAAGTATTTGCAAGTGTATGTGGCTTTATGTACAGCTATTGGTCCTGGTAAAACCAATGGGTTTTGCCCTTATTTAGCGTATCAAAGGAATGGGGATAGTAAATGAGATGGCAACAGCGCATGAGAAGGATGGCATTAATTAGTCTGTTTCTTAGTCTACTCTTTCCTATTCAAGGGTGCTTTGCCCATGGAGAAGAAATTGAAGTGAGTGAGGGAGGAGCTAAAGGCCCAGTTCATTTAACACCCCAGCAAACCAAGATGCTTGACATCAAGGTAGTGGAAGCAACCAATCGTCCTATGGCGCAAATGCTTGGTTTAAATGGCCAAATTCAATTGTTACCTGATGCGCAAGCGGATGTTAGCATTCGGATTAGCGGAAGTGTGACGGCCATTGATGTGAATTTAGGAGATAATGTCAAGGCAGGACAACGCTTAGCCACAGTGCAATCAAGATTAGTGGGTAATCCTCCACCAAGTGTTGCGGTCACGGCACCCATTGCGGGCATCATTGATGCCAGGAACATTAACTTAGGTCAAGCCGTTGAACCGAACACCGTTCTTTTTCACATCAGCAATCGCGACAAACTGTTAGTCATCGCTCAAGTGTATGAAGAAGATTTAGATAAGATTAAGGTAGGGCAAGAAGTGAATGTTCATGCCCTAAGTTACCCCAAGCGAACTTTTCCAGGCCAAGTGACTTTAATTGAACCCAATCTTGACTCCTTAACCCGTACCGTGAATGTGCGCATCACCTTGGATAATGAAGAGAAACTCCTAAAGCCCGGAATGTTTGTACGCGCCAACGTCATTTTAGCGCGTAATGAAGCAGCACTTGCCGTACCCAATGCGGCCGTGTTGCAGGCAGATAACGAGTCGTTTGTTTTTGTGCAAAATAAGGATATTTATGATCGCGTCGTTGTTCAAATGGGTGCCGTGGATGATGAGTATTCAGAAATTAAAGACGGGCTAGTTCCTGGCGACCTTGTTGTGACGCAAGGACATCGTGAGCTTTATACTTTGTGGTTGAGTGGGGGTAGTAAGCCTCATTCAGGCCAAGAGGAGCCTCACTAAATGTTTACGCACTTAATTGCCTGGTCGTTACATAATCGCCCCTTGATTTTGGCCTTAACGATTATTCTTTGTTTGCTGGGTGGTTATACTTTAAAACAAATGCCAGTAGATGTGTTTCCCGAATTTGCCCCACCGCAAGTGGTGGTGCAAACGCAAGCGCCTGGCATGGCCACGCAAGATGTAGAAACTTTAATTACTTATCCTTTGGAAAGTGCGATTAATGGCACGCCAGGGGTGGTTAGTGTGCGCTCTAAAACGTCTGTGGGACTGTCCACCATCACGGTGGTGTTTGACGACCAAACTGACATTTATCGTAATCGCCAGTTAGTTAATGAACGCATTCAACAAGTAGTCAATCGCCTCCCTCCTGGCGTTGAGTCACCCATCATGTTACCGGTTACGTCTGCCGTGGGGTGGTTGGTCAAATATGCGTTGGTGAGCCGCACCGAAAGTCCTGAAACCTTGCGCACTATTTCGGATTGGACGATTCGTCCCAGGATTCTAGCATTAGGTGGCGTAGCTTCTGTAGTTTCCCTGGGTGGTGAGGTCAAGCAATACCAGGTGCGCCTCATTCCTGAGCGTATGCTCGCTTATCGAATCTCGGTGGAAGACGTGCGACAAGCGCTGACATCGGCGAATCAAAACGTACCCGGTGCCTTTGTTCACCAGGCAGGAACCGAATTCGTAGTGAGTACCCTTGGGCGGATTAAGACGCTTAAAGACATCAAAAAAACATTGATTGTGGTTCGTAATGGGGTACCTATTACCATGAATAATGTGGCAAATGTTGCTTTTGGTGGAGAAATTAAGCGAGGTGATGGAGCTTATAATACCCAAAATGCGGTGATTGGGACAATTTCTAAAGCCTATGGGGCTGATACGGTCACGACCACAGAGAAAGTCGAAAAAGCACTTGCGGAAATTAAAAAGTCCTTGCCTCACGATGTGACCTTAATGACTAATGTGTTTCGCCAAACCAGCTTTATTGAATCTGCCATTCACAATTTAACTCGGGCTTTGCTTGAAGGGGCTGTGATTGTTATTGCGGTTCTTTTTGTTTTTTTGATGAATTGGCGCGCTTCGTTTATTACGTTCCTTTCGATGCCCGTTTCGTTCGTAGTGGGTATTCTAGTGCTTCATTATTTTGGTATTGGCATCAATTCCATGACCTTAGGTGGTATGGCCATTGCCATTGGAGAAGTAGTCGATGACGGCATCATTACGGTGGAAAACGTGGTGCACCGTTTACGGATTAATCGTCAGGAAGCCCATCCTTTACCCACCATACAAGTAGTTTTTGATGCGGTGCTTGAAATTCGAAGTTCAGTGGTTTATGCCACGATTATCATTAGTTTGGTTTTTTTACCCATCTTCTTTTTATCGGGGATTGCTGAGCATATTTTTAGCCCCTTAGCCATTGCCTACATTGCCTCGGTATTGGGCTCTCTCGTGGTCTCCATCACTATGGTTCCTGCTTTGTGTTACTGGTTACTGGTGTGTGGTCAAGAAAAACAGCAAGATGTTGAAGTGAGTCTGCACGCTTTATCGAATAAGGAACGGCATTATGCCGTAGAAAAGGAAGGTAACCATCAGGCGGAGTCCGAAACTCGCTTTGTCTTGTGGCTTAAAAAGCATTTTTTAACAGCACTCCAATGGTCTATTGCCCACTGCAAAATGGTTCTTGCGTTTGCATTATCGGCTTTTGTCTTTGCACTGGCGTTACTTCCTTTTTTTGGCACGTCTTTTTTACCGGAGTTTCATGAAGGCAACTTTATTGTCGTGATGAGTACCTTGCCGGGAACCTCCCTTAATGAATCCATGCGTTTAGGTCAACAAGTACAAAAAGCATTGCTTCGCTATCCGCAAGTGATTTCCATTGCGCAGCGGGCAGGGCGCAGTGAGCTTGATGAAGATGCGCTACCACCCAACATCAGTGAATTTGATGTGCTTCTTAACTTTGATAAAGACAAGTCCATGA
>NZ_CDRUHA020000063.1:0-54790 GCF_977063405.2 Legionella stuttgartensis
CTTTAAGAATTTTTAGAAGATTTAAAATGGTTATATTGGCTTCGCCACGTTCCACAGTCCCGTAGTAACCCCGATTCATTTCGATGAAATTGGCAAAACCCTCTTGAGAAAAACCTTTCTCTTTTCTGATTTTGCGAATTTGCTTGCCTAGTACAATTAAGTCGGTTTGTTTTTTCATTCAAAAAGCATATGTGCTATGCTTCATATATAGCCACACGGTATGTCTATCATTTTTGAGTTTTGTTTAGGAAATGGTAATAAAATCCTATTTTGTTATTTTTAACATTGTTAATTTTTAACACGGTAAATAATCGTTATTTGAACTATATTGATACGATTAGGAGAAGAAAATAATACCTGACTCACTGGATAGTTATCAGGAATTAAAGTAGGTTAGAGTTCTTTAGTTAAATTGAGCGGACTCATGAGGAATTCATCTGTAGGTAAACCAATTTTAGTATTGAGAAATGACGTGCTACTTAATTAAAAGGGATTTAAAGATTTGTTTTATGCTGGAGACCATAGATGAAAGGTATCGTTTTTACCTCCTTAAATAACATGATTATAGAACAATTTGGCATAGAAACCTGGGACCAACTCGTATCCTCACTAGACCTTCCAAGTGGTGGAAGTTATACAGCAGGCGGCACTTACTCGGATACAGAACTTCAGCAATTGATTCAGGCCATTGCGAAGAGGACCAATCAGCACGCTTCTGTTTTTTTAGAGGCCTTTGGTGAATACATGTTTCCTATCTTATCGAGTAAGTACGCAATTTTTTTAAAAAAGGACATGACATTAAAAGAATTTTTAAAAAGCATTGATGGAACAATTCATGTGGAAGTAGAAAAGTTATACCCAGATGAAACATTACCTACCATTAGCTATGAAGAGCCTGCTGCAAAACAATTGGTTATGTTATATCGATCACATAGAAGGCTCTGCCATTTTGCAATAGGTCTCATCCAAGGAGCCGCTCAACATTTTAAAAAGAGAATTACCATTAAGCAGACTCACTGCATGTTAAAAAAAGATGATCATTGTCGTTTGGAGATTACCTTTGAGTAATGAGAACAAAGCAATATTTGAGCGCTCTTATTATCGCGAAAGAAAAGCACGCGAGGAAGCCGAATTATTGTTGGAAAATAAGACAAGGGAACTTCATTTACTGAACCAGGATTTGGAAAAAAAGAATGCTGAACTGCTAAAAACGCTAAAAGATTTAGAAAGCGTACAAAAGAAATTATCGAAATTAGCCCATTTTGATGTATTAAGCCGATTACCCAATCGATTGCAGTTTGAACTGGATTTAAAACGTGAGATTGCCAGGTCAAAAAGATACGGTCGTCATCTGGCTCTGTTAAGCATCGATTTGGATTTTTTTAAAAATGTGAATGATCGCTTTGGTCATGATGTCGGTGATGGTCTATTGCGTGAAGTAGCGAAGCGTCTTTGCTCAAGTCTTCGCGAAGAAGATTGTGTGGCTCGATTAGGAGGAGATGAGTTTGCTGTTATTTTGACAGAAATTAATAATCCACAACAGGCAAAATTAGTGGCCAATACTATGATTCAAAAGATGGGTCAACCATTCCTTATTAAAGGTCATACCGTCATGATTGGACTAAGTATAGGAATTGCTTACTTTCCTGATGCCGGTGAGGAGGCAGTAACCCTTCGTAAGAATGCCGATATTGCTTTATACAACGCCAAAGAATGTGGTCGAAATAATTGCCAAATCTTTACACCGTCTCTTAGAAAACAATATTCAAAACGCTTGGGAATAGGGACCGAGTTGCATCTTGCTTTGGAGCGACAAGAGTTTTTTCTCGTTTATCAGCCTCGGGTTGACTTAAAAACGAATTCTATGGTTGGGATGGAGGTCTTATTGCGTTGGCAACATCCCAAGCGAGGTGTTGTTTTTCCTGATGAATTCATTTCCGTTGCAGAGCATTTTAACTTGATTATTCCAATTGGTGAATGGGTCTTACGAACCGCGTGTAGGCAGTATGTGGATTGGAAAAAGAGTTACGCTCCTTTCAACTGCACCCTGGCGATTAATATTTCGCTTCATCAATTTCAACACAAAGGGTTTATTTCTTCTGTGAAGCACATTTTACAAGAATATCAAATGCCATCGGATTGGTTAGAGCTTGAAATTACGGAAGCAACGGCAGTCAATTTTTTGGGAAAGATTGAAGATACATTAAGTACGCTTCGCAATATGGGGGTAAAGCTTGCTTTTGATAATTTTGGCTCAGGCTATTCTTTTTTATCTCACTTAAAAAATTCACCAGTCCAATCCATCAAACTGAAACAAACCTTAATTGAAGATGCTCATCTCAGAGAAAATGATAATTTAATTATCAAATCGACGATTGCTTTGTCGCAAGAATTAGGATTGAATGTGGTGGTGGGTGGTGTCGAAACAGAAGAACAACTCAATTTTTTACGGTCAAGTCACTGTTTCGAAGTGCAAGGTTATTACAGCAGTAAACCGTTAACAGTAGGACAGATGACGCAATTTATCGAGGAAAGGAACTCCAAAGGGCTGTAGCTTTATGTTATTTCATTCCTATCAAAAAATAACACCAATTAGGTTACCAAAAATAATTTAGCCTAAAATGGATAAGTTAATAAGCCCCGCTTTATTGACCAAAATCTATGAGAAAATGTTTCTTGTAGGAAAGTAGGAGCGCTGTTTGGTCAAGGAGACAGCAAGGGGTGACTATTTAGCCTTTCTATTTCCGAAGAGAGACTCCTTAAACGGAATTGATGGGTTAAATCTTGTGCTATGCTGTATTATATCGTGTTGATTATAGGGCATAATGCCAGGGATGTCGTGGCCATGAAGAGATCAGAAAAACAATGTTGTCCTAAGGAAAGGATACTCACTCAGAGTCAAGAATTGCAAGAAGGGGTAGATTTCTCGTGTTGTGCACAGGCTGATAGAGGTACTTCCGATAACTTCTTTCCATTTTTCACTCGATTAGTGCAAGCCAACTTGGCTAAATGGACGGCAGGAATAAGTCCTGCTGCCATCGGCTCTTCTTATTCCACCTGGCTTTGGCAATTGGCCCAATCCCCTGGGGTTTTGTGGGAACTTGCTTTTTATCCGTTTTTTCATGCCAAGGATTGCATTAATAATATCGTTTGTGTTGAACGTGCTGCGGATGGTAAAGACGTGCGTTTTAAAAAAGACAGTTGGCAGCCCATGCCTTGGCGTTTATTCGCCGAAGGATTTTTGCAGATGGAGGATTGGTGGCGACGCGCCACAACGGACGTACCAGGATTGCCCAACCAGGTGGAACGTATTGTTTCGTTCTGGGCACGTCAATCCCTTGATGCCCTATCCCCTTCCAATTTTGTTTGGTCTAATCCTGATTTATTCCATGAAGCCAGGCGCACTGGGGGCCTTAATCTCATCCAAGGAGGCCAAATCGCATTCGAAGATTGGCTAGAAAAGCTAACCGGTGCACCACCTACAGGTTCTGAACATTTTATCCCTGGGAAACAAGTGGCTATTACCCCAGGGCGGGTGGTCTTTCAAAATCATTTAATTGAGCTCATTCAATATGAGGCCCAAACGAAAACAGTCTATAAAGAGCCGATACTTATCTTACCAGCCTGGATTATGAAATATTATATTCTCGATTTATCACCACATAACTCCTTAGTGAAGTGGCTCGTAAGTCAGGGGCACACCGTATATATCATTTCTTGGCGCAATCCTGACAAAGAGGACCAGGATTTGGGGATGGATGATTATTATCGGCAAGGAGCTATGGCTGCATTTGATGCGGTGTCGACCCTTTTGCCAGAAACTAAAATCAATCTGATGGGGTATTGTTTAGGGGGCACCCTGGCCATGATTACCGCAGCTGCGATGGTAAGAGACAAGGACGAACGTTTAAACAGCTTGACCCTCGTGGCAGCCCAAGGGGATTTTACTGAGGCTGGGGAATTAATGCTTTTTGTGACTGAAAGTCAAGTGGATTTTCTTAAAAGTATGATGAGGGAGCAAGGGTATCTGGATACCAAGCAAATGGCCGGTTCTTTTCAGATGTTGCGTGCTTATGACTTAATTTGGTCCAAAATGGTTCAAGATTACATGCATGGCATGCGGCGCGGGATGATTGATTTAACCGCTTGGAATGCGGATGCTACACGAATGCCTTATAAAATGCAAAGCGAATACCTTGAAAAACTGTTTTTAAAGAATGATTTTGCCGAAGGGCGTTACACCGTTGAAGGAAAGCCGGTGGCTGCTGAAAATATTCAGTTGCCTGTTTTTGCGGTGAGCACTGAAAAAGACCATGTAGCCCCTTGGCAATCCGTCTATAAAATCCATCTTATGACAGAAGGGGATGTGACCTTTGTTCTCACTGGCGGTGGGCATAATGCGGGCATCATCAGTGAACCTGGCCACTCAGGACGTTCTTATCGTGTTCATGAGCATAAACAAGGCGAGGCTTACTTAAATCCTGGGAGCTGGCTTGCGATGGCAGAGAAGCGGGAGGGCTCCTGGTGGCAAGCATGGCATGCGTGGTTAGTCCAGCAAAACACTAAAAAACGCATTGCATCATCGGTCATGAATCCCTCACTGCCAGCGGCACCGGGAACTTATGTGCTTCAGAAGTAGAGCGTTCTTCTTGAACAATAAAACAGGAGTCAAGGACGGATGAAGAGTAAAAACGCTTGATTGTCGATTTTGCTAATCCGCATTCTATTGGTGCTGCTCAATAGGGCAATGAATTGGTCATTACTTATCAAAATTGAAAAACCAGGGAATAGGTACAAATTTTTAGCCCCCCATTTTCATGCCGCTGGATATTATTAAGCATCTGATAAAGCCGCACCCATTGCTGGGCAAATCCTTTATGTGGATGGCGGCTTTAAAATATAAACGCTCAATGGACTTTCGAGTGAGTTACATGTATTGCCCACCATTGACATCAAAATTGGCGCCGGTAATAAAACCACTTTGCTCTTCTGCAAGGAAAGCAACAACACGAGCAATTTCCTGGGGTTTGCCTAATCGTCCCACAGGAATTTGAGCAACAATCGCTTCTAAAATGTCATCCCTCAGAGAAGCAAGCATCTCGGTATTAATATAGCCAGGGGAGATGGTATTCACTGTGATGCCTTTCTTTGCGACTTCTTGTGCCAGACTTTTGGTAAAACCGTATAATGCGGATTTAGTGGCCGCGTAATTACACTGGCCAAATTGACCTTTGCGTCCATTAACGGAAGAAATGGTGATGATACGTCCATAACTATTATCCAACATGGTGGATATCACGGTTTTCGTCATATTAAAGACACTATTTAAATTGGCATGGATGACATTCTGCCATTGTTCTTGAGTCATCTTTTTCAAAGTGGCATCGTTTGTAACACCGGCATTATTCACTAGAATATCGATCTTGCCGTATTTTTCGATGACCAATTCGGTCACTTTCTCACAATCATTGAAGGAAGAAATATCGGCGTAGACAATGTCGATATCAAAGCCTTGCATGGCCTGTTTTTTCTGCCATTCTTTCGCCAAATCATGATTGCCTTGTTTAAAATAACAGGCAATGACTTGATAATCTAACTTTTGCATTTCCTGGCATATGGCAGTACCAATACCACCAGTGCCCCCTGTGACTAAAGCAACTCGTTGATTCACTTCTTTCCTCCTTGATGGTTTCATACAGTAAAAAAATAAGTGTTATTGTCATCAGAACGGTTTTGCCTAGATCTAATAGTGGTCATTTATTAGATAACTTCTACTTCCTCGGCCTGAGGTCCTTTCTGTCCTTTTCCCATTTTAAAAAGAACAGTTGCCCCATCAGGAAGTGTTTTAAAGCCGTCACTTTGAATTGAACTAAAGTGGACAAAGTAGTCTTTGCCACTGCTTTCAATAAAACCAAAACCCTTGTCTTTATTAAACCATTTGACTTTACCACGAATTTTATTGGCCATTTTTGTTTATTTCCTTATAATCAAGCAGGTTACATAGTGTCATGCCACGTTGTTCTTTTTGTCAATACTTGTTAACCAGAGAGCTCTTAGTGATTTAATGGATTGAATCAGTGGACTCTCCAGTGTTTCCCTTTGTTTTTTTCAATGAAACCACTTTATCACATTGAATCTCAATGGTATTTGTTTTAGCAGCAGATACTCCCCAACATCGTATTCTTTTTCCCTCTTTCTCGATGAATAGCACGTGAATAACCAAATTTTTCCCATAAGTGTTGTCGATGGTGATGCCTTGAGTCTCATTCGTTTTTGTCAGGAGTCTTCCCAGTGAATTGCCACTACGGTGGAACTCTATTAATACTTCAGTATTGGATAAGGAAACATTGTTTATTTTGGAGTCTTTGTGGTATTTGATGTGATAGGATTGCAAGCCAGCATAGGCATTGAGTGTCGTGCAGGAAAAAATTGCCGCAAAAGTAATTTTAAGAAGAACTATTTTTTTTATTTTAAATGACTTGATATCGTTCATGTGATTCCTATCCTTATCTTTGTCCATGTACTTTTACTATTTTGTGTCATAAAATTTTTACATGCCCAATCTTTAATAGCAAACGGATTATCTGCTTAGACGTTGCACTTCTAACCTTAATATGTATAATTCTCAAAAAATTTACATTTCATTAAAATTTAAAGGCATCCATTAAATGGCTCATATAAGCAAATTTTTACCCCAATCTATTGAAGAGGCAAGTAAAATAACCACCGATCCTTTTAAAATTGGAGACCGTGTATATTTTGTAAATGATCAAACAAATGAAACATGGACAATTGTGAATTTTTCATTGAGCTCTATTGATAAAAAACCCGTGGCTATTCTCAGAAGCGATACTTTTGATACCTATTCTTCCCTGGGAAATATCAAATTAATTTGTTAATTGGGCTGATTTCAAAATTAATCAGCTAAATGCTTTACCCAATCAGCAAAAGCCTCATCTTCGAACTGATAAGTTCCAAAATCAATTTTAGTAATCAAATTTTTATTCGATAATCTTCTTAGTGCATTATGAGTGGTATTTTTATTAACACTATCAATTCCAAGGGCTTCACCGAGTTTTTGCAAAGCTAGTTTTCCATGTAAGTCACTTATTCCATTGGCAATCATTGACATTATTATTTTATCGGCCGGCAATAACGTTTCCCATTGACGCTTAAAATTATCATCACTAAATACCCTGCTTTTAGTAGCCGCTAAAGCTGCAGCCGTGCCCTCCTCCGGATTACTTAAATAGTATTCTATGTATCTTCGAAAAAACTCAGGAGTCTTCTTCAGTTTTTCAAATGCATCAAGAGCGTCATGAATACTCATTGGGTATTTCGATATTTTATTTACCCTTTCGACCATAGCCAATACGAAATCTTTTCCTAATAATTCGAAGGGTTCTAGAGGCGCCCAGTTATAAAATGGCTCTGATGCAACCCCAAACATACGTCTTAGAGTGGTTTCCGAACTGCCAGCAAAAATTACTTTTATACGCTCTTTCCTGATATCCAATGCTGCTCTTAGAGCATGAGCAAAATGAGAGTTCTCTTCATATGCCAAAACTTGGGCTTCATCTATTACCAAAATCATTTGATCTTTTGTTTTATCGAAAGCATTCATTGCTTCCATTAATAAAGTACTGGTTCCTTTTTTTGTTTCTGCTAAATCTGTCTCAAGAGTCCTTTCCCCTAGACCTGTAATTTTTCCTGAGGCCTTAACTTTTTTAATATTTATAGGCTTGTTTAAACTGGTCCAAATTTTATTAAATCCTTTTGGCTCAATTGTCTTATAAAATTCGGAAACCAAAGCTGTTGCAGGATCAATTTCTAATTCCCAAAGATTACTATAGACGACAATATAACCTGCCTTTTGAGCTGCAGGTATAAAATCTTGTTTCAAAAATTCGGTTTTTCCCATTCTTCGTCTAGCAAATAATCCTCGGGCAGAGGTTAGACCTATTTCAAATAGATCGAGATATTTTTTAGCTAGTTCGGGGCGGGCATAATGCCAATTGTTGTGTTTTTTCATAAGTTCTTAATAATTCTTAAAGGATTTAAGAATTATTCTATAGGATAGCCTAATCATTAACAATGAAAGTCTTAAAAATTCTTATCGTATTTAAGACTTTTTAAGAATTATCAGAAGTGTCTTAGTATGTGCATAAACCTTCGTGGTCTATTTCTTGCTTTAGAAAATGTTTACTTTTGGGTTGATTGAATCTCAAACATTTTCTTTATAATCGATATATCCTTTAAGGATCAAATATAGACTCTTATTCGCAAAATGTCCTAAACAATTTGTCATTTAATGTATTTGCTACATTGCTACACGACCATCAAATCATTGAAACCTGATGGATAAAATTATCCATTAAATCATAGGGTAATTCGGTTTTTTCTGTTATAAATCCGATTAATTAATTGTAGCAAAACTCGTGCTACTGTATTGCTACATAACGCTACACTAAGAACACCGAAAAAACACATCCTGAAATAGGCAAAAGAGGGTGTCCTCAGTTGTGGCTTGGGTTTCTTCATGTTTTGTTTTTTTAAGTTCTTTTGTTTTTTGCAAAGAGTTCCTTATTTATAATAATTTTCTATAAATAAGGAAAATGGCAGAAACAAGACGTGATCCAGTGAAATTTATTAATCTCTGAAATTGTAGCGATATGTAGCATTTATGTAGCAATATATTGCTACATAAATGCATTCATTTTGATGCGATGAATATTGTTATGATCCTTGTGAACACTGTATTATCTGATCAATATAGGTATGCTCGTTTGTCAACGAGTAGCAAAAGTAGCATGGTGCTCAATGGGTGAATATTAGAATAACGTTTAAATCAAGGGGAAGTTAATGCCTTCTGAAAAATCTCGGTACCTTAACAGAGGACCTAAATCACCTGTGGATATGCATCAGCTGAAAAAGTATTTAAACTCTTTTACTAAAGAACATTTGGCTGAAATTGTTCTTTTAAATGCACAATATAATTCTGTCTTATGGAGGGCTTTAAGTGCATCTATTGGAATGCGACTTGCCAATGGAGACTGGGAAGAGATAAAGAAAGCCATTGACTATGCATTTTATTTCCCTGAGTACATCCGTTATACAGAAAATGGGTATGGATTCATTATTTATGAAATGATTAATGCGCTTGAGTTCTTGTATAAAGATAGAGACAAGCAATTTATTTTGCAGGTTGCTGATTATATGTTTGAGCAGGCAGAACAGGCTCTTGAATCTTTTGAAGAAGGTTGGGATTGGACTTGTGCATTAGAAAGCCTTAAAGACTGGATAAGAAATAAAAAATCAAATGTAAATGAAGGTGTAACTTAATAGAATTAACACAGAAAAAACAACTTTTATCTCATTGGCTTTCTCCTAAATGAAAGGGATCGCAAGCAGGCGCACAATCGTGAAAGAGATGTTGCTTAAAATTTTTTCTTAGGGATACTTAAATAATCTTTTGATTCAACTTCCCTAATCCCCTTTATAAATTTCGTGATGATTGACCTTTTATTATAAAAAGCACTATAATTAAGTCATAATAAAGGTATTTATTTAGGTCATTAAAATGCAAACTTTATATGCAACACAAGTCGCTAGCATTAGCGAATTAAAGAAAAATCCCACAAAACTTATTAATGATGCGCATGGGATGCCCGTGGTGATTCTTAACCATAATGTAGCTGCTGCTTATTTAATTCCAGCAGAAACTTTTGAAAAACTGATGGATGCTGTTGACGAAAGCGAGCTAAAAAGCATTGTAGAACAACGCCTTTCAGAGCCCTTTACGCCAGTTAAGGTTGCGCTTGATGATCTATGAGTTACATTTCCATCCGCTTGCGTTAAAAGAATGGAAGAAACTATCGAAGGAGTTGCAGGAACAGTTTAAAAAACTATTAAAACGGCGACTGGAAAATCCGCATGTTATTTCTGCCAAACTTAGTGGCCATCTTAAAGATTGCTATAAGATAAAATTGCATCAGGCTGGCTATAGATTGGTCTACCAAGTTAACGATAATAAAATGATTCTCCTTGTTGTTGCTGTAGGCAAGCGAAACAAAAATAAAGTCTATGAGTCAGCAGAAGATAGGACTTAAGCTGATGATGAATAGGGTATTTGATGGTGTGCACCTGAAGTGATTCTTAAAAATAACAACTACAGAAACTTGCTAATTTAACTTAGTTTATGCAATCAATTTGATGACTGGATTAATGGTCGTTTTAACAGGTTTAAAAAAATTATTATATCTATTGACCTTGCCGTTACGTCAACCCTTATCGTGTATGTTGTCAATTAGAGGAGAGCAAAATGGCATACACGATTAATCAATTGGCGAGGCTTTCAGGGGTCAGTACCCGCACTCTGCGATTCTATGATGAAATTGCTTTATTAAAACCTGCCTACTATGGTGGCAATCAATATCGTTATTACAAAGAAGAGCAGCTGCTTATGTTACAGCAGATTTTATTTTTTCGTGAGCTTGGTTTTCCTCTAAATGATATCCAACAGATTATGAGTAGTGATGATTTTGATAAAATAGAATCATTAAAAAGACATAAATCTGCTTTGGAATCTAGTCTTGAACGAACAGCAACGCTCATCAAGACGATTGATAAAACCATTTCACATTTAAGAGGAAAAATAATTATGCGTGATGCGGAAATGTATGATGGCTTCGATCCCATCAAACAACAAGAGCACGAAAAATATATGCTCGAAACAGGAGTGATATCACAAAAGCAAATTGATGATAGTTGGACGCGTGTTTCTCACTGGAAAAAATCAAATTGGGAACAGTTTAAAAATGCGGGTGAAAAGCTTAATCTTGAGCTGGCCAATGCATTAGCAAAAGGAGTTAGGACTGATTCGGATGAGGTTCAGGCATTAATCCAAGAACATTACGATTGGGTTAATAATTTTTGGACACCAACAAAGGAGACATATTTAGGACTTGGAAAAATGTACCTGGACCATCCAGATTTTCGATTATTTTATAATAAATATCACCCTGGTTTGGTTGATTATTTGGTAGCTGCTATGAGAGTTTTTGCTGAACGTAAGCTATCGTGATCATCTTGCTCTGCTGATAGAAGCATCAGTAGAGCACTATCTTTCTGGGAAATTATTATGAATACCAAAATTTGCTTTACTAATTCTACTATTCTGTTAAACGATGGCAGAACACTTGGATATGCTGAGTTTGGAGATCCAAAAGGAGAGGTAGTTTTTTATTTTCATGGACTTCCAGGTTCTAGGCTTGAGGCTGGGCATTGGGAAAATATAGCATGTTTAAATCATTATCGATTAATTAGTATTGATAGACCAGGAATGGGTTTATCTTCTAAACATCCAACGCGCACTATTCTTTCATGGGCTGATGATGTTGAGGCTCTTGCCAATTACTTAGGTATCCCTAAATTTTCTATTATAGGTCACTCTGGTGGAGCTCCTTTTGTTGCAGGATGTGGATATAAAATACCTCATCGGTTAAATAAAATAGCGATTGTCTCAGGTATGGGGCCTTTTGAAATACCTGAGGCTACAGCAAGTCTAGGACGAGGACAGCGGTTTATAAATAAAATGATTAAAGCAATACCCCCAATTGCTACCGTCATGGTAAATCTCATGTTTTTGATGCTGAAAAAACCCGGGATATTAAAAAAAATGACGAGTAAAATGTCAGAGGTAGATCAGCGTATTTTAGGTGACACAGAAGCTGGTGATTTATTTATCCAATCATCGTTAGAGGCTTTTAAAGGTGGTATTACAGGCGTATCTCAAGAAATTCAATTAAGCCTAAAGCCTTGGGGATTTGATATGAGCCATATAAAGTGCCCTGTTGTCATTTGGCAAGGTAGATTAGATAAACAAGCTCCGTTAGCTCATGCCAATCTTTATGCAAAATTAATCCCTAACGCCTCACTAAAAGTTTTGGATCATGAAGGACATATCTCGTTGCTCATTAACCATGGTGAGAAAATTTTGCGCAGTGTTCGTGAATAAAATTTTGCATCGTCGCTACTATTTTAGGTTACAACCGTATTGGAAGTAACGATCGTGATAAAAGTGGCATACAAGAGAACATTTTTATTTATATTAGAGCGTTAGATTCAACGATTTTCCCCCAATTTCACAATTGTCGCTATTGCCTGTAAGATAAACGTAGCCCATCGTTTTAAGTTCTGTTTGCAATCCCAATAAATTATAAAACTGCTCACATTCAGCAAGTTTATTAACTGCTAGGGCTATATGTCCCAAACTGGCATTTTTGGGTAACATTTTTTAGGTCCTTATTTGAATGTAAGTTGGTTCATATTGGAAGCATTGTTTATTATTAGATACTCTCAACCCGAAACGCTTGATAAGAAGGTGATTCATAGGGATGAGCCTTCTTTAAGGCCGCAACAGCCACTGTGATTTGCTCTTCAGTACAGATAATTTCTACTTTATATTCAGGTACTCTTTCAAGCTGATTGATTTCCCCAATAAAAGCATGGCTTCCAGGTAATGGCATAAATTGCCCCTCACCCAATGTTTGCCAAGCACAATGCTGATAATGATCAACACTCCCTGCGCCTGTAGCAAAAATAGCATTTTTAACAATTTCTAAATGGGTTTCTGGAACACAAAAACAAAGCATGTACATGATATCACCTATGGGGAAATTAATTCTGATTTCCAAGAATCTTCTATCTTCGTATAGCGAATTACTTCAGAAAAAGAAATAGAGCCGACCGTGTAGAAAATCCATGTTTCTGGGATAAAGCGAAAACCGAAATAATACTCGCTCATAGGGATAGGAAGTCCTGCAAATTGATCACTCAATTCTTTTTTCCTGGTTTCCAATTGGTTTAAATCTTTAATGACAAGTCCTGAAGTAGGAGCATAAGCAGAGAATCTCAATTGGCGTTCACGAGGAAGAGTACTCCAAAAAGCTTCATTTTCTTCTTGAGAAATGGGGATTGCTGTACCTTCTAAAATAACTTGTCGGTTCTGCATCGCAAATAAAAAATTTAAACAGGATTTAGGGTTATTTAATAATTCAGCAACCTTGCGTGTTTTTTGCTGCGTAAAAAATAAAAGACTCTCTGTTTCAATTTCCCGAATGGCCACCACTCGACTATGAGGTTCGCTAGAGCTGCTACAAGTACTTAAAACAGCACAGGAAGGATCCTCAATCCCCCTTTCTTTTTCCTTGTTCAACCATTCTTTTAGCATGTTAAAGGGCACGAGTTTCTCCTGTAAATTGGTGTGATAAAGTTAAAAGTATTAAACAAAACTCATGTTGGCACTTTGCATGCGCGTGGATTCACTTCCACCATCGTTTTTGAACCTGATTTTACAATGCGTATTTGATTGTGCTCCACTAATAATTCAACCGCTTGGTCGCGTTTTATTTTATCTCGCAATGGACTTAATTGTTGAATAGTTCGTAAGGTTGTTGAACTAATATTTTTTTCAATAAACCAGTCCATAAGTTTTAGGGCATCGGAAAACTGCAAAGAAACGGTTTCAGTAGGCATAATTCGTCGTGCTTCTTGCAAATGCCAACTAATTATTTCAATGGCATTTTCGGTATGCTCTACACCAATATCCCCATGGCGTCCTTCAAAAAGATGAAAGAGTGCTGCAAGCCGCGCTGTATTTTCAGCGGCCTTTGACGCGAAATCAACGACATCGACCCACTGGCCTTGAGGTTTTAACCCAGCTTCCACTGCATTAAAAAATAAAATCCATTGTTGTTTTGCGGCCATACTCATTTTCAACAATGGAAGTTGAATACAACCTTGATGGCTTAATTGTTCTGACTGGTTTAAGCAGGCAGTGACGCGTTGCTCATAATGGGTTAGAGAATGTAAAGAGGCAGGCGGCTCTTGGTAAAATCGATTTCCCATACTATTGGCAGGATAAGCCATAAGGCAACGAGCTAAAAAACCGCTTTGTCGGCTAATACCGGATGCTTGCTTGGTAAGTTGTTGTAAGATAAGCGGTTGCATCATCAAGTTAAGTGTTAAACGCCGATTTTCAATGGTAAATCCTTGCGTTGTCTTACGATGTGCTGTGAACGTCTTACCGTCCCACAAACGATTAAGCAATGCTACAAAACGAGTTGGATTGCCTTGCATGCTATGGCTACCCAAGATGATGCCTGCCTCATCAGACCATAAGGATGCAGAAGGCCAACCTTGGGCTAAATGAATAGCCAGTGCTTCTTGGGTAGCATCTTCAAAATAAAGAGTGGGTTGCAAAGGAATTTCCGGTTCTTGATGAATTAACTCATCAAGCATTTCTTTGGCATAATCCGAGTCTTCTCCCGTATAGGTTGCACGTTTGATTTGGGAGAATAAACTGTCTTTTTCCATTTGCCATACTTGGTGTTGCGTTAGCGCTGACAACACTTCAGGTTCGCGCCTTTTACGAATAAGTGTTTCCCAGTGACGCGCTGCCCTCGAAAAAACATTATCTGCAGCAGTTTTTCGGGTGCCAGAGCCGCTGGCAATTAAAAAATAAAGCGATACAGGACTAATTAAATAGTTGTCTCGCGCTACATTGGCAAGTGATTGACATGATAAAGACATGTTAGCCAAGGCGCTGCATGCAATCAAAGGCAGAGGTTGCTGTCCATATTGTTGATAGTCTACTACGGCTTTTTTAACAATTGAGGGAAGTGCCTCAACTGGGTAAGGACAGTCAGGGGCTAAGATTGGGGAAAGTGGAATAGGTTGTCCCCATGTAATGCTTTGATGTAGATTATTTTTAATCTCTAATTCATTCTGTTCAATAGTCATTGTTTTAGAGGATAAAGTTTTGGTTTTCGATTTTACCAGTAGCCTCAGTATGATGTAAAATTAGTGGCTGAAATATACTGATGATGCTAAATACTGGCTCTATGGCGATTCGGATATAGCGCTTCTATTAAAAATTGTTAGGGTCTAGATGATTGTAAAATGTGTACGAGCTGGTGTCCATGAATTAAAACAGATCAATGAGTTAATGTATCGCTCAAAATCTTATTGGGGATATGATAAAGCATTTATGGATAAATTCATGCAGCTTTTTCAAATGACCACAGACTATCTTGAAAAAAATACAGTGCAACTTTTTTGTGAAAGAAATACTGAAAAACCCGAAAAGGTGATGGGTTTTTATAGTTTTAGCATCAGAAATAAAGAGTCTGAACTGGATAATTTTTTTATTGATCTAGATTATATTGGTAAAGGCTTCGGTAAAAAAATGTGGTCTATGATGGTAGAAGATTTTAAATCAAATGGTGTTAGTAGATTCAAATTATGGAGCGATCCTGGTGCTGAACCATTTTACAAGAAAATGGGATGCATCAAAATTGGTGTTAAAAAATCTCCTATGATGCCAAATAGATATCCCATTATTTTTGAGTATAAGATTTGAAGAAGTTTTTTTCATTTTACTCTGGAGTAATGTGGTTTTTTTGAGCAACCCAAACAGTTGCTTCCCCACAATCAGGATCCCTAATGTTATGTACAAGGACTTTAAAATGGCACTTTAGAAGAATTTGAGTATGCGTTCGGGGAAATACGGGTTGAATTATTTACTTGGGATTAGGAGCATAAGGTAGGAGCGCGATATAATCCTCTGCTGTTCTGCAAGAACGGATATATTCAAAAAGATTTTTTAGATAATTGAAAGGATTGAGCCCATTGGCTTTGGCAGTTGCGATGAGGCTATAAAATAGAGCACTGGCATGAGCACCTCTTGGACTACCCGAAAACAGCCAATTTTTTCTACCCAAAGCGAAGGGTCTGATGAGATTTTCCACAAGATTATTATCTATTTCGAGAGCCCCATCTAATAGATAAGTAGTAAGCTCGCTCCATCGTTGATGCATATAAGCTAAAGCATCGCCTAATTTGGATTTGGGCGCAGCCGTTTTTAGAGATTTGTCCAGCCAGATTTTAATGTCATCAAGGATAGGCTTTGCTTTTTCCAGACGAAGTTCATAACGCTGTTGGTTTGTGTAGTAGTTATCCCGCGCTATTTTTTCAATGAGATAAAGCTTTTGGATATAAGCGACTGCTTGATGGGATTTTCCTGTGGTCTTAGCTAATTTCACCAACTGGGCAAAAGGTCTCCTTGCATGAGCGAAGCAGCCTAAATGGATAATATCTGGATGATTATCTACCCAATCATAACCTTTATAGCCATCCGTTTGTAGATAACCTTTAAAATCCTTAAGGATTTGTTTGGGCCACTGCGCTTGCCTTGTTTGTTGGTAATCAAAGAGAATCACTTTTTTATCGGGTCTGTGATTACGATAGACCCACATGTAACTGGTGCTGGTATTTTTTCGATTCGGCTCATCCATGACTTGCACTGTGGTTTCATCAGCCTGTAGGTAATTCGAAGTAATCAGTTCTTGCACAAGTGCATCCCTCATCGGCATGCAGACTTCAGAAGCCGCCATTATCCAGCCACATACAGTGTTTCTTGGTAATTCGATACCTAATCGAGCCCACATCTGCTCCTGACGATATAAAGGCAAATGGTCTTCGTATTTGCTGATAATGGTATGGGCTACAAGACTTGGGGTTGCAATGCTTTTAGGAAGAAATAGTTGTGGTAGAGAGGCAATGCTCACTCCCTCATCACAGCGATTGCAAGCATATTTTGGACGAACATGCGCAATCACCTTAAGCTCTGCAGGGATATACTCCAACTGCTCCGTTACTTCTTCACCAATACGTTGCTTCATACATCCACAAGCACAAAGCTTTTCTTCTGCTGGGATATCGTGCTCTATCATTTCACGGGGTAAATGTTCTGGCAATGGGCGTCGTACTGGTTTTTTACGGGTGTAGCTTACAGTAACTGTATTTTCTTCTTGAGGTAGCTCTGTAGTTTCTATGCGTTCTGCCTCATCAAATTGCAATTCACCTTGAAGCACATTCGCTTCTGAAGAGCGGTCAAAACGCTGTTGTTTGGCCAGGCGTAATTGCTCAAGAAGA
The DNA here is from genome assembly GCF_977063405.2 of Legionella stuttgartensis. Classification (NCBI taxonomy): domain Bacteria; kingdom Pseudomonadati; phylum Pseudomonadota; class Gammaproteobacteria; order Legionellales; family Legionellaceae; genus Legionella; species Legionella stuttgartensis. The sequence continues at coordinate 16,996 of NZ_CDRUHA020000063.1, forward strand.
TGATGGTATTTCTCTTTCCATTCCTGGGCTTCTTGTTTTAAGGCTTGATTTTCATCTTGAAGTGGGGCAAGAATTGCTTGAAATTCTGGAGAACAAATGGAGTTGTCAGGAGTCGTTTTCATGGTGGAATTATACCATAACCACCATGATTATCTCAGCTTTTTTCAATGAAAATCACGATAAATTACAGGGATTTCACCTTGGTGAAACGTGTATTTATTAGAAGCCATCAGCCAATTTAAATGGTCCTTGGTTAACTCAATATGGCCTTGGGTATTACGCGGGAAAATGAATTTTCCTTTCTCTAACCTCCGATACCATAAGGTAAAGCTACACTCCTCATAGTAAAGGGCTTTGAGTTTCGAACCACAGCGACTACGGAATAAAAATAAATGCCCTGTCTCAAGTTCCATGTCGAATACTTCTTTGACTAATATCGCCAGGGTATTAATCGATTTCCTCATGTCAGTAATACCGCAATATAAATGAACCTGAACTTCTTCTGGAATCAGCATAGCAACCTCAATTGATTCAGTAAGGAAGAAAAATCTTTGCTCTTGATATCCATCTTTACTTCACAGCTAATCTGATTGGGAAATTGGATAATAATCGATTGGCTCGTTAGGGTCTCCTGATGAACAGAGTCCTTGTTACTAATCAGTATCGGTTCAAAATGACTGGGCTTATCTGCCTCGGACTTCTGACTTCCTGACGCTATCCTTTTACGCCATTGATACTTAAATTTTGCAATAGGAATCCCTTGCTCACTGCAGAAATCTTCTTGCGATAATCCACTTCGTTCATATCCTTTAAATAACCGTTCCCAATATTCTTCTTTTGATTTCATTTCTAGCTCCTCTTTTTGAGAAGCTCAGTTTATGCGGTTTTTAATTCAGTGGTAGGTGTATTTAGCCGAACGCATACGAATTTGAGTATATTCTTCAGACGAAAGGGATGCATGATATAAATCATATCCCCCATTATCACCCCAGACTTCCCCGTACTCGGGTCCGGAAGTAAATATTAATAAACCATTTTGCTCTACCAAAGAAGCAAGAGATTTTAATGTTTTTCGTTGATCATCATGAGGTAAATGAAAGAAACTATGCCAGGCAATGACCGCATCGAATTTCTCTTGTAAATCTAAAGTTCTCATATCAGCAAGTAGCCATTTTGCATCTGGGAATCTTATCTTGTATTGCTCAATCATTTTTTGACTTGCATCAATGCCCGTTACTTTATATCCTTGTTTAATTAAAAATTGTGCTATGGGTTCGCCTGTACCGCAGCCATCCGATATTTCAACTGAACAAAACCACCGCCAATACATTTGGTTTCAAGATGCTCCAGTTCAATGTCTTGTGTCAAATGTACAAATAATGAACGACCAGAACCTAGCAAGACTGGTGCGATGGTTATTGTTATTCATGGATTAAATTCGCGGCTATAAAATTTTGGACAGTTATTCCTCCATCAATATAAAGATGCTTAAATCCTTCATCAGTTAACCGCTTAACGAGCTCGATGGGTGTTTCGGAAGATGCTGAAACATATTTTAAATGAGCAGGAATTTCTATAGGTTTGCTACTCATCACTATGACAGGAAGCTCACCATAAGGCCAAGGGTCGAATGATAAGACTTTCTCAAAAGAATGCCTCCCCATAATGAGTCCATCGACCGTAGATATGAACTCTTTATAACCACCATCCTCACCTGGGGGCACAAGCTCATTTGCTTTCATTAGCCAATCAATAGAACCATTATCTCTTGCAATAAAGCCATCAAGACTTGTAGCAATAAATACAGAACATTTAGCAAACATCATCATTTATCCTTTGTATACAGACTTATTGATTGAGCTCATGCAGTGTAATAGCATTTCCTTCAGAATCGATGATAATTGCCATTCTACATACGGGTGATGAAAAAGTATCCAATTTGAATGTTACCCCATTCTTTTTTAATTGTTGCGTTAAGGAATCCAAACCTTCCACTTCAAAAGCAATACTACCCCCGGACACAGCACTTGGTTTAACACCTTCCGCAAGGGTTGTGATTGCAAAGCATCCGCCTTGGGGTAAGTCGTACTCTATCCAATGACCATTCGCAGATATTTTGCTAGGTATTAAACCAAGATTTTTTTTATAAAAATCCATCGCTCGATCTAAATTTTCGACAGGATACATGGTAAACGCTACTTTTTTAACATGGTTTCTCCTTTAAATAATTTTTCCCATTATTATAAGCTCACATGCGCCCAAATGTCGTCATGGTGAAAATGATCGATTATTTATCGAAGCGGTTTGCTGGATTATCAGGACTGGCGCGCCTTGGAGAGATTTGCCACCTGATTATGGAAAATGGCAAAGTGTTTATGGTCGCTATAATCGATGGGTTAAAAATGGACATTTCAATGGAATACTTGAAATTTTAAAAAAAAGATGGCGATCACGAATGGCACATGATGGATGGTAGCGTTATTCGAGCACATCAACATGCGGCTGGAGCTCAAGGCGGCCAAGAGAAACAAGCACTAGGCCGAAGCAAAGGTGGTTTTAGCTCAAAAATCCATGTAAAGGTTGATTCTTTTGGATTGCCTTTGAGTTTTATTTTAACACCTGGACAAGACAGTGAGATAAAAACAGCAAAGGAATTGCTCGGTGATGAACTATCCGAGTATTTATTAGCCGATAAGGCTTATGATAGCAATGAATTTCGCGGGGAGTTGAAAAATAGAGGAATCACGGCGGTCATCCCATCCAAAAAGAATCGCATCATACCTATAGAGCATGATACACATATATACAAAGAGCGTAATTACGTTGAGCGTTTTTTTAATCGAGTCAAAAGTTTTAGGAGAATTGCTACACATTATGATAAAACAGCTATCATGTTTCTAGGAGCACTAACTCTAGTAAGTATTATATTGTGGCTGAAACTTTAAAAACACGCCCTAGTATTAAAGTGCCATTGTTACCTAAAAATAAATTTTTTTAAAGAATTCACTCTAGACATTGAATAGAACTATTTGTTTTTCTAGCAGTATTTGGAAAATTAATTACTAATAAAGAAAGACTTTGGTTATCTATCTGTATGAAAATACTATAACAACTTTATGTCACATGAACATCATGTATTTATTCAAGCATTTTTGGGACCCTTTTATTAAAAGTTCACGAGAAGTTTTCAAAGAAATTTTTGGCTGGGTATTTATTGTGTGGGATATTTTGCGATTATCTGCCTTTATTAGCCTCTATTTTACAGAAAGGAGGTTCTAGTTCACATTTGCTCCGTTTCTGTAACTTAAGCATTCAAATTCTTAATGCTAACTATATGAAAACAAATTATTTTGTTAAAATAAGCGCTAACTTTTGATGGTAAGTGGCCTAGCGCTCCGGAACTTGCGCCCTGATGCAAAAATCTAAAATATTAGATTGGAAAATCTCTTATGACGTCATTATATTTATCTTGTGCATGCTAAGCCTTCCTTGGATTTAAAAAACAGGCAGCATTGCAGGCATCAGCTGATTCGTGATGGCTCTTGGGATAAGGATAGAGGATGTCAAGTCTTAAATTTCTTTAAGCTTAACTTAAATAGGTTGGCTGTTTTATTTATTGAAAAATTTTAAATGTTGCAGAATTAATAACTCTAGTTCTCTTATTCAAGGATATATATTTTGCCAGAATTAGCATCGATGCGTAATTTAATTTTTTTATCCTCTGTACCAAGGGCCTTTGCCTCATACTGACTGCCGTGCGCTTCAATTTTGAAAATAGTATGATAGCCAGCGCCCTCAATTCTCTGCGCCGCTTCAAGCATTGAGATGGGGTATTTCTTGGTTTTTAAATTGGTGTTGATAAAGTCCCCTGTATTTGGGTTCATTCGAATAATAAGCTGAATCCCTTTTTCATCAAAGGCTTCCACCTCATATAAACCATCATCAAATTCAACTTCTCTTATTACGCTATAACCGCGAGTCTGTAGAATTTTCAAGATTTCAGACATAGGTAAGGTGCGACTGGGAATTTCATCGGCCAGGATTGTTTGTGTGGATAACGAAAAAATAAGGCCGCCACAGATTGAAATAAAAACCTCTTTTTTCATATTCGCCTCCTGTGCGGTGTTGACGGGAATAAAATTTCATCAATTTAACTCCGTTTTTTTTATATTGAATGAATATAAAACCAAAGGAGTACAATTTACTTTTATTTCATCCATAATAATGATATTAAAAAATAACAGCAAGTGAGTTATTCCAAGGATGCGAATGATGAAAAAATCTAGTTTGGTAACCCCATATGTATTAGTGCTCATTTCTTTAATGTTTTTGTTGGCTTCCTGCGCTTCTTCTATTAATAAGGAAGATTCAAAAAACAATAAACAGCCTAAACGTGTATTTGGTGGGTATCACCCGCGTGGTCATGGTCACGGACACCACTAAACCGAATTAAATTAAAAAATTGACATTAAGATAACCGTTAGTGATTCATATTTTAATGCATGGGTATGGTGTGAAAATATTTTTGATATAAAGATAAATAAAATCCATTTTTTTCGATATGTTTTAAGGCTTGATTGATTTGGTTCATTAGCATCTTAGAATCCATTTTGGCCATGATTCCATAACCGATGCCGACGGGGAAGGGTTTACCTAATCCTTTAAACAAGGTGTTATTATTGGCTATCCAATAATCAGCCGAAAAGTCATCCATAAGCAAGGCATCCACTTCCTGTTGATTTAAGGCAGTGATGAGTTGATTAGTTGAAGGATATTCTCTAACCCTATTGGTTTTAAATTTCTGAGTAATGAGTTGTTTGAAGAGAGAGCCTCTGATAATGCCTATTGATCTATTGTTGAGTTTTTTAAGAGATGTAATTGAGTCGTTTTTTGTGGTCATAAAACGTGCTGCACTTGCCAGATAGGGAAGACTAAAGAGAAAGGTTTTCTGTCGTTCGTCGGTGATGATAATTGCCGCTATCCCCAAGTCAATTTTACTCGCTTTTAATTCTGTAAACAGCTCGTCAAACAGCATGGGTTTCAATTGACACTGAGCTTTAATTTGCTTGCAAAGCTCTGTTATGAGCTCAACATCAAATCCAAAGAAATGATTTTTGTCGGCATTCATTGAAAACGGCGGGTCATACGCTACTATTCCAATAGTTAATGACTGAGCCTTAAGTTCGGCAGTCAAGATTATTAAAAAAACAAATAATAATCGTAGGTGCATAGGATAAACAAGTTAATGGATTATAAAGATCAGTGTATACCAGTTTGGTAATCATTTCAGTGACTTAATGCTATGATTTTCTGGTTTTTTTAGCAATAAGGTGTATCAAGGCCCAAAATCAAGGTACACTGGAACGAAAGGTTTGACAAGGATTTGATAGGGTAGGGAATGCGTTATTTATTTTATTATGTTGTGTGGAGTGCAATGAGCCTTGTAGCGAGTGAGGCACTCGCGGCCACCCCTTTGACATTCAAACAAGCCCTGGGCATTGCTTATCGCAATAATCCCGAATTACAGGCCGAAATAGATAAAGCACAAGCCATGCGCGGTTTTTTTATCCAAAGTGGGCTTTATCCCAATCCTCAAGTGACTTTAACCGCAGAAAACTTTGGCGGCTCGGGGAGTTATTCAAGTTATGAGGCGGCAGAAACTACGGCATCAGTGACCCAGCCCATCCCTTTGGGTAATCGGTTGCAGTATCTGAAAAAAGCAACCTATTCAGATTACTTAGCCTCTCTTGCCCAAATTCAAGTACAAAAAGCGATACTTTATGTGGCAGTTGGTGTGGCCTATGTGGATGCACTTTATGCGGGTCAATGGCATCAAGTCACCCAAAAACTTATTCGCCTCAATCAAGACATCGTAAGCGCAATCGAGCGTCGAGTTAAGGCAGGCGCTGGAGCGGAATTAGACTTACGTTTGGCCCAGGTGCGCTTAGGCGAAGCGCGTATTCAAGAAAATAAAGCTGCAAGGGATGCATTATTTCAGCGTGCGAAATTGGCGCGTCTATTAGGTGATGGATTACGAGTTGATGGACAATTAGTGGATAAAGGTCTTCCTGGAGTGACATTGAACTGGGCTGTGTTACTTAGAAAATTACCGCAAAGCCCTCAGTTAGTACAGCTTCAACAGCAATTACACGCCAAGCGTGCGACTATTACTGCAGTTAAAAAATCTGTGTGGCCGGATTTAAACATTCAATTAGGCGGTCGTCATTTCTCTGATGATGGCAGTAATGCCGCAGTGGCTTCAGCCTTTGCAGAAGTCCCTGTTTACAATAGAAATCAAGGAAAAATCATAACCGCTGAGGCACAATACACCCAAACGGCTCATGAGCTTCAAGGTACACGCCTTGATGTGCGTCAAAATGTCTATGGGGCTTTTCTACAAGCCGAACAAAGTCATTATGAGGCGAGCTTGGTGACGAATTCGTTATTACCTTTGGCGCGTAAATCAATCAAATTGGCACAGGATGGCTACCAAATGGGACGTTATACGTATATTGAATTATCCACAGCCCTTAATTCGTTGTATGAAGAAGAGCGTCATTACCAACAAGCTCATGCTGATTATCATAAAGCCTTAATTCAACTGACCGGGCTTTTAGGATTAGCGCCTTCTAAGGAGAGTAAATGAGAGTTTTAAAGCCATTCCTATCCTGCATGCCCTTTATAATTCTGTTATTGGGGTTGAGTTCCTTTTCGTTATGGGCAACAAATGAAGAATCCCATGGCGATGAAGAAAAAAATCATCAAGAAACCATGGAAAAGGGTCCGCAAGGTGGGCGTTTGTTTAAGGATGAAGATATAGCCCTTGAGTTTTTAATTTTTGAACGGGGCATGCCACCGCATTTTCGCGCTTATTTGTATAAGAATGGTGAGCCTATCGCGCCTGGGAAAGCGCAATTGACCGTTCAGTTAAAGCGATTTGGTGATAAAAAAGAAGCAATTGCGTTCACTCCTGTCGAGAATTTTTTACAAAGCGTTGAGGTGATTGAAGAGCCTCATTCTTTTGATGTGAGCATTCAATTAGAGCTTCAGGATAAACGCTATACCTGGCATTATGCGACTTATGAAGGCCGCATTAAAATGGTGCCAGCCATTCTAAAAGCGGCAGACATTCAAACGGCTAAGGCACAAAGCCAAACAATTAAAACTCAACTTAAAGTCGTAGGTAAAATTGCTCCCAATCGAGACACCTTAGCTCCCATCTATGCACGCTATTCAGGCATTATTAAATCAATGACTAAGAATTTAGGCGATGAAGTCACCAAAGGGGAGGTATTAGTTACGATTGAGAGTAACGAAAGTTTACAAAATTATACAATTAATGCACCCATGAGCGGAACCATCGTGCAAAAATACGCAACCAATGGGGAGCTTGCGCAAAGCACCAAACCTATTTATGAAGTGGCTAATTTGGCTACTGTGTGGGCTGATTTTACCTTATATCGTAAAGAGGTGCCTTTAGTAAAACAAGGAATGAGTGTGGTGGTAACTGGAGATGAAGGAACACCAAAATCCATCAGCACCATCTCCTACATTGCGCCCTTAGGCATTGAAGACAGTCAAACAACGCTCGCACGAGCAGTTCTTTCTAATGAGCCTCGTGTTTGGTTGCCTGGGATGTACATTAATGCCGCAATTACCATTAAAGAAAAAACGGTTCCAGTTGCCATACTTTTGTCGGCTATTCAGCGCATGGATGAGAAAGAAGTAATTTTTATCCAGCAAGGAGATTATTTTGAGGCAACGCCTGTTATTTTAGGCCAAAGGGATGATGAATGGGTCGAAGTGGTTTCGGGGCTTGATGCAGGCCAGCGCTATGTCAGCAATAATAGCTTTTTTATGAAAGCAGAGTTAGGAAAGGATGGCGCAAGCCACGAGCACTAAGGATTGGTAATGCTTGAAAAAATAATTCGTTTTTCCCTAAAACATCGATGGTTTGTCTTATTATTTACGACAATCATTGCTCTTTATGGTGTGTATAATTTTCAACGTTTGCCTATTGATGCGGTACCTGACATCACCAACGTGCAAGTGCAAATCAATACTCAAGCCTCAGGCTATTCACCCTTTGAGGTGGAGCAACGAATTACTTTCCCTATTGAACTGGCTATGAGCGGGTTGCCTAATCTGGATTACACTCGTTCTTTATCACGTTATGGACTATCGCAAGTCACGGTGGTCTTTAAAGATGGCACGAACATTTATTTTGCGCGTCAATTAATTAATGAGCGCTTGCAGGAGGTAAAAGACAAGCTCCCACCAGGAGTAGAAACCACTTTAGGCCCAATCTCTACAGGGCTTGGTGAGATTTTTATGTACACGGTAACCAATAAAGCCAATGTACCAGCAAGTCAACGTTACAATCCAACGGAACTGCGTACCATTCAAGATTGGATTATCAAGCCGCAACTGCGTAATGTAGAGGGAGTGGCTGAAGTAAACACCATTGGGGGTTATGAAAAACAATTTCACATCACTCCAGATCCCATGAAACTGGTTCGTTATGGGTTAAGCTTAAACAATGTGGTTGAGGCATTAGAACGCAATAATGCCAATGTGGGTGCAGGATATATTGAAACTAATGGCGAGCAGAACTTAATTCGCGTACCAGGGCAGGTGCAAAACATCACTGATATTGAGAACATTGTTATTGCAAGCTTTGAAGGAACACCTATTCGAATTCGTGATATTGCAGAAGTGGCTTTAGGCAAGGAGCTACGAACAGGAGCAGCAACAGAGAACAGTAAAGAAGTCGTTTTAGGCACAGTATTTATGCTTATGGGCGAGAACAGTCGCACAGTGTCTGAACGAGTTGCGGCCCAAATGAAAGTTATTAATAAATCATTGCCGGAAGGCATTGAAGCAGTCACGGTTTATAACCGAACCTTGCTTGTGAACGCTACCATTAATACGGTGAAGAAAAACTTGCTCGAAGGGGCATTGCTTGTTTGTGTTATTTTGTTTTTGTTTTTAGGTAACATTCGCGCAGCACTGATTACCGCGATGGTGATTCCTTTATCCATGCTCTTGACCATTACAGGGATGGTATCTAATAAAATCAGTGCCAATTTGATGAGCTTAGGCGCTCTTGATTTTGGTTTGATTGTCGATGGTGCGGTCATTATTGTTGAAAACTGCATTAAGCATTTGGGTGAACAACAGCATGCCTTGCATCGTGTTTTAAATTTAGAAGAGCGCTTGAAAGTCATAGCTTATGCCACAACAGAGGTGATTCGGCCCAGTATCTTTGGTGTCTTTATTATCACGGTGGTTTATTTACCGATTTTAACGTTAACAGGGGTTGAGGGGAAAATGTTTTTGCCGATGGCGCAAACGGTTATTACCGCGCTGCTCGCCTCCATGCTTTTTGCTCTGACTTTTGTTCCAGCAGCCGTTGCCATTTTTTTAGGTGGGCGTGTACAAGAAAAAGAAAATTGGTTGGTACACTACCTCTCACTTGTTTATGCAAAAGCCTTGCGCCGCTGTTTTCATGCCAGAAGGTTGGTGATAGGAGCTGCGGTTGCTTTGGTGGGGATAAGTCTTTTGCTTGCATTTCGGTTGGGTGGTGAATTTATTCCAAGTCTTGATGAAGGCGATATTGCCATGCACGCGATGCGAATTCCTGGCACTAGTTTAACACAAGCCATTACCATGCAGCATTTAGTAGAGGAGCGAGTAAGCCAGTTTCCAGAAGTCAAACGTGTTTTTGCAAAACTAGGGACTGCGGAAGTGGCTACTGATCCCATGCCGCCCAATGTCGCTGACACGTTTATTATGTTAAAGCCTCGGAAGGATTGGCCGAATCCTAAAAAAAGCAAACAGCAACTAGTACAAGAAATCGAGGCGGCAGTAAAGCAAATTCCGGGGAATAACTATGAATTTACTCAGCCCATTCAGATGCGCTTTAATGAATTAATTTCAGGGGTTCGTAGTGATGTTGCGGTGAAAGTATTTGGCGATGACATGAATACATTGCTGGAAGTAGCTGAAGCCATCAGTGCTCAATTAAAAAAAGTGCCCGGTGCTGCTGATGTAAAAGTAGAGCAAGTCAGTGGTTTACCGCTACTAACCGTTGAAATCAATCGCGATGCTTTGGCACGCTACGGCTTACAAATTGGCACGGTTCAAGATGCCATTGTCATTGCCACAGGCGGCAAAAAAGGTGGCGAGCTCTTTGAGGGAGATAAGCGTTTTGATTTAGTGGTGCGCTTGCCTGAAGAGTTACGTACAAACCCTAATGTACTACGCCAAGTATTTATTCCGTTGCCACAGGCTAAAGATGGCGAACGACATTTTATTCCGTTGAGTGAAGTAGCCAAAATGGTGCGTAGTGAAAGCCCCAATCAAATCAGTCGGGAAAGTGGTAAACGGCGTGTGGTGGTCAGTGCTAACGTTCGCAATCGGGATTTAAGCTCGTTTGTGAATGAAGCCAAGCAACGGATTGACCAGAGTGTCAAAATTCCCAGTGGCTACTGGGTAACCTGGGGTGGTCAGTTTGAGCAGTTGCAATCAGCCTCTCAACGGCTACAAATCGTTGTTCCTATCACACTATTGGGCATTTTCTTATTGTTGTTTATGAGTTTTGGTCGAGTACGAGATGCGCTCTTAGTGTTTAGTGGCATTCCTTTGGCGTTAACTGGTGGGGTATTTGCACTGTGGCTTCGAGGGATTCCCTTGTCCATTTCAGCCGGTGTTGGGTTTATTGCGTTGTCAGGGGTGGCAGTTCTTAATGGCCTGGTCATGATTACCTTTATTAATAAACTGCATGAACAGAAAAAAATGTACTTAAAAGATGCGGTATTACAAGGCTCTCTGGCGAGGCTTCGTCCGGTACTCATGACTGCTTTAGTGGCCTCTTTGGGGTTTGTGCCGATGGCTTTGGCTACGGGCACGGGCTCTGAAGTACAACGTCCCTTGGCAACGGTGGTTATAGGTGGCATTATCTCATCCACTTTCCTAACACTCTTAGTCTTACCCGGTTTGTATTACCTGTTTCATGAGCGGCACAAGAAATCAGTAATTAAAAAATCAGGCGAGGATGAGTGATTCCTTTGATGGAATTGTAACATATTGGTGATTGTCATTTTAAAATAAGTGGAAAGACATCTATAAAAAGCACTATAGCAAAGATAAGTGCGGCAGCAAGAGAAAGATAAAATCCCAAGTGAGTTATAAATTTCATTTTATGGCCGGAACTCCCTTTTGCCAGAATAATTAAAATTATTCCCATAAAAAAAGCAAATCCTAAGATGATCAGAAGACTGTGATTTGAAAGAAGGGTCGTCATTCTTCTTCCTTATACAAAAATAGATTCATTTAATTATAGCTCTTTTGAGCAAAGGACAACGGATAGTGTTTTTGACAACCGCTGTGAATGAGCTACACTTAAAGTTAAATACTTATTTAACTGTTTAATAAACTATGCTAACTCAAGACCAAATCATCACTTTAAGCGATATCTTGCATTTGATGGGTGAGCCTAATCGTTTAAAGCTTCTTATCGAGTGTTTGCATGGTCCAAAATCAGTTTCAGAGCTGGCGGAACAACTGCAACTTTCGGTGCCATTGGCGAGCCATCATTTAAGTCTGTTACGTTCTGCACGCCTTCTTCTAGCAAATAGAGAGGGAAAGCATATTTATTACACTATTTATGATGCGCATGTGCGTTGTATTTTAGAGGACATGCTCAAACACTTTACTGAAGAGACGGAGAATTAACATGAGTTTTCTAAAACGAATGCTTGGAAGTCTTGGCGGCCATCATGGCGGATACCGACGCTCTCATCATGGCCAAATAAGCCAACAGAATAATTACTCAACCAATCCTGAGCCAAGAGGATTGAGTTGCCCGCGCTGTAAGAGCTCTCTAGCTCCTGGATCACGATTTTGTAGTCAATGTGGCAGTGGTCTTGAGAATACTCAATGCAGTTGTGGCGCCACTATTGCTGCAGGGGCAAATTTTTGCGGCCAATGTGGGGGCTCATTATGACAAAGCCTCTAACCTTAACCACTTTTTTTGTTGCAGGCCTTGATTGCCCGGCTGAAGAGCAATTAATCAGGCGGCAATTAAAAGTGATTCCTGAAGTGGCGCAGATGGATTTTAATTTCATTGCTGAGGAAGTGACCGTGCACCATCGTCTTCCAGCTATTGATGTGTTGCAAAAACAAATTGAAGCGTTAGGCATGAGTGTTCGGGTTCAAGGCAGTACCTCCTCTGCAAAAGAAGAGAAGAAGCAAGTTGATTCGTCATGGCCATTGCTTGCTTTGGCAGGTCTTTTAGCGCTTTGCTCTGAGTTAACTGCTTATTTCATTGCCAAAGAGCAATCAATCTGGGTCATTTTGCCTGCGGTGCTTGCCATTATCTTAAGTGGCCCTTCTACTTTTAAGAAGGGTTTAATCGCGCTTCGTACTAAGGCCATGAATATTAATAGCCTGATGTTAATTGCAATCACCGGGGCTATGATTATAGGTGCCTGGCCGGAAGCTGCGATGGTCACCGTTTTATTTGCTCTTGCTGAGCGAATCGAACGTTATTCATTAGATAAAGCCCGCCTTGCCATTCGCAGTCTCATGCAAATTGCACCAGAGGTGGCTCGGATTAAAATGGATAATGGTCAATGGCAGACTTTGCCTGTAGAAGATGTAGCGGTCGGTGCGGTATTTAAAGTAAAACCCGGTGAGCGCATCCCACTGGATGGGGTGTTGATATCGGGACAAAGTACGGTCAATCAAGCCCCGATTACAGGGGAATCCATGCCGGTGAGCAAGCAAGTAGGTGATGACGTGTTTGCCGGAACCTTAAATGAGCACGGTGCCTTTGAAGTTAAAGTCACTAAGGCTTCGGGTGATACGTTGCTTGCTAAAATTGGTAAAGCCATTGAGCAGGCACAAAGTGAGCGGGCACCAACGCAACGCTTTGTCGATGAGTTTGCCAAATACTACACCCCAATTATGGTCTTGATTGCACTGGTTATTGCACTTATTCCCCCGTTGGTGTTTGGTTATCCTTTTTATGATTGGATTTATAAGGCCTTAACGTTATTGGTTATTGCTTGCCCTTGTGCTTTGGTCATCTCTACACCGGTAACGGTAGTCAGCGGATTGGCTTCAGCAGCACAACATGGTCTTCTTATCAAAGGCGGCAGCTATTTAGAACTGGGGCACCAGCTCAAATTAATTGCCCTGGATAAAACAGGCACCTTAACTGAGGGGAAGCCTGTGGTGACTGATTTTATCGTTTACGATAAAATCCAACCAAAAGAATACTTGTTAGTGCTGGCTGCAAGCCTTGATAGTCATTCGGAACATCCAGTGGCTCATGCTTTGGTTGAGTATTGGAAGCAAAGCCAACCTAATGGGTCTTTATTTGAGGTAGAGCAATTTTCAGCACTTCCTGGCCGCGGGGTGCAAGGCATTATTAGTCAAGAACTGTATTACGTTGGAAATCATCAACTGGCAGAAGATAATAAGGTGTGCTCTCTTGCTGTAGAGCAGGAACTTAAGCGTTTGGAAGAGGAAGGAAAAACAACAGTCATTTTGAGTAATTCAGCGGTAGTTTTGGCGGTTTTTGCGGTGGCTGATACTTTGCGCTCTACAAGCAAATGGGCAATTGACACCTTGCATCAACAAGGACTTAAAACAGCGATGTTAACGGGTGATAATGCCTTAACAGCTAAAGCCATTGCCAAAGTGGTGGGGATTGATGAAGTGCAGGCGAATGTCTTGCCTACTGAAAAATTACAAGCAATTAATCACCTTTTGGAACAGTATAAAACGGTAGGAATGGTGGGGGATGGAATCAATGACGCTCCAGCCTTGGCTAAGGCTACGATTAGTTTTGCAATGGGGAAAGGTACTGATACCGCTTTAGAAACGGCAGATGTTGCATTAATGAATGATAATTTAGCCATGCTGCCTTTATACATTGATTTAAGCCGAAAAACGGCGCGTATTCTTCGCCAAAATATTACTTTGTCCCTTGCCATCAAAGGGGTGTTTTTTATTCTGGCCTTGGGAGGATTCGCAACGCTATGGATGGCGGTATTTGCTGATATGGGTGCGAGTCTAATTGTTGTTGCGAATGGTCTGCGCTTACTTAATTCCCATAAAGGGCATTCTGAATATCAGGAAATGAATGGATAATGAGAGTCTTTGCGGGTTTGTCACGAAAGAGGTTGCATGATGAATGATTGGGTTGAAAATGAACAATGCAGCGCTCATCCATTGCGTTTTTTAGTGGTGGAATCCTCATTAGGAATTCGTATTCTCATTCGTATGCATTTATTAGAGTTGAAGCATTTGGTGGATATGGCAGGAGATGATGACTCGGCAAGAGAGTTGGCTTTCATGAGAGTTTATGATTTTATTTTAGTGGATAAAAATTTAAATTGCCATGAGCTGATTGACCAGATACAAAAAAATTCAGTATTAAACAACCATACGCCTATGATCATTTTAACTTCCAACCCTAATCAGGAAAACCTGCACGATAGCGCTACTTATTTTAAAAAACCTATATCCAAGAAGGATGCAGTACAGTTGCTTGATTTTGTAAAGAATATTAAAAAATGAATTTTTTTAAAGGTGGCGTGTAAACGTAAAATTGGAGAAGATAAGATGCATTTATCTTATGTTATTGAGTATATTACGATGTAAGTAGTTTCATGTTATTTTGATTGGCTGTTAAGGAGAAATAATGAATATTAATGGATTTAAAATAATTGTATTGATCGGTTTATTGGGTCTGGGCTTAACTGCCTGCACTCCTAAAACAACACCTGCTCCAGCTCATCCTGAGGTTGGCTATGAGGGAGGATTTGGTGGTGATGGAGGTCATAACCACCAACCTAAGAACGACTAAATAGGAAAACATAATGTTTACTAATGGATGGTTTTTAGGTTCTTTAGGTATTGCAATTATTGTATTGATTGGTCTTATCTTCTGGTTCAGAAAAACTAAGAAAACCATTCATTTTTACACCGCTTTAATTACTTTTCTTATTCTTGCCGCAATTTTCTTACATGGTGTTTCATTTAAATTAAATTAGCTGGTGGTGATGAGGAGCAATAATGAGTAAGGATGTACCTCATGATTAAAAAAATACTCAAAAGAGCAGTTACTTTGGTTCGCTCTTTTGCTCACGGGAGGCTTTTTAATTGTCGATGTCGCTGGTGGCATTATGGGTTAAATTACTCGTAACACTAGTTCCTATTTATTTTACTTCGTTAATTTTTTATATCCGAATACTAGCTCTTACCCAATAAACTTCTTTAAAATCATTTCAAGAGGACAAAATCCTGTAAATCCACTTTGCAAAAGATTAGCTCCTACAAATACCGTAAACCATAAAAAATTAACGTTGATAAATACTGGGCTGGTCGACACGCCTAGAGCGAGTGATATCAAAACAAAGGCACCAGCGACAATTCGAATAATACGTTCAATAGTCATCATCTATTCTCCTAATACTAATTAATGGTTACGCTTCCACCAACTTAAATAGATCAATGGAATTAAAAACAAGGTAAGTACTGTTGAAGCAAATGAACCAAATATCAAAGAAATAGCAAGGCCGCCAAAGACAGGATCGGATAACATCACAGCGGAGCCCAGAATAATAGCAAGTGCTGTTAAGACAATCGGTAGAATTCGCTCCACGCCTGACTCAATAACGGCTTCTACGATAGAGGAACCTCGATGTTGATGTTCTAAAATAAAATCGATGAGTAATAGCGAATTTCGAACAACAATTCCGGCTAAAGCAATTACCCCTATCATGGACGTGGCAGTGAACGGTTGGTTCATTAACCAATGGCCAGGAAAAACGCCAATGACAGTTAGCGGTATAGCCCCCATAATAATTAGGGGAATAAAAAACGACTGGTAAAAAGCTGTTAGTAAAATATAAATCAAGACTATAGCCACAATAAAGGCTGAGCCTAAATCACGAAAAACATCCAACGTCAGGCGCATTTCACCAAGCCAAAAGAGTTGACTTTTAGCAAAGCGATTAGGCTGTGATTCATGAAATCCTAAATTTTCAACCCCCATTGAAAAAGGGGGCTTCTTGAGCATATTTGTTGCAGAAGTGACCGCATAAGCAGGGCTCGTGCCCAACACTTCACCGGTTACATAAACAACGGGTGTTTGATCTTTAGTGAAGATGGGTTTTTCCTCTTTATCTTCATGTAAGGTTGCAATTTTTGCCAGAGGGATTAGTTGTTGTTGCTGATTTTTTAAACACAGCTGATTAAGTACTTGAGCAACTTCACGTGCCTTTTGCGGAAGACGTAAGATGATGTGCTCGGGCTGTCTGGCATTGGGTTCATGTGCATTTCCGATGGAAATACCCTTGAACAAAGCGCTTACCTCCTGCGCTACCGTTTTTGGGGCTAAGCCTGCCAGCATGACTGCATTATGATTGATTTCAATGCGGTATTGATTGGTGTCTTGAGTCACTGAGTTATCAATATTTATCATGCCGTATATTTTGGGATACACTTCAGAGGTTATCTTATTAGCGACAGACCTCAATTCATTGTAATTAGGCCCGTAGAGACCTGCCTCCATTTGTGAGCGAACAGGCGGCCCAGGAGGGCTTTCAAAAAGCTTGATATGGCTTTGGGGATGTTGTTTTTGCAAATGCACAAGTCCCTGGTAAACCTGTGTTGCAATTTGGTGTGAGCCAATAGCTCGATGATGTTTGTTCACCAAATTCACGCGTATTTGCCCGTATTGACTGCCTCTTAATAGATTATCTCCACGCACCAGAGCGGCAAAATCTTCTGGGGCTGATTCTCCTAAGTACAGCTCCAAGTCTGTGACGTAAGGATTTTTTTGGATGGTTGCACTAAGTTCGCGAAGTAACTCGTTTGTTTTCGTTAACGTTGCGTTAGCGCCTGCATCAACGGACACTAAAAAGGTATTCACGTTGTCATCGGGTAGCATTTTAATTTCAACTCCTAACGGGCTTAATGGGCCATTAGGGCCTGCAGGGCGAATAAATTGCCAGGCAGGTTGGAGTAATACCGCGAAGAGCAATAGTACAATAATCAAATAAAAGAGATGTCGTTTT
Organism: Legionella stuttgartensis; assembly: GCF_977063405.2. Lineage (NCBI taxonomy): Bacteria > Pseudomonadati > Pseudomonadota > Gammaproteobacteria > Legionellales > Legionellaceae > Legionella > Legionella stuttgartensis. The sequence continues at coordinate 34,089 of NZ_CDRUHA020000063.1, forward strand.
TTCGATGAGTAAAGTAATCCTTTGAATAATACAAGGTACGCTCGCTGCAACCAGGTGCTATGGCTTTGATGATGCTCATTCATTTGTTTTTTAGCTTTAGTTCTTAACCAACGATAAGCAAGATAAGGAACCACGCTATAGGCAATAAAGAGGGATACAATCATTGCCAATGGCGCATTAAAAGGTATAGGCGCCATAAACGGCCCCATCATTCCACCTACAAAATCCATAGGCAGTAGCGCCAGCATCACTGTAAAGGTAGCAATAATCGTTGGCTTACCAATTTCATTGGCTGCATAAATAACTAAACGGGTAAAGTTTTTTTGCACTCCCTTAATAATATGGCGGTGAATGTTTTCAATCACCACAATGCTATCGTCTACTAAGAGGCCTAATGAAAGAATGAGCGCAAACAAAGTAATTCGATTGATAGTCTGGCCTGATAGCCAGCCAATACCAAGTACTAGGCACAAAATTAAGGGAATAGAAAAAACAACCACTGATGCTTCGCGCCATCCTAAAAACACCATCAGCAATACCACGACACTTAGAATCGCAATCCCTAAGTGCTCGACCAAAGTATTCACTGCATCATTAGCTTCATCTCCATAATTGCGAGTGATTGAGACATCTATATTTTTTGGAATGAGCTGACTGTTTTGTAATTGCTCAAGTTTATTCAAAAGTGCTTTTGCTACATCAACACCATTGCTTCCTTTTTGACGTGCAAGAGCAATGGTTACTGCAGGTTCTATATCTGCATTCTTCAATGGGCCGTGTGCTCCATAGGCAAAATAGGACGCAATAGTTTCATCTTGAGGCCCCTTTTCAATAGTCGCAATATCTTTTAATAAAATAGGTTTGGCCCCATCAGTTCCAATAATAATGTTGGCTAAGTCTTGATTGGAAATGAGTGAGCCCTCGATGCGAAGAGATGTTTCACTTAATTCATGCTCTAATGTTCCTGCGTCAAGACTGATGTTATTAACAGAGAAGGCTTGTTGAATGTTGGCAATTGAAATGGCGTGCTCTGCCATGTGCTTTGGGTTCAGCCAGACACGAATAGCCTGAGGTGATGCACCCATTACCCAACTTTTCCCAACTTGGGGTACGGTGCGCAATTCCTCCAAGACTTTATCGGCAAGCGTGCGTAAGTCAACTGGATTTGCGCCTTTAGCATGTAATGTCAGTGTCACTAGTGGAACATCGTACAAACTGATAGAGCGGATTAAAGGCATTAAAGTACCCGGGGGCATTTTATCCATGTTGCTGTTGATTTGGTTATAGACCTTAACCAAGCTCGCCTCTTCATTTTCATTCACTTTAAAGCGAACCGTAACCATAGCACTATCATCAATGGCCATCCCGTAAGTATGCTCAACGCCTGAAATAGAGGCCATCAACCCTTCTAGTGGGCGAACAATTTGATGTAGCATTTCTTGGCTATCACTACCAGGGCGACTCACAGAAATAGTTACTGCTGGAACAATAATTTCAGGATTATAGCTTCGCGGGGTGCGTTCTAGGGCAAGTACGCCAAACAACAGAATACCAACAATCAGTAACAGAGTCAGCTTGGATTGAATAAAGGTTCGCGCCAATTGCCCTGCTTTATTGAGCTTATTTTTGGAATAAAACACATCCTTCACCATAGTCTCCTGGTATACAATCAATTTATGCGCTTTTTATCGCTTTAGAAATTAGTTGATTACTGAGCATCAGCCAATGGGCTTGATGCACTCTTGATTGATGAAGCGCTTGCAGTTCTTGTGCTTTACTCTGCGTTAGTTTCATCTGACTCTCCAATAAAGCACTTAGAGGAACCAACCCACGACCAAATCGCTGCTTTAGTTTTTGAATTACTGCCTCTTCTTTCTCTGCTGTTTGTCGACTTAATTGCAACTCGTAAAGAGTTTGTTGCTCGGCACGCCGTATTTGCTTTAATTGTAATCGCAGCTGATTTCGTTGCTCATCAAGCTCAAATTGAATTTTTTTTGCATTTGCACTTGCTACCTGGACAGCGCCAGCGCGCTCGCCCGCACTAAATAAAGTCCAGTTAGCACCTAGCGCAATCGTATCTGACGGAAGGCCTGAACCTATGGTATTGCCATTCCAATCATGTCTTAATTGCATCGACACTTGGGGCTTATAGAGTGCCAAAGAGGCAGCAATTACCGCTTTTTCTGCTTGAAGACGTGCATGAAGGGTTTTAATTGATGGATTATCATTGATTGCTCGTGTCATCAATAAAAAGTTGAGTTTTGTCTTTGCACGCAAGGTTGTGTGCCGACTTGGTATAAAGGTGCTTTCGGGACTACCAAGCAACGTTCTAAAGCCATCAAGTTCATCTTCTGTTTGAATTCTTGCATTAGATAAACCAAGAAGAGAGCTGTTTAAGTAAGCCTCTGCCATTAATACATCGCTATTTAGGGTAATAGATTGCTTTTTTAGGTCCTTGGTTGTTGACAGAAACACCTTTGCTCGAGCAACCTGTCTTTCAGCGATGCCTACCAGTTCCTTGGCTGTTAAAAAACGCTCATAGGACACATAGACTTCATACGCCAGTTGATTTTGAGCTTGTTGATTGCCACGTTGTGCGGATGCAACTAAAGCACGCGTCTGTGCTTGCTGCGCTTTTATTCTTCCTCCAGTATAAATAGGAACGCTTAGTTTAAACGCAGTATCCAGATTACTATAATATCCTGGGTGGTTTAATGCTTGAGGCTTGGTATATAAGGTATTTAGTCCAGTATATTGATTGGCGCCAAAATCAGCAAAACTGGCATTCCCTTGACTTAGTTTATAACCAAATACCGACATCGGATTATCAGTCCTTGCTCCGCTTACCTCAAGGTCTAATTGTGGCCAACTCATACTTTTTGCTTGCTTTGAGGCCCCGACCGCTGCTTCTATTGAAGCGTTTGCCGCATGGATTTTAGGGTTATTAGCGAGCGCAAGCTGAATCGCTTTAGAATATGAGATGGGTACCGAGCCTGCGCAAAGAGAAGTCGACAGTGCACTTATTACAATAATAAAAGCACTGTGTTTTCTTGGGGTAATACTACTTAATAACATGACAGAAATCCTTAAAACATTAGAGTATTCTAATGAATGGAGCGATTTTTATTCTTTGCAATAAATTAAATAAAGCGTTGATAAAACAGCTTCCACTTCGGGTTTGCTAATAAAATAATAAACTCGAGTCCCTTCTTTTCTTACCGAAAGTACACCTTCGCGCCTCATTTTAGCTAAATGCTGTGAAAGCGCAGATTGAGACAAACCGACAAGGGGTTCTAGTTCGCCAACCGTGCATTCTTGTTTGAGGAGATAGCATAGAATGAGAAGCCTTTTGGAATTGGCTAAAAGTTTAAGTAATTGTTCAGCCTTAGAAGCATTATTTTTCATCACTTCAAGGCTAGTGTTTATTAATGTATTCATAGGGTCATTATATTAGAAAATTCTAATATTTCAATGTCAGGTACAATCTTTTTTTACGAGTAGTTAAAGTCGAGCAACCGGGTCTTGACTTAATCACACTGTGTTTAGGTTACGGCTTCAAATCTGTCTCAAAATAATGGGCATACTTATTTGCGACTTCTATCCTAATTATTTCATGATGTATTTCACGTAATTATAAAATATACGTTATTTTATTGTTATTACTACAGAGGGATACTTAAAGGAGCGAGATTAAAGTGGGGCCAGAATCGATGTTTTTATGAGGAGCCATAGGCCAACTTGATTATCGGTAATTAGACGCCTCTTTGTGTAAAACAAACATTGAAAATGTAACGCATTTGTTATACAATTTAATTATGAAAAGTATTGGAGTGAATATCATGAATAAGGCGGCGACAATTAATGCTCGTATTGAGCCTGCTCTTAAAATACAGGCGGAAGAGATATTACATAAAGTAGGTTTATCTGCTGCTGAGGCTATTCGGCTTTTCTATAGTCAAGTATGTCTTCAAAATGGTCTTCCATTTGATGTAAAAATACCGAACAAAAAGACGCTTGATGCAATTGAAGAGCTTGAGTCAGGTAAGGGCGAACGATTTAAAACAATGAAGGATGTTTGGAATTCTATAGATAATGCTTGAATTAGAACTGGCTACTCAATTTAAGCGTGATCTTAAAAAGATAGTAAAGCAGAGGAAAAATAAAGATCTTTTAGATTCTATTTTAGATCCCAAGCATAAAGATCATAATCTTTCAGGAGATTGGCATGGTTATCGTGAGTGTCATATAACCCCTGATTGGCTTTTAATTTATAAAATCATTAAAGATGATTGTGTGCAGTTGTTAAGATTATCAAGAACAGGATCTCATTCTGATTTGTTTAAGTAAGTATGGCATCATTCTAATGCGTACTTCTAAGAATATTAGTCAAATCTCTTTTAGGTTGAACATGGAACTTTTAGATAAAATTAGCGCTCTGGAAGAAGAAGCCTCCCAATTTGGGTTCAAGTGGCAAAGTGCAGACCAAATCATGAATCAAATTCACAGTGAGTGTGATGAAATCAAGGAGCACTTGAATCATGATAGTTCTAAAGAAAATCAAACTGCTTTGCAAGAAGAGATTGGTGATTTACTCCACGCAGTGTTTTCGCTGTGTATTTTTTGTAAGTTAAGCCCAAGAGTAACACTTGGACAAACGCTGACTAAATTTGAAAGACGATTACGAGCGGTTAAACTGATTGCTGAGGAACGTGAATTGATTAACCTTGAGGGTCTATCCCTTAATGAGTTGATGCATATTTGGGATAGGGCTAAAGAGTTAGTTGGGTAAAGAGCTGTAATCTCATTATTAAAAGTTAAGCTGAATTCTGGGTCTTTTTTGTTGTGCGTGGAATTAAATTCTGTAGTGAGCTAACCAAGGGACGTCCTGTATACATAGAAGTCATAGTTGTGCCTGTGCGCAGCTGTGATTGCCATTGAATTGAGATCATCCTTGATCTCGCTAGTGTTTCAACATCCTGTCAACAATCCAGCTGCGCCAAACAATTACATTGTAGCTTTATATTAATAAAATAAATTGATTTGTTTGCTTATTTTTTTGTAAGATATTTCTCAAATTAAATACTGATATACCTTGGCGTTCGTTTCAATCGACCATGTATGTTTAATGATCTATTTGATCCAATTAACGTACATACACTTCAATCCTGCTTTTTATTTTTTATCTACTTTTATCTAATCTTGATAAGTATATGACAAACAACAATATAATTGGGTAGCCGTTAAAATTACATAAATTAAGACACTTTTTGTTTACTTGGCTTAAGAAAAAAAAATATTGATGATGCTTTTATCCAACCTTACTCCGAACATGCGAAAAGAGATTCGTTAGAAATTTATTCAAAATTAAGCTTAGCTGATGCACAAGATAAATATAATGATGTTATTGGAGACTTCCCAGTCTGATATTTTAAATTTTTGCATCAGGGCGCAAGTTCTGGAGCGCTACGCCAATTAGAGTATTCTCACAAAAGTTTAATTGGGGGTAATGGGATCTATACAAAAACAGCATCGATAGTTTTTATAAGTCCAATAGTTTATACTATTGGACTGTTTGCAATTATTTGAAAATTAAGTATTATTGATATCTAATTTGGCAATTAAACTTTTTGCAACGCCCGTTGCAGAAAGTTTTTGAAATTAAGTTATCGTAGTCGTATAATTTTCGCTCACGACAGGACAGTGAGCAAAAATTTTGTGCTTGGAAGACAAATTGAATTGAAATCGATTAGTCAATCCAACAAAGGAACCAAGTATGTCAAAAGAAATAACTTTTCATCTCGATCATGATTATAAGTCATTTTTAAGTGCGCTTAAAACTCAAATAAAATCCTCACAATTCCGTGCAGCACTGGCCGTAAATCAAGAAGTTATCAACCACTATTGGTACATTGGCAAACAAATAATTGAGAAACAGAAGCAAAAATCTTGGGGAACGGGCTTTATTGAAACATTATCTCGAGATCTACAGAATTTATTTCCTGAAACCCGGGGTTATTCAGTAGCAAACATCCGACGAATGAAACGTCTTGCCGAGGAATATCCTGATTTAAATGAAATTCGCGCACAAGCTGTGCGGGATTTACCTTGGGGACATATTGTTGTTTTAATACAAAGAGTTAATGATGCTATCATGCGTGATTGGTATGTAAGTCAAACCATTGAAAATGGTTGGTCACGCTCAACACTTGAAAAAAATATTAATCAAAATTTATATCAATCTCAAGCTTTATCCTCTAGTAAAGCATCTAATTTTATACACCGATTACCAGCGGCACAATCATCACTTGCGCAAGAAGTACTTAAAAGTCCATATAATTTTGATTTTTTAGGTCTTCATGATGATGCACTTGAGCGCGAAATTGAGCATGCTTCCATTGCACATATTACCAAGTTTTTATTAGAGCTGGGCAAGGGTTTCTCATTTGTTGGTAGTCAATATCCGATGGAAATTGATGGCGAAACTTATTTCCTAGATATGCTCTTTTATCATTTAAAACTTAGGGCATTTATTGTTATAGAATGGAAGGCAGTTCGCTTCAAACCAGAACATGCTGGACAATTAAATTTTTATCTCAACTTGGTTGATCAGTATCTTAAAACGGAACACGATAACCCTAGCATAGGTTTATTGCTTTGCAAATCAAGAAGCAAAGTCATTGCTGAGTATGCTCTAAAAGGCATAGAAAAACCAATAGGCGTTTCTGAATATCAACTTACAAAGGCAATTCCTGAAAACTTAAAATCAAACCTGCCAAGCATTGCAGAACTTGAAGCAGAATTCAGTGAAGATAATATTGATGGTAGTACGCATAAGACCAAATGATCTATTTATTTTAAATTAGAGTGTGACCATGGCAAGTATTCCTATACCACAACCATTAATAGACACTTGCCAACAGCTTAAAGAAAAAAATTGGCAAGCATTTATGCCACCATCTTTTGCGCCATATGACCTAATTTTTTGTCTCGACTTTTTAAAACAATATGATAACAATAATGCCACATTTGAATCATATCGTCGAGAAGTAGAACGATTAATTCAATGGGCCTGGCTAATTGAGAAAAAATCATTACTGGATTTGAAACGGCAAGACATTGAAAATTACATGCAATTTTGTTTCAATCCACCAAAATCATGGATTGGATTTAAAAAAGTAGCACGATTCATTACGCATAACGGCGAACGCATTCCCAACCATGAGTGGCGCCCATTTGTAGCCACTGTAAGTAAAATTGATCATAAAAATGGACTGAGGCCCAATAAGCAAAACTATCAATTATCACAAAAAGCAATTCGTGAAATTTTTACGGTGCTGAGCAGTTTTTATAATTACTTGGCCTTAGAGGAAAAAGTATCCATTAACCCGATTACTTTGATCAAACAAAAAAGCAAGTATATCCAAAAAACTCAACATCAAGCACAAGTGATGCGCTTGAGTGAAAAACAATGGCGAACTTGTCTTGATACAGTTAAAAATATGGCAAATAATGCGCCCGATAGACATGAACGGACATTGTTTATTATTTCTGCGCTTTATTTATTGTACTTACGTATCTCTGAGCTATGTGCCAGTGATCGTTGGACTCCAGAAATGCGACATTTTTATCAAGATAGCCAAGGATGTTGGTGGTTTAAGACGGTAGGAAAAGGTAACAAAATGCGAGATATTGCCGTACCTGATGACATGCTTGCAGCACTCAAGCGATATCGTGTCAGTATGCAGTTAACCCCACTTCCTTCAATGAATGATCAAAGCCCTCTATTACCTAAAGAAAAAGGTAAAGGAGCAATGACTAGTTCAAGACACATTCGTCGCTTGGTTCAAGACTGCTTTGATAACACCATACAAAATTTAAGAAGCACCGGCTTTTCAATAGAGGCTGATAGTTTTGAGTCAGCAACAGTACATTGGTTGCGCCATACAGGTATTTCCGATGATATTAATATGCGTGGGCGGCCTGTTGCGCACGTACGAGATGATGCTGGTCATAGTTCCAGTGCTATTACCGATCGATATAATGATATTGATCTCCTTGAACGACATCAATCTGCCAAATATAAAAGACTAATGTCGAAAGAAGATTAATCAGGAGGTGTACCAAAATAATTCTGTCAGCAATGCTGACAGTTTCGCATTTTACTTTAACAGATTTCCGCAACACCGCTGCGGAAATCTGTTATTAGCTAGTTTACTGCCGGAGATAGTGACAATTATCACAAATATGAGTTGGATTACATATCTGGGGCAAAAGCGAACTGAGATCCAATAGATACCATGCCAGGCTTGAGTTTATCTCATAATTTATGACATTCAGTGAGTGACAAAAAATCCAGGGGAGAATCAATAAAATTAGTGTGACACGCAACCGGTTTGATTATAATTAACACTTATTTGTGTGATATAGAAACTCTAATTCGCTTTTGCCCCAGATATGTAATTCAACCCAGTATAGCGAGAAAAACAAAAAATACGCTGCTCTCTGGAGTCTGAGTAGATTAATTCGGGATCAATATTTTGCCATGTCTCCTTTATATGAGTATTCAGTCCACGAGTAAAGCAATGCAAACCAAATTCAATGACAAACGCATATCGAATTTCAGGCTTATTTGTAGCTTCCTGTTGAACAAATTCCCAACGCAATTCGTTTAGATGATCGAGTTGATATACTTTGCTTTTGTAAATAAATGGATTCCACGTTTTAATTGTACATACCTCTTATTGTTATTTTGATTTTATCAATGCAAACTGGATTACTTGTTAAGCAATAAATAATCCCCCCGCTCCATAGCAATGGTAATGAATGCACTATATCTTAATGGGCTTGTGCTCCTACGGGCTTTAGTTCTTTTTGAAAAGTCCAAATCAAACCTAATATAATAATCCCCATCCAAGTTATTGATTTGCACCATGAAGCATAATAATAAAGCTGTATGAAGTGTTGTGGCTGATTTAAAATGGGAATTACATTAGGGGATGAAAATAAACTGATATTATTACTTACAATAATTGGTGATGCAAAAAGGAAAAACCCTTTTAAAATAAGCTCATGATTCTTCATTTTAACAGAAGAAAGAATAATCAAAACAAGCGCAGGCGCTAGAAGCAAAGCAAACCTTGGCCAGTAAAAAATATGAGTTATTGGGGTAAATAAATCGCCATAAGAGGAAAATACCCCTGATTTTAAAGCGGTTTCAAAAGAAAGCGACAAATAGGACAGAACTAACAGTAAAAAAGAGAAGTAGTGTATTGGTGTTTTTAGATTTATGCGCATTATAATAGTTCCTTTTTTTTGATCACGGTGTGAGCGTGCTTTAGCTCACCGCTTATTCTTTAGGATATAGTGTTCTTCCAGAAACGGTTGCTATTGCTTCTATAGGAATCGCATGTTCCTCATCATTAGAACAATTTAGGCTGATGATGCTAGCTATAGCATTGCTGTATCGTAATCAGGCCTAATATGTGTATCTGACGAGGCGATACATAATGTATTTCCAATGAATAATTTAAAACGTGCTTGGCTTAGTTTTTCTGAGACGTCGAAAGTCTTTAGAGTAACTCCTGATAACACTGTCCCAGGGGAAATTGTTTTTTCCTTGTGAGCCTTATCAGATGGAAGCTCAAATTGTTTTGTTACTATAATGTGCGCTGTTTTCCCTCCTTCAACATAAATTCTATTGGGTTTTTCTGATGAAGTCGAATTGGTATTTTTTGCTTTGCTTTTTATTAAAAGGAGATCAGGCGGCATTGGGCCGATAATTTTTAGTTCTGGTGAAGCCCAATAGATGGCTTTATTATTGCCTAAAAGTTTATAAGGCAAAAACACCACATCATGTTCCCCCATATTCCAAAAAACACCACAAAATAGATGCTTATCACCTATTGTAGAGCGGTTTAATAAATTACCTTTGCTGTCTGTAAAGCGATCGCAATAATGGTTATTTTGGGTCTTTGGCACTTTTAATGGTGAATACGCTAATTGAATTTCGCCATTGGCACCCATAAGAAACAATTGCCGTGAAGCAGTTGCATAGAAATCATAGCTCAATTTAGCAATGAATGGAGACAAAAACAGCACCAAGATCCCTAGCTTTATACCCAAACGCCGCGATGATTTTTCATCGAAAATAGAAAATAGAATGCACCACGTAAGCACAAGCCCCAGAACAATGATACAACCGTTAGCAAATGTTAAGAACACAATACCTCTCTTGTAAAAACTATCTATGCAAATGGTTACCATTTTATCATATTATTTTTTATAACATTTAATCTTATTAATTAGCTCATTTTTATTGAGTGCATCTATTTTATGTATTATCTTCTTAGGATTATGCCCTTGATCGAGCAATTGTTTAGCCCATAACATAAACACATCATCCTCGGTGAGAATCTTAAAAAGAATACGTTTTAATAAAGTCTTCGTGTGAACGTTTCAGATGTGATTTAACCTCCTCCAAAAACATCTGATATTGCTCAGTCGAAGAAAATAAATCCATGTTTAGATACCAATGTGCGCCATATTTCAAACTCATGGCATTTGATATAGCGGTACGAAAAGCGACTTCTATTCTCTCTAGGGCATCGATAACTAATAAGCGTAGCTCTCTATCAAAGGCATACAAATTTAAAAGATCCGAAAATCGCGTGTTAGGTTTAAATTGGCTAGTGTTTGTCGCAGAGCTAATGAGAAAAGGCTTAAAATAAATCATCAAACGATAGTAACCAATGGTCGTCAAATACTGGCTAGCTTCTTGTTCATTATCCAACAATAGCCCTTTTTGCCGTAAGTGATGTATTTGTTCTGGTATGGAAAGAGGTGGTTTATTAAAAACCATTTTTGAATGCATAAAGTAAATAACCCGCCCTGGTCCGCATTATTAAGAGGCGTGGCAGGTATGGTTAATTATATTATAACCCGATTGCGCTCAAAATCAAATACGATTGATTGTCATTAATGTAATTTAAACAGAATGTGCAACGTAACTGCCTGAATCACCGTACACGCCAATTCCCCATAAGAATGTTATAATTAACCGATCGTTAAAAGTCCTCATTTAAAGATTTTTGATTTAGGAATTATGGTGTAAGCAATGGATGTGAGTGTAAAAGAGTTTTTGATAACGCTATATATCGTAGGTGGATTAATTACCCTAAGTTATTCTATCCACAGCTTTCTCAATTTTCGACGCTTAAAAATATATTACAATAATAATTTGCTGCTAAAAAGGCCTGATATTAAACGCTATTTGATTCTTAACCCTCTCCCTTTGGCCATATTTTTTTGTTATCGAAAAAAGCCCTATAGAGCGATTTTCCGAGCTATTTTTTAAACATTATGGTGATGAGGGGCATACTTATTTTAGAAGCCAAGGGCTTAAAAACTTTTTAAATGACCTATTCAAAGGAAAAAATCGTTATAAAAAGTATCAAATACACACACTTTGCTGGCCAATTGACAAAAACTCTCAAGATTGGATTGAGCATGAGCGATTTTTTAAAGGCAATAATTTCTATGCGCGGATTGGGTTGAAGGAAGAGACACAGGTCTATTAGCCTATATGTACATAAAACAGTTAGCCCCTAATTTTGATTTTGGCTCAACTGGAAATTATAATAGTGAGGTTTGGGAGTATGGAGAGTCTCTACCCTGGATTATAATGCACCATTGCCGGAATGGGTTCTAAAAGCTATTTAAATAGCTTTTAGAAATATTTTTCTTTTCAACCTATAGAGATTATATTTGGGATATTGAGTTGCAATTTAATTAAACAATAATGTCCCAAAATTCCATCTTTCTGGTACTGAACAAATCCTCTTTTGTATATTATATGTTGTCCTTGGTGTTGATTGAACTTGAAACAGGAACGTGCAATCTGTTTTTATCAATTAAATCCAGATGCTTTGGAAGTCATCTATCAAAAGTAAATATTTAAATCATATGATAGATGTAACCCTCTTGTTTTCTGCCTATCACTAAAGTGTGTACCCTTGTGATATCAGAAAGCCAGTTTTGAAATTGTGTGTAATGGCTCGGCATTGGCCATCAATGCTCTTGCTTTTTTAGAGACTTTAATAAGAAAAGGCTAAAATCAAATAGCTGAATTTGTTTAAATAGTTTCGAGATCCTCATTGAGCGTTTATTATTACGGGGAAGGAAAATAATTGTTTGGTCATAAAATGGTCGTGGAGCAGGGTAAAATCCAACTGGAGCACCAAAATGTTCACATTCTTCACTAATAAAGAACCAGTCTTTACTATTTACAGAAAAAAGATCAAATTGGTTTAATAAAGAAAATACGGACTGTGAGTCTAAATGAACTGTATATAGTCTACCGCAAACAGGAAACTTTTTATTTAATTTTAAGGCAAGATATCGAGCTGCTGAAAAATGATGAGATCCCCCACTATTACATAAATGAATGCGGTTGTTATCCCATGCATAGCAATAAAATGAAGGATTATTGAATATTCGTCCGCCCTCCCACTGCAAATTTTTATTTAAATTTTGTTCTGATATGTCGGCGATTAAATTATGGTTAACTGTTGTTGCGAAATCATCAAGGGTTTTAAACAGGCTCAGATCTGATTTTGATGCGCCAAGGCAATCAATATCGCGAATATCACACCACCAATTTTCTGTTTCGTTAACTGTGACAATATATTCTAATTCTGGGATATATTGTTGTGTTGAGTAGTATCTTTCCCTTAGATTCATGGTGTATTTTTTATCAAAATAAAAACTATCCCACCTGTTCCAATGAATTATTTGATCCGCGTTAGCCGTTTGGGGAGGTGTTTTTAATAACATTTGTAGCTGAGAGTGACTTTTGATTTTTTTTATAAATCTTGATGGGTGTAAAAAACCTTCTTGTATCGAATCAACAATTAAATTAAGTACAGTCCCCATGCTTATCCTTTGTTTAGACGTGCGTTCAACTAGCTCAAAAGCTATTAAAATAATGCTAAAGAAGTATTCCTTTTACTATTGATGAAATACTGTTTTTTAGTTGTTTCCCATTATATATTTAAAGTGTTCAGGTTTTTTTTGTTTTAAAATGAGTTGTGTAGTTGGCTGTAATATCATCAGCCTCTAACTTGTATTGATTAAGACGTTGTTTGACAGTTTGACTGTCTTCAAACTTATTATCAGAGGCTATAGATTTTATAAATTGACGAGCGTTATTAACTAACTTTTCTAACAAGCTCTTATTTATTATTTTTATATTTTTACTTGGAGAACACGCATACTCAAAACAAGCAGATAAATGAATCATAATAGGTACACATTTAGCACCATTGCCATAATTGTTATTAAACCAAATTTCAGAACCATTCAGCTGATTACAATCGTGTTTACAAATAAGATCAGTGGTTGCACCATTTTTACATTCAATAACTAAAAATTTTAAATCATCCAACAGCCAGAGATTATCTGGTCCTTTTCCATAATCATTTTCGGGGCGTTGGCCTATAAAGCCAAGTAGGTATGCTAACTCTTTAAAAGCATCCTCAAATATATTTGCAGTGCCTTCACTAAATACAAGTTTTGAAAATACTCCCTCTGCATAGATAATAAGTTTGTTTCCATCTTTAAATTTTTCTTTTAAATAGTTAGAACATTGTATTGCTTGTGATCCGGTATGATTTTGTAGTGGCCTATAACAGATGCCTTCGATTGGTTTAAGAACTCTTAAATTATCAGATATAGCGGATAGCTGAGTTTTTTGCGATTCCACCTTATCGTACTTGTTTATATATTCCGACATGTATTGTTTTAACACGCCTCTTAATAAAGGATCTTCAGTTGACCTATTGATTTCATTCAAAATTCTATTTGCTGCTTCTTGTGGTTTCCCAGAGCGATCTAAATCGTAAGCCTCTCTTAAAGCTATTTTTATTGGGTCAGTTTTATTTTGATTGGAATAATTTAAGTCTGCCATAATACCTCTGCTTAACTTAACCCATTGAGGATCCCTTTTTAGACTGTAGTTTATGACAGTTTTAATCTCATCAGCTCCCTTATCTTTTATTTGGTCTGCTATTTGCTCTGATAATTCTAATTGAGCCTTTGTCGCGGGTGAAAATAGTTCTAAAGTTTCGCTCGTATAAAGCTGAGAAGTAAGATCTTTCCCCATAAGAAAAATGACGCAATAATCATCATTAGATCTAATTCCTCTCCCCATCCCCTGTTCCACTTTATGAACTATTTGATTTACTCTGTTCGAACTACCTGCAAGCTCACTCTGGCGAATTTTATCAATATTATTTCGGGCTGCTGGTAATCCATCTATAACTAATAATCGGCAAGCATTTTCGGGTAAATCAATCCCATCATATTTGTTAACTAAAATCGTTAAGCCAATATGAGTCGTTTTAAGTTGTTCAATTCCATGAAGCATACTGTCTTTATTTAAAATGAGATCCGCTGCATCCTCCCAAAACTCCACTCGCTTGTTAGAGGGGACAATAACTACCACGTTATATTCTTTGGATAATTCCAAACATAATGCTTTAACATCACTATCGAACATATTGGTGTTAAGAGCTTGTGGTAATAAGATTAATCTGTCACCTACATCCCCCGCTGAATCTGGAGTGATGGGGGTATTAAGATATTGGGGGCTTACACCAAAATGAGTCGTTAAGACGCTATCGTCCGATAATGTGGCGGTCATAAATATTTTTCTTGATGCATTACTCAGAGACGGAATCACATCAATTGGAATACAATTACTTGTAATTTCAATGTCATGCTTACTAATCACGCAACTACATCGCTCTAAATTTTCTTTTATTAATGCCCATTTAAATTTTATTTCTTCATGATTTTTGTTTTCAATTAAAACCTGCATTACATTACTAAGATTTTCTTGCCAGTTCCAATATGGGATTAAGATGTAGGCAAAAGGATCCCCTGATTTAATCTCCAAATATTTTGCTTCCGACTGCCTTTTCATTGCCTCTTCAAAAATACTAAATATTTTTTTATGTGCCGGGTTAGAGGATGATACATTCAAAGTGAATTGTTCTTCGACTGTATTTACGCATGCATGGGCATCATCAATAAGGATCGTTTTAATGGGTATTTTAGTTCCTTCATCCCCAACACCAAATACTGATTTTCCGTTAATTAATTTATATATATTAGTTACTAAAATTGCTTTCCCTTTTAAAAAACTCTCATTTTCAGGGTCATCGACTGCATTTAATCCAAGATCTTTTGCTTCGGATAAAACTTGCTCTACTAAAAAATTATCTGGAACAATGTAAACTACAGGTCCTTTCTTCTCATTCAAGCAACTTTTTAAAATTAAAAGGCCAACCACTGTTTTACCGCCGCCTGTATTCATTTTTATGACCAGGTTTCGTTCCTCTTTTCGGTCAAACCACTTGCTCCATACTTGAGATTGCACATCGCGGGGATAATGGAATTTGTTTGATTTTTTATTGGGTAACGCATTAAAAATTTCTCTCGGTTTTAAAACAGTATCAACAGTTTGTCCCGTACCCAATTTGGAAAAATCTAATGCCATTTAATGTCCTTTAAAGTTTACTGTTAATCCATATTGGCCAAAGAGTAATTAGGCCTGTAATTGCAATTTTAAGTGCATGTTCAGCGCATCAGCAACCTTCACCAGGGTCTCTAATGAGGGAATAAATGAACTATTGCCACTTTCAAGGCGAGAAATAACCGATTGTTTGGTTCCAATTTTATTAGCCAATTCAGATTGTGTCATATGTCGCTTTTTACGGGCATTTACAATCATTACTGCTATATTATTAATAATTTGCTCACGCTCATAGTGCTTGGCAAATTCTTCATCTTGATTGATTTTATCGTCAATAAATTCATTTAAGGTAAGTGCTTTCATTCTCGTATACCTCCATCATTCGTTTTTCAGCCAGTTCAATTTCTTGCTTTGGCGCTTTTTGTGATTGTTTTTTATAGGCATGTAAAAGAACGATGATTTCTTTTTGAATGCACACATAAAAAAACCGATAACCACTGCGCGATGTTTTAATTTTAATTTCCCAAAGCGAGCCTTTTATTTGCCTGAATTGTACCCTTGGGCTGTCAAACCCTAGCTCTTCAATACTCTTTAAACAACCAGCAAGTCGCGCTATCTCATCGGACGGCAAATCATTTAGAAATTCCGCCACGGGGTTTTTGCCCGATTGTTTTTGGTAAAATTTTATTTTCATAATAATTTATAGCATAAATGTGATAATTTGGAAAGTATTTAACTAAACTTAATCCATGGATTTTAGTTTATTGCTTAACGTTTCCGAGTTATTCAAAGATTCTAGTTTATCGAGCAGTTCCTTGAGCGGTCTATGATTTTTTAGTAATGGATTTGCCCACAAAAACAAGATATCGTCATCAGTTAATATTTTTTGCACTATATCTGGTTTTTCCTCCAGTAAAATCTCTACAGCACAAGCTACTAACCATTTAGAGGTTGATAATTCACCTTTTGCGATTTCTTCAATGGTTTTTGGCGCAATACTTTTATCTTTATTGAAAAGCGTTCTGGCTTTTTGGTGCAGTTTTTCTGATTTGTTATGAATGGATAATAATTCAGAAAATATCGCCTGTAT
Organism: Legionella stuttgartensis; assembly: GCF_977063405.2. Lineage (NCBI taxonomy): Bacteria > Pseudomonadati > Pseudomonadota > Gammaproteobacteria > Legionellales > Legionellaceae > Legionella > Legionella stuttgartensis. Next base: position 50,711 of record NZ_CDRUHA020000063.1, read on the forward strand.
TTTCAAGGAAACATCTGTTTTTACATTTTCAGATAATCCTAGTTGATTAAGCAGTGTAAGCGCTTGCTGTTTTTTTTCATCAGGAAGGCTTGCTGTCTTTATTTTAAGTTGCCCAATAGCGGCACTTATCATGGCATCATAAACATTCAAGTCGATGTGTTCTTCAAAGCATAACCTGCTGAGCTCATCAATAGCATCAATAAAACTACCTGGTAATCGGATCCTAAAATCTTTTTGTTCGGACAGAGCCTTTGTGGAAAAATAATGCTCAATAGCCACAAGATTATTCATGTAGTGCTTTAGTTCAATGGCTTCGTCCTGGCTTAATTTGTCCCAGCTATCGAATTCATCGCAGTTATTTGCTTGAAATGAGCCATAGGTTGTTTTTTTATCGGCTGATTGCACGTGAACTCTAGGTGGTTTATTCATGTTTGCTTTAACGGCAAACGATAGTTTTTTCATGAATCTACTCCTGTTAATGGCCTACTCCCTACGGTAGGGAGTAGGGCAATAGTCAGTATTTATAATCGGGTATTCTTTCTATTCTGTTATCAATGAATTCAACCAGTTGATCGCAATAGACTCCTTTTATCGGTTTATAGGGTATCACTGGCCACACTAGCATGTCTGAAAAGTCTTTGTTAAGGTAAAAGGAAATATTGTATAAGTCTTGCGCCTCATCCAACTCGATACAGACAAAACCATCTAAATAACGCGCATGAACTCTTATTGCAAGTGCATTAGATGATAGTTCATGCCATTTAGATACGCCCCAAGACCAAACGATCGCTTTATTCGTGTGCAGCAATTGTTGCTGGATAATTTCTGGAATAGTCATTGTGTTCTCCTATGTTTTTACTATGTGTCATTAGGACAAGAACAATATAACAAGGGCAGCAATAAATATCAACATTTTTGGTAAATAATTTTTATAAATATATTTTATAATAATTGTTGACGATTACGCGCTTTTTTGAGATACTGTATTTGTTCCTTGAGAACAATAGTAAAAACATAGGAGAAAACATAATGTTACCCATTTTATCAAAAGAAAAACTATTTAAATTAGCCCCTTCCATATTCACACAAGAAAGTTCCCACAAAACAAGTGATCAGTACTCACCCATCTCAACAGAGCAAATCATTGAAAAATTAATGTCAGAAGGATTTTTTCCAACTTGGGCAACTCAGACCAAAAGCCTGAGTCAAGAATCGAAAGCATTTGCAAAACACATGCTCCGTTTTCAACGCCATGATGTCATTCAAAATAATCAGGGACTTTATCCAGAACTTGTTCTTATCAATTCTCATGATGGCCTGTCTTCTTATCGCCTAATGGCGGGTCTTTTTCGGGTTGTGTGTGGTAATGGAATGATTGCGGGACAATCCTATGACGAAATTAGAATTAAACATCAGGGAGATGTTGTTGGGAACGTTATTGAAGGTACTTATAAGGTGATTGAAACCGCGAACAAGATGCTCGATGTATCAGATGATATGGCTTCAATTCATTTAAACGATACTGAAAAGATGATTTTTGCCGAAGCTGCCCATTCTCTAAAATTTTCTGATGATGAGGGCGCAATGATCGTTGCTCCTGAGCGTTTATTGCAACCAAGGCGTTATGTGGATCAAAAAGATAATGATTTGTTTACGGTGTTTAATGTCCTACAAGAAAATTTAATTAAAGGAGGGATCCGTGGCCATCGTTTAAATAAATACGGTTACACCACTCGAACAAAAACGAGAGAAGTAAAAGCCATTGATCAAAATGTGAAATTAAATCGTGCGTTGTGGACGTTAACCGAAAAAATGATGGAAATAAAAAGGTAAAGGAATTTTTTAGAGGCAAAGAAAAATCCCTTTGCCTCATCTTGAAAATAGCGTGTTAACAATAGCAAGATAAAAGGAACATTGATGAAATTAAGACTATACCACGGACGCAATACCCCAGAACAAGAAATGGATGATTGGGGCTTTGAAGGAGCAACACTTTTTGGTGTTGATGGCATTATCTGGACATACGGAGTTCCTAGAGTGTTTTTTATTAATGATGATTATTTTAATATAGCCAAGGAAGTAACCGGTTGGGATGAGATTGCTGATGGTTTAGAGATGCGTGTTTATGAGGATTTAATTAAAACCAAAGAGGGGTACTTTGGGGATTGGGAATTAATTGGAATATAAGTGGTACTTTTTTCTATTCTTTTTGTCTCCTTTTGTTGGTTTTATATCTTATATATGCGTTGATAATTAATAGTATGTTAATTGATAGGATCACAGAATAATAAAAAATTCTGTGATCTAAAATTAGAGCTTCCAATTTATTGATGATTAAAAATAAAAAATTCTTGATGTAAGAAAAAATAGCATTAATATTAATCAGAATAATAATGACTAAAAATAACCCCACCTTCCTTTTTATTAAGGAAAAAAATAACATTATTGAATGTGCTTTTATTTGTAAGGATCTAATATTCATTCTAGGATAGTACCCTACCTGATACCAATCCCACGGCTTCTAAGGGTATCGATTTTGAGTTCTCATTGGCGCAGTTTATGCCGCTAATTTTTGCAACTATATTTCCTGATCTATAATCAGTTTTTAAAATGGAATCCGCAATTGCCGTACAAGACATGGAATTGATGTTTATTTTAAATCGTAATTGATTTGGATTATCAGAATCATGAAAAGGAGCCATGACGAATGCGCTGAAAATTGTACCCATGGGTATCGATTTAGATTCCTTAATATCAGATGAGGTGAAATTAAAATTTTTTGTAACCACAACTTCCCCCATCTTGCTTTCTGACACATAAATTCTTTTTGATTTTGATGTGAGTTCATTTTTATGTTCGGCCAGCAGTTTTAGAGACTCATTTTTATTAATAAACGGAATAGGGATAAACCAATCAACAATGGTTATCATGACCTTATCCAGAAAAGGAGGTTCAACACCATGAATTTTCGCGGCAATCTCGGACAACTCTTTTAGAGATATATAGGTTTGCTTTTCTTTTTGATTTAGTTTTGATTGAACGGAATAAGAGTGATAACCAAATAGACCAATAATAGTTAGTGGTATGATGTATTTACATGTAGTCCTAATACGGTTTTTCACTCGGATATCCTTTTTTTTTAATTGTATATTTACTAAATTAAATCCTAATGCGGAACAATACTAAACGGATTCAATAGCCTGTTTCTTCTCTTTTCGATGTTGCTTCCATTCTTTATCTTTAGAAAAGATCATGATGGAGGACTCTTCAAAAAAATAGCTAATATCATCAATGCCAACCCATGAGCAGTATTCTTTTATTTCTGAGTAAATGTCTTTACTAATTTCGATTTTAATTTTTTCTTTTTCAGGTGTTTTTTTTGCACTAATTAAAGCCATGGTATTCTCCAAAATTAACATCAATTTTATAAAAAATTTAGTTTACTATATCAGTAAAAATAGGACATAAAAATACAAATCGAAACAATTAATAGCGATTGGCAAACGGATCATAACTATTGCAATAATTTGTAGATGAATAACTACGATAATTGTTGTCATGATTTCTATAATAATCATCAAATGAACTGTTAGATCCAAATGTATTGCCATTTACATCCAGACAACCAATCATTGGCAGGCCGCTTGCAGGATTAATTTTTGTATCATTTGATTTAGAGTAAGAATGAAAAGAATGCCGTTTAGCATACACAGCCTTCTCTTCTTCAGTCCATTCACTATAGGGTCTAAAATGAATGATTTTAGCAATTTTTTTCAGAAATCTTTTTAATATATTCATGATATAAATATCCCTATTGAGTAAATGGTTAAGAGAATACTGTGAATCACAAGCACGCAATTATTATGCGCTTTTCATAATATTAATTTAAATAAATAATACTAAAATTCCCAGTTAAATGCCCATACAAAAAGAATGATTAAATTAAAAAAGAAGTCGGGTAACAGGATCGAATTGCTCCGATCCCGTCCCCTAAGAACGTAACGTGCGACTTTCACCGCATTACGCTCAAGCCTTTCTAAGGCTATTCACCCAGCAGTTCATCACTTTCAATAACGTTTA
>NZ_CDRUHA020000064.1:0-44627 GCF_977063405.2 Legionella stuttgartensis
ATATCTTTAGAGAGGAGCCCCCATTTTAGCTTTAAGGTAAATGTCAGATCAAAGTGTGTACTTTGCGCGTACTTTGATCAATTTAAGCCTGCGCCATATTTCCGCGGTTTTATACCCCTGTCAACAAGCCGTTTATACCATGCCAGAGTTACTGGGTTAAGGTACGCTTTTCCCTGATTCAGAATATGTAAAGTTCCATTTTTTATATAAGGTTCTGCGAATTCTTTGGTTAGTACTCCATAACCAAACTCGGCAATAAATAATTGAGCAATACTTTCTGTATTATTCACAAAATGTCGTTCCGACTGAATTCCATCGGATAACCTAAATTTCTTTAGATAAGAAAAAGTCATTTGATCCGAACTATCAAAATCGATTATTTTTTCATTACGAATAATTTCAGATAATTTGCGATGCTTCCAGTTTGAAGAGCAAACTAATAAATAATGCTCTGGGGATAAAGGCTTACTTTCCATTTCTTGAGTAACTTGTTCTGGCCTTATTAAAACAAAATCCACTGTACCAGATTTCAAAGCAGGGGTAAGATCAAAAGCATCATCGATTAAAAATGACCAATGCAACTTGGCGTAATTTTTTAAAATAGGTTGGCATTGGGGAATAATTCTTGAGCGGATGATACTGGAAGGTCCAGCAATCTTTATCCGCAAATCAGATAAGATACCAGCCCCCTGGATGTTGGCAAGCACCACGCTTCCCATTTCAATGATTCTCTGGCAATAACGGTGCAACTGCTCACCCTCTGAAGTTAACAGCATGCCTCGGCGACTGCGGATAAAAAGAGTAGTTTTCATTTTTTGTTCCAAGAGACGCAAACGTTGCGTTACTGCAGTTTGCGTTAAAGAAAGTGATTCTGCAGCAGCATGAACTGTCCCTTTGCTAACAATTGCTTCAAAAGCCACTAATTGGGGGTCAAGTAATATCAAAATAATTCATCAAAGATAAAATATAATAAATTATACGAATCATCATATCTCCTTTACAATATTTAAAGAGAACAAATGTAACCTTTATATTTTTTATGTCGAAAAGGTTCAAAAGCAGGAGTAGATTATGTCTAAGCTGAAATACGCAAGTAGTCCAAATTACGCAAACGCGCACTCGGTTTTATTCAGCGTAAATACAAAGTGCGCGGGAACCGCACCTACATTTTCATCAACATCGGATCGAAATGTATTTTCTGCGGATTTTATCCGAGAGGTTGATAACAGATTATATTCACTTCCAGAAAATTTTAAATCAGGTAACCAACTTTGGGATGAAGGTCACTTGGCCATACCGGAACCTGTTCTTTCTGAAGAAATCAAATTGGTTTGTTCAAAATTTGGTACGCTGATAAAAAATAATAAAAAGCCCATTTGCCTTGGTGGGGATCATATTATCAAATTTGCTGCATTGAAGGCATTAGATGAAATTCTACCAGGTCAGTTTGGCGTTATTTATCTTGATGCCCATCCTGATTGTGAAGCCCAAGATGAACTATCCTATAGCTCCATTCTACATCATGGCTTCTTGTTGCCTTCATTAACTCCGCGCCAGGTGATGCTCATGGGTATAAGACAATTCACTGAAAGTGAAGCTGCTTCTTTAGCTACATACAAACCAAATATAGGCATTATCAGAGGTAGTGAATTTGCGCACGCTAATCTTAAAACGATGACCAAAAAAATTATCACGCAATTCGCTGGTCTTAAGTATCTTTATTTTTCAATCGATCTTGATGGATTAAGCCCCTCTTGTGCGCCAGCGGTCGAAAGCCCTTATCCTGGAGGCCCTAGTGTAAATCAAGTGATCTATTTAATTCATCAATTAAGGAAGCATTTCAGTTATATCGGTATGGATATTTGTGAATTGATTCCAAAACTAGATCATAATCATATTACAGCTTTATCAGCGGCACGGATAATTAAAGAATTCTATAGTGTTGCTTGCTGATTAATCCTAAAACTAGCCTTTATATCATTACTAAACGTTCTGATTGGAGACAAGATCTCTGTTATATTTGCTTGAATAATAATAGCTTAGAGAGGATTCATGAAAAGGGACGAGGAAATATTAGATGAGTTCTTTAAATATTATGAAGAACAAAATAGTAGAGATAGAAACTATTGTATACCTAAGTTTTCAGAATCAAAAACTAAAAATGGTCTTTATCATGGATTAAACCAAAATGAGTTAGAGACTTTACTAAAACAATTACTAAATTAGTTAATCTATTGGTTGTTGTAAGAGAGCTCGTAAAGGGAAGGGCGAGACAATTATATTAAGTCTGATTACTGCGAATACTAGACATTCGACTTAGCATAACAAGAATAGCTGAACATTCTATTAGAATATCAAAGGGGTTTTTGCGGGTTTATTTACCGACAATTAATGACAACTAAAGACAAAAAATTGCAATTGCCGATCTACATTTAGCCTAGATTTTATATGGTGTTTCATAGTCTTTCATTGTTTTTACGGATCTGCCATAACTCCTAGTATCGGGTTCGATTCCCGACGCCCTACCAATTAAATTCCTGATATTGTATAAATAACTATCTTATCCTCTTTATAAAAAGTTTATCCGGTCTTATTTATCAGTTTAATTAATAATAAACGTAGTCATTAACGAGTCAATTAGATTTATTAACCCGCTATAACTCTATTTTTCATATTCATTTGATAATTCAATGAGCTTTCTAGCCTATAATTAATCATCTGGTTTTTTTTAATCGATTTAAAGTGCGATTAAAAATTATGGGAGCGTATTTTGTTAAAAAAACATGAAGATACCTCTTTGAACGAGGATAGTAAAAGCTTACCGAAGGTGAACTATTTATGGATAGGTCCCCCAAAAATTGATCCTTCAGGAGAAAATAAGTTGGGATCTGATGTTGCGGATGTTATTGAGGTCTCAAAAAAATGCGCGAATAAGATTTACTATTATTGTCTTGATGAACATGTTCAACATTATCAGGATTTATTCAAAAAAAAGGATTGCACCGTAGAAGTTAGATCAATAGATCAATACATAGCCAGGATGCAAAAAAATGATGATCCTTATATTATTAAAATAGCAAATAAAATGGCGGAAGTTAGAAGAGAGCTTTTAACGGAACCTCGCAATCGAATTGTAGATAGAGTGGCCTTTAAAGATGCTTTCTCCTTATTCTTACTCGCAATTGAAGGCGGATATACTTTAGATACAAGCGTCGGACTTGCTGACAAAATAACTCACGTTACCTTTCCACTGGAAGATAATTTTAAAGCACCTGTTGGTAGGGATTACGAATCATGGATGTTATATGCATCACCTACTAAGTTAGATCAACCCAGAGTCGCACTTGATAGTTATTTATCAAGATGGGATTCTGTACAACAGATAATACGTGAAAATTTGGATGATATTCACAGAATTGCTACATTTCATCATAATAATGCATCCTTAATAATTGATTCCATTACAAAGGGATTACATTCAATACCCAGTAATAATTTGGATAAATGGAGATTTCAATTTGATAAAACCAATACGAGTTTAGCCAGATTATCTGGTTTCCCTCTTACAAAAATGTATGGTAATAGCCATAGACCATATCTTGAAATTAGAGAAATCTTATTGAAAAGGGTCACGGAGTATCTTAAACAACCTCGTGAGCATCAAGAAAATCGGAATGAACTCATTTCTAACATAGAAAAAGAGCTCGATAACCTCAGAAATACAAATGGTGATGACTATCGAAAGATGGTTAGCTTAAATGCAAAAATACATCAGGTTTTCGAAGCATTAAAAGAACTAGACCGCTGTTTTGAAAAATTACCCAAGGACAATAGCAAAATTAGGGATCATGTGGACAAAGGATATCATCAATTAAAAAATTACTTGCAAGAAAAAAACCAAAGCTCAGATGAAAATCCACAAATGATTATGGACCAGTTTAGAAAAAATATACGACAAGTTTCCCCAGATGTTAAAAAACAATTAGACAATATTCTTTTGGCAAAGGCTCATGAAGATTTAGCCAGTAAAAGAGACATAAATCATATTGATGAGAATGGTATGTCTTTAATCCACTTGGCTGTTTTAGCTGAAAGACCAGCTATGATTAAAGCACTTTTACAAAAGAAAGCGGATCCGGACAAATTAGATAATGCTGGAAAAAGCGCACTTCATCTCGCAGTCAACAGCGGCCATCCTGATCTTCTCAGAGCCCTCTTACCTAAAATAAATGGCGCTAATCCTAATGTAATGGATGGTGATGGGATGGTCCCCTTGCATTATGCTATTCAATTGAAGAAACATAAAATTGTCGGTTTTCTTTTGAAGCGACATGCTAATCCTGATATGCAAGACAAACAAGGACTTACTCCCTTACATTACGCGATAAATTCAGGTGATATGCAACTCTTTAACGAAATAATCGATGCGCTAATTAAAGAAGGACGAGGGCTTAATACTCCCGATCAAAACGGGTGGCCACCCTTAGTATATGCATTAAAAAAAGGCAATCGTGAAATGCTTGAAACCCTTTTAAAAAAAGGTGCGAACCCGAATTTTGAAGATAAAAGTAACTTAACCATTTTCCAACATGCAATTAAATCAAATCAATTGGATTTTTTCAAAACACTGGTTGAGTTCGGGGCAGATCCTAATATGTCAGGAAAAGGAATGTCTCCATTACATTATGCGGTTTTCTTCGGTTCTCTTGCTTCAGTAACATCCCTATTAGACGTGGGGGCTGATCCTAATACTCGCAGTAAAGATAATAGAACTCCCTTGCATGTAGCCGCATCCCTTGGAAAAGAAGAGGTCGCAGAATTGCTGGTAAGGAGAGGAGCTAAAATAGATGTTATTGATAATAATAAGAAATCTCCAGTAAATTATGCAAACTCCAAAGGATTTACGTCTATAGCTGAAATGCTTATTAAATTTCAAGAACAAAAAAATGAAACTCCAGTTATTTCTGAGCAAGAAAAGTCAAAAGATTCAGCTGCTGTTGTTCTAACTACTGTATCTCAAAGTCAAAAAGGTTTTTTTCATCATTCACAAGAGCAAATAAGCTCCAATCCAATACAAGAAGTTAAATTGAGAGAAGAGCCTAAAAAGTAATTGAACTAATGACCTTTAAGGCTGATTATTGCAACAAGTAGACTTTAAGCAGAAAACTGACGCGAAGAAGTTCAACATTTGAAAAATTAATTTTGTAGTCTCATAGATAGCAGTGTTCGCATATTAAGCGAAAGTTGAGGAAGAATCTTGAGTTATGCTATCGCTACCCAGGCTTGTCAGAGTGAATTCGTCAGTTCAATTTCCTTGGCCTCGGGCTTTTTACTATCCGAGGAAAATAATTGAAAAAAGCGCCCATATTGCTGCATGCTTGTTGCCATTCTATTGGAGGCTTCATGACAAAGAAGAGCAGTCAATAGGCAGATAGCCAAGCTGAGGTTTACCTTGCGACTCATTAGAAAAGCAAAGAAGCCAGTGAACATTCCTAGGACAATACAAGTAGATGCGCTCGTTTTTTTAATAGATTTAGTGGCGATCTGCTCCTGCCTAACAAGACTTGATTTTGTAGACTGTTGTCCATGAGGCTGGCCAATTAAATAACTCAGGTTGATTGCCATTAATGGGCTTGGTACCGTTTTGATTTCCCAATCAAAGTTATTATCTTTTAATTTAAAAATAATTTTTCTTAAATCCTTCTCGGAATAGGTACGTAAATTGGAGACCAAACCGTCCCAAAAATAAATAATTGGTACCACAGGAATGACGTAGGTCCAAAATAATCGAGTTAAAGAAAAAGGTTTAATAAAGGGAGTCACTGCCAATAGATGTAAGGTACCTGGGAGCATACAAAATACCCTAAACCAAGTTCGCTCGGTAAACTCCAGAGCTGCGATCGGCTGATTATTATCCAAAGCATTTTGGAGAATTGCCTGTACTTGTTGCGGTTTGAAATGATGTAAAGATGCAAATAGAGTTCTTAACCCCTTTAAGTCCTGCGGAAGCTCCGTTGCATCAATGGATTTAGTTAAATATTTTACCTCAGCTAAGTTCTTATTAACCCTTTGAGCATTCGCTTGATGAGGAAATTTATCCGTTAAATCTAGAGGAATAGGATAACCTTGCTCTTCTAGATACTCCCTCAGCAAGATCGCCGGCACCCCGCTTCCTGTGCAGAGGTCGACGATTTTTTCGCAATGATGGGTCTCTATTACGTCCTTAATGACAGGAAAACTGGGATTATAAATACCCATTCTGGCAATAAAACCTAAATAATCTCGCATAAGATCATGAAAAATACCAGGAATCGCTAAATCGCCAAATTCGAATAAATCAAGACGTGGAATGGAGATAAAATCCTCAAATTTGCTTCGCATTTATTTTTTCTCTCTGAGATTTGGTATGGGAGAAAAAATACAAGAAATAAGCTGGGAGCAATTAGGGGAATTATTCCCCTATTTTAATTGAGGATTCAAAGATTTTTTCTTTCAGCTGAGCAAGTGAATGACAATCTAATTTTTCGCGAACAGCTTCAAGATAATGTTCAACAGTACGCGGAGAAAGCTGTAAAACCCGAGCGATTTGTTTGATAGATAGTCCCTTCGATAAATAAAAAAGACATTCTTTCTGACGCTTTGTAAGCTGGGAAATAGGAATGGAATTAGTCAATGAATCCGTGGGAATTTCCATTTGATTAAACTCAATGGCGATGCCAATAATCCCTGTAACTTCACGGGTTGATGCTGAGCGCAAGGGTAATTTATAACTAATCGCTTTACCTAGATCGCCATTAAGTAACTTACCTGTTTCGATAATTATTTTAGGTTTTTCATATTTAATAACCTGTAAATCATTTAAGCGAAAATCAGGGGCAGAATCGGACCAACATAAATCAAAATCGGTGCATCCAAGGACCTTTTGACTCTTATCAAAACCTACACGCTGAGCAAAAGAATCATTACATCCTAAATATTCACCTTTTTTGTCCTTCCAAAAAAAGAGAGTAGAGAAATTGCTTAGCCCTTCATATTTCCACTCATAAAGTTGTTCTGGATCAACGACTGACATAAATTGTTGAAACAGCATTAACATTATCTCTACCTCCTTATAGCCAAGGTCTAAAGTTTTAATTTAAGATTGACAAATTTGCAAGCGAATAGCTAAGCCTGATTTGTTGTCATCCCTACTTCAATAGCATACTCAGCTTAAATTTTTCTTACACCTCGAGTCGTAAATGGTTTTTTCTATTTGATTCAGATAAATAGAGAGCACCATTTGCAATAGGGTGTCAATATCGTTACTCATGGAGTTATAGCCTATTGAAATGCTGTCATTAGTCACGCATGTTTGCTGAAAGTCTAGCCTTATCTGGCACAAGCTGTTCATTATAGCTCTTTATCTCAACACTAACCGTTTGAGTGTTCGCGCTAAAAAAGTTTAAAGCTTGTGATGGATAAGATTATTTCATTGGCGTTCCTTGATGAAAAATCATACGCCATTGGTTATCTCTTAAGCGCCAAATAGATGATCTGGCAGCGTATTTAATTTCAGAATTTGGTGTATCTTTAATGGCACTAATATAGGTGAGTAAAATCAGGTCATCAGAAATTTGATGAGTTTTGAATGAAGAACCTGAGCGTTTAGATTGATCATTGCTCTTAAGCCAGTCCACGACCGCTGTCTTATTATACTCATTTGCACTACTTCCAATTTCAATAAACTCATCATCAATCAGATCAATCAAGGTTGATAAGGTGTCAGTCTTATCTAACAGTTTTTTTTCTTGTTGAATAATTTTATTAATTATTGAATCTTCCATATCTATTCAGATTATTAAAGGATGACGTACTCCATAGTAACATAGAAATTTCTTAGGTTAATGTTCCCGAATGTGCAGATGATTTTGTTAAATGGTTAAATAAGAAGTAATTCTCCAAGAATTAATTTTCAAAAATCCGAGTTTCCTAAAAAAGTTCGGATTAAGTCTAAAATAACCACCGTTTTGTGAACGCTTAAAATGTGTTCTAATTTTGAACTTTAATGTGTTTTCTCAGTTTAATAAACAGTTTCAATAAATTGTTGTTCATTTGAGCCCTATTGATGGTGTAAATTGAACTGAGTAATTAAGTTCTCATAAATCAGAATTTCTCTAGTGAAATTGATGAGTTCGGTTTGTATTTGGGGGTGACGAGCAAATGTACCGAAAAGGAACTCTAAGCATTTTGTTAATTGCACATAAAATAATTAACATTTAAGTTAGGTGAAAGTTGATTAGACAAAAACGGCTCTTCAATGTTCCAAAAAAGAATTGATGCACCTAAGTATTCTTTTGAAAAAGAATAGAAATCATAAAAATTATAAAAATCACCTGTTTGTGGGTTTTTATAAGTATAATCAGGCTCTTGAATTGCTATAGCCGTTAATACTTTACCATTATATTTATGAAAAAAAGGATAGCTATTCTTCATCTGCGAATCTTTATAAGGTACAACATCTGGACCACCTAAACCGATGTGATACTTCATTGCGAAAGTAAATAACCTACTCATATAAAGATGATCATCATTCCATTCTCCTGGAAAAAAATTGACATATTGGATAACCCTGCTTTTTTTAAAGGATTTTTTTAAGTAACGAATATTATTAATTACTGAGTAAAAATATTTATCAGATGTGAAGTCCTTTGGCATATGGTTTGGGTCAAAATCAGCTGATGTTTCTGGTAAGTTGATACCGTAAACTCTTCCATCAAATTGAGATGCTAATTTTCGTATTAATAATTGAAAACGATTTCTTACGGCAGGATCCCATGTGCGTGCAACCCACCCTGTAGTAATGGGTTTTCCTTCACCTGGAAAATCATACTGCATTTCTACTCCACCATGATACACACTTTCTTCGCGGATATAGTCAGGAACGTTAAATACGTCTGGAGTAAAGGATCGGTCTTGTATTTGGATAAAAAGTTTTTTATGTTCTTTATTAAGAAACTTTAAATCCTTTTCAATTTTGGAAAAATCATAAAAACCTTTTTTAGGTTCTAATTGTTTCCAAGAATAAATTATTTGTACTCCATTTATGCAATTATTTTTTAGTATGTGTTCAGATGAACTTGCCTCGTTTCCTCCTAAAAACAAAAATAATTGCGGCAAGTCATCTTGTGCTAAAATGGTGCCACTAGACAATGATAAAAACAAAACAAGTAAAATCTTTTTCATTCTCTGAGTACTACCTTAAATCAAAGTTGTACTATTTTATCCTTCAAAGATAAGGTCGATCAAAGCTTTATTTTGAGTACATTCTATTGATAGAAAACATTACCCTTAAAACGTTTCTATACAACTGTATTTAGTCGAACGTTTGCAGAAGGGTTACTGCTTAGAGTGTTTTGTTCGGAATTAATATTATTTTCAGATGCAAAAAGCCCACCAGCATATAAGTATGCAGTCACATTTTTGAGCGCTTCTTGTGGAGATGGTGCACTAGACATGCGTCGCATGATGTCGATACTAGTTGAAGATTTCTGTCGGATTTGTTCCATTGATTGATTACAACATTGGCTTAATTGATAAGAAATTTGAGAGATACTGTGTTTATTATCATGGATTGCTCCTTCTACTCTTGCTGCAATTTCATTAACAAGAATGTCTCCCGGAGCTCTTATAAAAATCCGTACTGCCATGCTAAATACAGCATTAGATAATCTACTTATCGCATGTCCGATACGGGTTAAATCTTTAATTATTTTATTTTTCAATTCATCCCAAGGTCGAGAAGAAAACGTTATAGGACTCAAAAGACAGCGTGCCACTAATGGAATGTAATCGAAGATAATGGTTAACGTTTGATTTAAAGAAGTCTTTTTTGTAGGGGGATAGAGTAAGCAGGATAATCCTTTTATAAAATTTTCTTTATCTTTGATGTCATTAAATAATTCTTCAATCGCCATCATGAGCAAACGTTTTTCTCGATATGATAAAGATTGAAGTACATCTTGTCTTGTTAAGAGAAGTTGAAGCGCCTTTACTTGTAAAAATAGCTGAGGTGTCTTATTTTGCCTTAGGTTTTGCTCTGGTAGATGAGACTTAAAAGAGTCAATTTTTTTTATAGGCAAATCAGTGCCTAAAGGTTGATTAATACCGATTATATTTTCAAGCATTTGAGTGACTTGAAGGTATTTAACCATATCATTATTCATTATCAGGGTTGATGTATTTAAAACAGGCTGAGGAATAATAGTAATTACTGTATTTTGTAAAAGGGAAAATATTTGGGTGTATATTTGGGTTACCAGTGGCATTGCTGTTGGAGCGAGGATGGAAAGCACGGCTCCAAGCTGTAATACCAAAATTAGATTTGTTTTAATGGGATCTTTTGCGAGAGCAAAAGTAACTCCCTCATCCAAGACTGTTTTTACTTTATCAAAGATTACATTTACTAGGTCATGCCATTCTCCCGAGCTAAGATGGTAGGGGGCACAGGCGACGTCAGGACTTGTTATTACTATAGGCCTAGTATTTTGAGAGCAGTTTTTTTGAGCTTTTATGATGCTCTTTTCTTGTGTTATCAAAGAATCAAGTTGTTTTATGTTTTCTTGCTTTATTGCTGTAAGAGAATCGCTAATATCCGATAAAATTGCTTGGCATTGAGTCGTTCGATTGCTTTTTTTGAACTGTATTTTTGCATCTAAAAAAAGGTCATAAAAACCAAAACCTAAACGGTAAAGTATACCTAAGAATGTATTACCTACATCTTTTAATAAATTAACCGCTAATAAAGCGAGTTTTCGTCCACTATTCGACCCAAAACTGGTTTGCTTAAATGAACAAGACTCGAGAAGTTCTTTAACTAATGGTATTGTACTATTTTGGTTCTTTTGAGGAAAAAGTAATGTACTTAATGAAGCAATTTTTAGAAGGTCAAAAGAGAAAAGGGCAGTAAGGAAAGAGATAGGTAAATCTATAATTAAATTTATAAGGAAAGATGCTACTCCAAAGATAGCTTGCTTGAGTACAACTAAAGTCCCGCGGAAAATATCTTTAAATACATTAGATAAAGAAAAATTGTTCCATGTTGCTTTATTAGAGAGATTAGAAGGGCTTAGCTCTATTTTCCCTAATACATAGCGTTCCTCTCGTTTTTGAATACCGTGATTTGATAGTTCATTAATTGCATAAATGAGAGGTTTTATTTTTTCTTCATCAAGTCCGGAGAAATCAACAGCAAGTGTACTGCCAGTATCATTAAAGTTTCCCTGGTGCTCGAGCAAAATAGGATTGTGTGGATCCACTTCATAATTCTGAATTGCTTTGAGTGCCTCTTCGCAGGCATTATTTAAGTCACCTCTGAAAAAGGATTTTGCTTTGCGGCTGTAGGTAAGGTTTTGATTCAGTTCTTGCGTTTTTACAATAATTGCCATACCCATATCTTTTACATGAGTAAGAATGGATTCTGAGCCCGTTGGTCTTAAGAGCACTTTAAGTTCTTCAAAAGATGCATTATCAATGGTTACGGATAACGCTTCTAATCGTGTACATAGCGCCTCATAGAGCTGGTCCATTTTATTAAGTGCATTTGTATCGAATGCACATAACGGATGCAATGTATTCCGATGCTTGGCTTTATATTGAGATAATTTTATTAGGAGGTTTTTAATTGTAGACTGAATGGCTATTTTTTGATGTTCATATAGATGTTCATTTAGCGTATTAGTTACACACTCTAAGGGCTCTAAAGCCATCAATAGGTCTTGAGAAAAATCCAGTAAGGACACTTTTTCTGTATGAAGCGATGTAAGCCTATGATTTTCATAGGCTCGTTTAAGAATGATTTGGCGGTATCCACCTAATTGTTTGATGGCTTGAGAAATAGGCGTTCCAGCTGGGATGAAACCAAATCGTTTCAATTGTTCTAAAGAGGGATGCTTGACATGGCAGATAAGCGATTTAAATGAACCATTCTTTTCTATGATATGGACCGCCTCGGTAGACGAAATTTTGATTTCCTTTTTAAAATAAATATCGATGTTACCAGAATAGGTTTGCCCAGGAATTTTAGAAATTTTAGCACTAACCAATGTGCTTTTGTTTTCTCGTTTGAATTGGTTTAGTTTTTTTTGTTGTCTCATTTTCGCTAAGTTGATGGTATCACTCATATTCATGTACCTATTCAGAGTAACTAAAGTATACGATTATTGATTATGTAACAAACTAACGGTCTTGGTTTTTTACTAATGGAAGTCATAATAATCAGTATGGTATTTCATGTCCATCTCCAAATAAACCTTGGAGATAGCGATTGAGATTATAGGGCCGCAGCACCTGGAGGTGGTGGAAGTAGCACGCCAAACTTATGAAACATTTCGAATTGATTTTTTGTTAGTAATTTGGTCGTAGCAGCATTATTTGCGATTAATTTATCCATAACTGAAGAAATGTCTTCCCAATGAGCTCCGGGTGTAGCTACTAAACCCATTAACTGCATATGTAACGCGTGTTTCTCCTTCATTAATGACTGCATTTGAGCGTGCATGTCTTTGAGCATCGCTTTAAATTCAGCACGGTGTTCCTCTGGAACTAATTTTGAGATTTTAGGAGAAGAATTCTGGCATCCATGTCCAGGAGGCATATGTGCGTTTGCAACAGAAACCCCGCCCAAAGAGCTTACTAAGGCTCCAATTACTAAGTATTTTTTTAAGTTCATTTTTTTCCTATCAAGTAATTCACAAGAAATGATAGGTGCTGAATGTAACGTGACTATGACATAGGGAGTTTGTTTTGTAACAAAATTGTTACATTTGAAGCCATTCTTCCAATTGCAACCTTAAGTTAATTAAAGATCAAAAATACAGGGCATGGAGAATAGAACGGCTTTAATGTAATGAAGGGCATGACCTCTAATTAATGGGCTTCAAATAAACCATCCTTTCGAAACCAAGATATTGGTCCAGGCGGGAATGTCGATAGGTCCACAGCCTTACATGAGCAACATTCTGCCGAGGCCGATATTCGTTGAGGAGCTCTGGAAGCGCGGTATGCATCAGTATGCAGACTTGATCTGCCAGAACTTATCTGGATAGTCAACTAACCAAGCCATTAAACCCGTCCGTAGCCTTTAGCCTTGTCATTAGCTCTACGTTAAATGGTTTCTTTTGTTATGAACATCGTTAAAAGAAAGGAAAGAGTTAATTCAGAAATTGCAAGAATAATTAAGTTATGATGAGTCCAGTCGATGAATTAAGAAAGATTACCCTGAAACAATGCTCTGAAAATAGGGGTAGAACTCGCTGAGTGGCAGGTCGCGCCCTAAAATCAAATAAAAAGCATGGAATCAATGATAAACACAGCAAGCCCAGATACTGATTAAATTTAAAAGCCTAAATTAAAACAGGATGCAACTTGTTTGAGGTGTGGGTGGCTGGTTTTCAAGCAAAGAGGCACATTGATTGATTAAGCGTAAAATCATCTGCGGTTTGCTTTCAGCGGTAAAGCTAAAAAAACGCCAATTACAGCCAGATGTATTATCTAAGGCATACTTCATGCCTGCTTTGAAATCTTGCATCATCCCTGTAACAATTTCATTAAAATAACGTGTGTTGATGTTTTGTTCTGGGTTTGTGTTGGTTAGAAAAGCCAGCATATCACTTACATCGTCTTTGATCTTATTAATATCTTGTTCTGAAATAGAGGTTCTTAGTGAATCACTCTCATCATTAGAAGTAACTAAATAAGAAACTGCCCATGCTGAACTCGCTAGTACGTCGGGTTCGCGTAGAAGTGTAAATTCTATCTGGTTATGATTGGTATAGAAATACAGCACTTCATATAATTGTAATAATAAGATACCAATAGTGGCTGTTTTTTCGTTTGGATCTGATATTTTAGGCAATTCATCAAGCGCAAATACATTTATAAGATAGATTATCTTTAGAGGGTGTACTGAGTCAAAGTTTATAGTTTTTGTTCTTAGGTAGTCGGTGAAAAACTTTTGCGCTTCATTTTTGGTTACTTCTCTATCTGCTTCCAGGAAGCGTTTGCACACTAACATGCCGCGATGATTGGTAAAGCGGAGCAAATATTGCAGTGCTTCATTCGGCAAATTATCAAAAGGATTTATAGCGTCGGCTCTTAACATTCTAGTTGTTTTCATTTAGTCATCGTTCAGGAATTGTTACGGTTTTTAAAGTGGAAAATATTATCATGATGGGTTGTTATTGTACAGCATGTGTGTCTCCGTAATCTACGTTGCTTCTTAAGTGCTACTTTTGCTCATCGAACAATACAGTAGTCTAGAATTTAGACACAACTTGGTATGAAATACATACTTGTGTTTGATGTATCAAAAAGTGAGTGGGATATTGCAGAAAAGCATTTTATATCTAGTGATGAAGGGGTCAGCTTATAAGACAATTTTAGAAAAACTTACGCCAGTAAATCCCTAGTTAGCGACTTAGATGAGCTCGTTAATCCTTAAGATAATGGATCAGGCGATAGAGCGGTTTTTTTCTTTGGTGACTTAATAACTCATATTTATATGGTCGGAGTGACAGGAATTGAACCTGCGACCCCTGCCTCCCGAAGGCAGTGCTCTACCAGGCTGAGCTACACTCCGTACTGAGTAATAAGTAGCCTGGTATTGATAAATTTCTGGCTTTGACATCCCAGGTTTTGCGCAGACTACTTTATACTGAACAAATTAATAGCTTCTTTGCAAAGCAAAATGTGCCAAATTGATAAGCGCTTCTTTATATTTTGAATCGGGTAATGTCACTAAAGAGGATAATGCTTTGTCGATTTCTTGTGCTGCTATGTTTTTGGTATATTCTATTGCTTTTGTTTCTTCCAGGGCGATAAGAATTTCAGGTAAGAAATCCAGGCTTCCTTGTTTCAGACTGCTCATGATTTGCTGTTTCTGCAGTTCAGTTCCATGTTGCAATGCGTGAATTAAAGGTAACGTAGCTTTCCCATCAGCTAAGTCATCTCCTATGTTTTTGCCTATAGTTTTGGCATCAGAACAATAATCTAGAGCATCATCTATAAGTTGGAAGGCATTTCCTAGATGCAGGCCATAAGCATAGAGGCTGTCTTGTAGTTCTTTAGACGCGTTGCTGATCATGGGGCCGATACAGGCAGCAGCTGCAAATAAAAGAGCCGTCTTTGCACGAATTACATCAAAATATTCTTCAAAGGTTAATGCAGGATTATGCCGATTGGATAGTTGTTTTACTTCCCCACAGCTGATCTCGAGTGCCGTTTTAGCAAAGAGTTTGAGTACTTCTGTATTACC
This sequence comes from Legionella stuttgartensis, assembly GCF_977063405.2. Lineage (NCBI taxonomy): Bacteria > Pseudomonadati > Pseudomonadota > Gammaproteobacteria > Legionellales > Legionellaceae > Legionella > Legionella stuttgartensis. Next base: position 15,290 of record NZ_CDRUHA020000064.1, read on the forward strand.
GGAATCAACAATAAGTTCAATCGATTGGGTAAAGAGATAATCACCAACCAGAATACTTGCTTTGCTGCCCCAGATATCGTTTGCTGTTTGACGTCCTCTTCTCAATGTAGATTCGTCAATGACGTCATCATGAAGTAAAGTGGCTGTGTGGAAAAATTCAACCATCGCAGCCAGCGTAATGTGCTCTTTACCTTGGTAACCACATGCATTACTTGCTAAAAGAACCAACAATGGCCGTAGTCTTTTGCCGCCACTTTGTATTATATGGTGGGACATATCATCAATTAAGCCAATTTGCGATTCAATTTTATTAACAATTAAGGTATTAACTGCATTAAAATCGTCACTAATTAGCGCGCGTATACTGTCAATCGCCATTGTTTGTCCTCTACGATTCAATCAACAAATGCTAAGGTTTGCACATACAAATTGTCAAGTAAAACTCGGGGTTTAACTTGAACTTATACATTAAATCGGAAATGCATTACGTCCCCGTCACAAACGATATAATCTTTGCCCTCTAGACGTAACTTTCCGGCTTCTTTAGCACCTTGTTCGCCTTTACATGCGATAAATGCATCGTATGCTATGACTTCTGCGCGGATGAATCCTTTTTCAAAATCAGTGTGGATAACACCTGCTGCTTGCGGTGCGGTAGCTCCTTTAGGAATGGTCCAGGCTCTTACTTCTTTTACTCCTGCTGTGAAATAGGTTTGTAATCCTAACAATTCATAACCTGCACGAATTACTCGATGTAATCCAGGTTCATTTAATCCTAAATCTTCCATGAATTCTTGGCGATCCGCTTCATCCAACTCGACTAATTCCGCTTCTGTTGCTGCACATAGAGCAACAATACTGGCTTTTTCTTGTAAGGCTAAGTCACGAACTTTGTCCAATAATGGATTATTTTCATAACCATTGTCATCGACATTCGCAATATAGAGCACTGGTTTGGCGGTGAGTAGAAACAGGCGGCGTACAAGAGGTTCTTCTTCAGTACTTAATTCAAGAGTACGGACAGGAAACCCTTCATCAAGGTGAGCCTTGATTTTTTCCAAGGTTTTCATTTCAAAAATTGCTTCTTTATTACCGCTACGACTATTTTTTCCAGCTTTGAGAATGGCTTTTTCAAGAGTTTCCATGTCTGCTAAGGCCAGTTCTGTATTAATTACTTCGATATCACTTAGTGGATTTACATGACCTTCTACATGCACTACATCAGTATTTTCAAAGCAACGGACTACATGAGCAATGGCATCGGTTTCGCGAATATTAGCCAAAAACTGATTCCCTAAACCTTCGCCCTTGGATGCTCCTTTTACAATCCCTGCGATATCAACAAATTGCATGGTGGCTGGGAGCACTTGCTGTGGTTTTACTATTTCGCTCAAAGCATCAAGACGGGGATCGGGAACAGTAACTATGCCTACATTGGGTTCAATAGTGCAGAAAGGATAGTTTGCTGCTTCAATACCTGCTTTGGTGAGCGCATTGAACAGAGTTGATTTACCAACATTGGGCAAGCCCACTATGCCGCATTTAAATCCCATGAGTAATACCTCTAAATGTTAAAACTAACGTGAATTTCGGCATAAAAAGTAAAAAATAATGTTCTTCTTTTTATGTCGTTAAACGAACGTTATCCCATAAAAAAATGTGACGCACTTAATATGGGATCCATTCTAAATAATTTAGTTCGATAGAAAAGAATAAATTATCTTTTATACCGAACGCACCTTAAACTAAACTAACTGCTACTCTGCCAACTTATTCAAATCGATTGGGATTAATAACTTGCAGAGAAACAGGATCTAAACGTTCAATTGATTCATTGCTCTAGCTAAATCACCAGATAAGACTAAAGGCATTACCGCGATGCCTCTATCAATTGCATCATAAATTAATTGTCTGTCTTGTGCTGAGGGTTTACCGAGCACAAATTGATGAACTAAATCTCTATGACCAGGATGACCGATTCCAATTCGTAAGCGATGAAATTCTGGGCTACCTAGTTGGGCAATTATATCTCTTAAGCCATTATGACCGCCATGACCGCCACCTGTTTTAAGTTTAATTCGTCCTGGAGGTAAATCCAATTCATCATGTATAACCAGTATTTCTTCAGGTTGAATTCTATAAAATTGACTAATGAGTCGGGTAGGCTGACCGCTGTGATTCATAAAAGATATGGGCAAAACCAATTTACCTGCATGCTGATTTAATTCCAAATCAGCCAGTTCGGCTTGCATTTTTTTTTCCAATTTGAAAAAGACACTATGTCGCTGAGCTAAGGCAGAGACTAACCATCCACCGGCATTATGACGCGTATGTTCATAGGCTGAACCGGGGTTACGCAAACCAATGATAAGTTTTATAGCCATGATATAGCTCTTTGATAGGGGTCGTAATTTTGGAGCTTATGTAGCCTGGGTAAAGTACTGCTGTACCCGGGTTAAGTTTACACAAATTTCCCGGGCTCTGCTGTCGCATTACCCAGGCTACGTTTTACATTTTTCAATCAAACTTGAAGATTACTCTTCATTTTTCTCAGCGTTAACAGTGGGTACAGCAGAGGCTGGAACTTCGGTTGCTTCAGCTTCTTCCTCTTCTGTTACGTTTCCTCTGGGCATATGAATGCTAACAACAGGTGCGTCATGACTTCCATCAGTAACATCAACAGTCAGTTGTACCCCTTTAGGTAATTTTAAATGAGATAAATGAACAACATCGTCCATTTTAACTTCTGACATATCTACTGAAATAAACTCAGGAAGATCTTTTGCTTGGCAACGAACTTCTACTTGAGTCATGGTGTGGTTAATGATACCACCTGCTTTAATACCTGGAGCTTTCTCTTCATTGATAAAGTGGATGGGTACTAATTTAATCAGAATGTCAGTTTTAGAAACGCGTTGTAAATCCATATGCATTACAACAGGTTTGTAGGGATGACGTTGTAACGCTTTTAAAATAACATGTTCAACTTTACCATCAACTGTAATATCAAAAACACTTGAATAGATACTTTCTGTTTCTAGTGCTTTAACTACTTTGTTATGTTGAAAATGAATTGACATTGGCTTTTTATCCCCACCGTAAATTACAGCAGGTACTTTATTTTCAAGACGACGTAGGCGGCGGCTCGCACCTTTCCCCATATCCGTTCTTGCTTGTGCTTCTAAAAGGATGTTTGACATTATATACTCCAAAAATTTTTATAAGTTTTTGGTAACTATTCAGCACATTCATTCAAATATGGCTTTTGCCAAGATTAGATGTGATGAATCGATACGGTTCCTTTAAAATTTAATCCGCGACCAGATTAAACACCGGATAATGAATTAAAATATCCGGAAAGGGTGGCGAAGTATACAATATTTTAAAATGAACTTGAAGTCATAGTCATAATTTCATAGAATATGCGACTTTATTGAATTTGTGATAGCCAATCAGGCGAATTGGAGAAATATTATGTATGCGGTAATCAAAACTGGCGGTAAGCAATACACCGTGAAGGAAGGTGATGTGTTAAAAATTGAATTACTGCCTGAAGATGTTGGCAATGAAATACAATTTGAAGAAGTGTTAATGTTAGCTGATGGTGATAAAATCGTTTGTGGTACACCATTAGTTGCCAAGGCAATAGTGAAAGCTGAAGTGCTTGATCATGGTCGTCACAAGAAAGTTAAAATTATCAAGTTTCGTCGTCGTAAGCACCACAGAAAGCAAATGGGGCACAGACAATATTATTCGCAAGTTAAAATTACTGCGATAAGCAAGTAAGAGAGGATAGAAATGGCTCATAAGAAAGCAGGTGGTAGTACTCGTAACGGCCGCGACTCGAATCCCAAGTATCTTGGTGTTAAGCGTTATGGCGGTCAATTTGTTAATGCGGGTGAAATAATTGTAAGACAACGTGGTACACGTTTCCATCCAGGACCTGGCGTAGGTTGTGGTCGTGATCATACCTTGTTTGCCCTAGTTGAAGGTTTGGTTCAATTTGTTGTTAAGGGTGACAAAAATCGTAAGTACGTAACTATAGTTGCAGAAGAAAAAGAAGAAGCTGCAAACTAATTCGTACAGGAAACCATTATGCCGCTCAGAGCGGCTTTGGTGTTTATAACGTATTCCGGAATATGATTGTACTTAATTCAGGATACATGTTATACCCAAATGCAATGTCGCTATTTGACCCCGGCAACGGGGTTTTTTTTTATTTTGAGGTTGGTCATGAAATTCGTTGATGAAGCAGTAATAAAAGTAGATGCGGGCAATGGTGGAAATGGTTGTCTAAGCTTCAGACGCGAAAAATTCATACCCCGTGGTGGTCCTGATGGCGGTGATGGTGGTGATGGCGGCAGCGTGTATTTTGAAGCCAGTACGGATTTAAATACCCTGATTGATTTCCGTTATATGCGTCATTATAAAGCAGGTAATGGCCAGCATGGCATGGGAGGAAATTGTACCGGAAAAAAAGGTGATGATTTAACGATAAAAGTCCCTGTCGGCACTATGATTTATGATGTAGATACTGGAGAGTTGTTGGGTGATATTAAAGAACCAGGCGTACCCGTATTGATTGCTCAAGGTGGATTTCATGGTTTAGGAAATACACGCTATAAAAGTAGTGTAAATCGTTCTCCAAGGCAAACGAGTCCAGGAAGTCCAGGCGAATCACGGCATTTACGTATGGAGTTGCGTGTTTTGGCTGATGTGGGTTTATTAGGATTGCCTAATGCCGGAAAATCTACTTTAATCCGCGCAGTATCCAGTTCAAAAGCAAAAGTAGCGGATTATCCTTTTACTACGTTGCATCCAGGTCTAGGTGTGGTGAGTGTTTCTTCACACAAAAGCTTTGTGATGGCTGATATTCCAGGTCTCATTGAAGGGGCCTCTACTGGTGCTGGGCTTGGGCATCGGTTTTTAAAACATCTTTCACGTACCTGTGTGTTACTCCATGTAATTGATGTCGCTCCATTAGACGACAGTGATCCGGTTGCCTCAGCTAAAGCAATTATTCATGAATTAGCGGAATACAATCCTGAACTGTTGCAAAAACCTCGATGGCTGGTGTTGAACAAAATAGATATGTTACCCGATGCTGAGAGTCGTGAAGAAAGAATACAGACCATAGTAAAGGGCCTGGGCTGGGAAGATAAGGTATTTGCCATTTCTGCAATCAGTGGTGAAGGAACACAACAATTATGCTATTCATTGATGCAGCTGATTGATGAGATGAAAGAGTCTGAAGCATAGCCATTCTGCAGCATGTTCAACTACTGAAACACTCCGATAGGGGATGCTATGGGTTTCACGTCCTTCTTGAGAGTGATTGCTGTAGTCAATGATTACTTGTGTTGTCCCGTTTGTGGGTTGTTGCTGCCAATATTCTGCTAGGCCACTGATATGAAAATACAGCTTATTTTGATGTAAATCACTAAAATGTAATAAATGATGTGTATTGGGCCTGGTTAGCAATAATTGCAATAATCCCCCCGTTGCTTCATCAATTATAGTTATTGGTTCATTAATACTGGCAATTAATTCACGTAAGTGTTCTGACGCTTTTTTCTCTACAGAGCTAATAATGTGTGGTTCTAGGATTGGATCGACTATGTCCTTTACTTTATGCATCAAATTGGGAGTACAACGCACCTTAAATTCTATATAAGGTGATTCCAATCGATAGCCTGTATGACAATCAATACTTTCAAGCGCATCTTCTAATTTTTGGGCTATTTCACTTTCTGCCAAGCCAAAAATTCGCCACTTGAGTATTTGTTTGTGGCTGTGGGTAGTTTGCTGCAAGATAGGCAGTGCGTAATTATTAAACATTGGCAAACATTCACGGGGTGGACCAGGTAATAAAAAAAAGATTTTATTATTCCACTGATAATAGCACCCTAAAGCGCTTCCCACAGGATTGGGTAAAAGTTGGGCTTGTTCAGGAAAAAGGCATTGTTGTAAATTCCCTGCATTGAGGATTAGCTTTGCATCTCGTAAGCGCGTTTTTATGTGCTCAAGAGCTTCTGCATGTTGTACCAATGCTTCGCCTGTAAATTGAGATAAGGCAAAACGAGTGAGGTCATCTGTGGTAGGTCCTAGTCCGCCAATGATAATGATAATGTCATGCTTTTTGGTTAAGAACTGCAAGCAATTGATAATATCAACTTTTTTGTCACTGCAAGAAAGGTGCAGGCCTAAAGATAAACCTTCAGAGCTTAAGGCATGAGCGATGTCGCGACCATTGGTATTTAGGGTATCACCATGAACAATTTCATCACCGGTTGCTAAAATGGCTGCCGTCATTGTTTATTTCCGAAGATCATATTAGCTTGATTTTATAGCATAATTTGAAAAATCTGTAATAGTTATTGACATTTATTCTGAAATTGCCTAATAACTAGAAAAGGTGGTTTTTTTTAAGATAAATACTAGTTTGCGATTAATTTGTACGATCATTTGTATGTAAAGGAGAAATTATGGAATTTTCAAGCCGTTATGTAGCGCATATTCCTGACGCTCAAGGGTTTGTTAATTATTCTGCCGAAGAAAATAAAATCTGGAGTATTTTATTTGAAAGACAAATAAAATTAATACCAGGAAGAGCTTGTGATGAATTCATAACTGGATTAAAAACTTTAGCGATAAAATCTGAAAAAATTCCACAGATTCCCGATCTAAATCAAAGGCTTAAAGCTGAAACTGGTTGGCAAGTATCTGGAGTCCCGGCATTAATTTCCGCTCGAGAATTTTTTGAATTGTTGGCCACCAAACATTTTCCTGTAGCTACTTTTATTCGAAATGAAGAAGAGTTGGATTATGTTAAAGAGCCTGATATCTTTCATGAAGTCTTTGGCCATTGTCCCATGTTGACGGATAAGGTTTATGCAGAGTTTGTTTATGACTATGCCCAAAAAGTATTAACCTTCCCTGAATCAGATTGGCCCTTACTCCAACGATTGTTTTGGTTTACTGTGGAGTTTGGTTTAGTGAGAAGCGCACAGGGATTGCGAGCTTATGGCGGTGGAATACTGTCTTCTATCAGTGAAACAGTCTATAGCGTCGAAAGTGATATTCCGCTTAGAGTGGTTTTTGAACCAGTAGCTGCATTTCGGATGCCCTATCGCATCGATATGTTACAACCCGTTTATTTTGTAATTAATGATTATCAGGTTTTGTACGATTTTGTTTTATCAGACATAGGTAAACTTCTAGCTCGAACTCGAGAACTAGGTGAGTTTCCACCTTTTTTCAAAGTGGATCCAGATAACCCTAATATCCATATTAGAGCATGTTAATCTATGTATTGTAATGAACAGCTAGTCTTGTTAACATCGAGCAACCTAGTTTGTTCATTGGCTTTAAGGTCAAGGAGCATTATTTGATTAAAGTACTAATTGTTGATGACCATGCATTGGTTCGAATGGGTATTCGACGATTACTCGAAGATATGTCGGATGTAGAGGTAGTCGCTGATGCAGAAAGCGGTGAAGAAGCTTTGGCATTGGTAAAAAAACATTCACCTGACGTGGTCCTTTTAGATATGAAAATGCCTGGGATTGATGGCTGGGAAGTAACACGTCGTCTAAAAAAATCCAATCCACATATTAAGGTTATAGCTGTAACCGCGATGTGTTCCGATCTGTTACCTACTCGTGTTTTGCAATTAGGCGCTATGGGGTATCTGACGAAAGAATCGGGTGCCGAAGAAATGGCTGCTGCAATACGTAAAGTTGCCAAAGGAGAAAAATACCTTAGTGCTGAAATTGCTCAGAAAGTTGCGATTAATAGCTTAGAAGAAGTACAAGGTTCACCCTTTGATGTATTATCTGAACGTGAAATGCAAGTGATGTTGATGATTACCAGTGGCATGAATGTGCAAGAAATTAGTGATAGACTTTTCCTTAGCACCAAGACAATTAATGGCTACCGTTATCGAACATTTGAAAAATTAGGTATTAAAAATGATGTGGAGCTTACTTATTTAGCACTCAAACATGGAATTATAGAAAATCCCATCGACTTGACGTCAGAAGATTAAAGGCCCTAGTGTAGCCTGGGTGCAGCGTCTGACTTTCCTCCAAAAATTTTTATTTTGAGTAAGGAGCAGGTGCAGCAGCACTGCACCTATAATACTTTTTAAACCAAAATTATTGCTATTATTACATGAATATTTCTACAGAATTAGCGTTGTTTCTGACAAAGTTACCTAATGAGCCCGGAGTTTATCGAATGCTTGATGAAGCGGGTCATCTTCTTTACGTAGGTAAGGCTTCCAATCTGAAAAAGCGGGTTACAAGCTATTTCAACAAACAAAATACAGGGATTAAAACCCGTTCTTTGGTGAATCAAATCGTTTCTATAGAAATTTCCGTTACGCGTAGCGAAACAGAAGCTTTATTATTGGAAAGCAATCTGATTAAAACATTAAAACCCAAATACAATGTTTTATTACGTGATGATAAATCTTATCCATACATTCATCTATCCAATCATCCTGACTTTCCGCGTATAGAAAGCTATCGTTCTAAAAAAAAACCTCTTTCAGGTGATTTTTTTGGTCCTTATCCCAGTAGTGCCGCGGTAAAAGAAACCATAGTCACTATTCAAAAAGTCTTTAAAGTCCGGAATTGTCGAGACAGTTATTTCAATGCACGATCAAGACCTTGCTTGCAGTACCAAATTAAAAGATGTACTGCACCCTGTGTCAATTTTATAACACCTGAAGATTACAAACGATCAGTGCAGGACGCTATGCGATTTTTACAGGGTAAATCTCAATTAATTCTTGATGAGCTTGCTAAGCGAATGGATAAAGCTGTAAACGAATTAAATTTTGAAGAAGCAGCACTTTTGCGCGATCAAATTAAAAGTTTGCGATTGGTGCAAGAACAACAGGGGGTTTTGCAATTACGTGGGGATGCAGATGCTATTGCAATTGAACTTAGCCCTGGTTTTGCATGCGTCCAATGTGTGACCATTCGTGAAGGTCAAGTATTGGCAAGTCGTAGCTATTTTCCATCAGTCCCTCAAAAAGGTCTAGAAGATGAACTCGACATGGACGATTTGTGGCAACAAACTTTTGATGCATTTATTGGATTTTATTATTTAGACGCCCCAGAGAAGATTCCTGCTTTAATCATTACGAATCAGAATTTGGTGGATCACCAGTCTTTAGAAGAAGCATTATCACAACAGCGTGGGAAATTGTGTAAAATTCAAGTGAATCCTCGCGGAATTAAGTCCCGCTGGATGGATTTTGCACGAAATAATTTACGTGTTTCAGTAGCCGAATATGTTACGAAACATTCCACAATGAAATCTCGTTTCCTAGAGTTGGAGCGGCTTTTGGGTCTAAGTAAACCCATTGAACGCATGGAATGTTTTGATATTAGTCACACTCAAGGTGAAGCGACTGTTGCATCCTGTGTTGTGTTTGATCATGAAGGTCCTAGTCCTAATGACTATCGACGCTTTAATATCGAAGGTATTACTCCAGGAGATGATTATGCCGCAATGGAACAGGCAATTACCCGTCGCTTTAAGCGTTTAGTGGAAGCTCAATCTTTACCCGATGTATTAATTATTGACGGAGGCAAGGGACAAGTCGCGGTGGCCCAGAGAGTTCTTACGTCCTTAGGTGTTTCAACGGTTACCTTGTTGGGAGTGGCTAAAGGACCCTCACGGAAAGCGGGATGGGAAAAATTGATTTTAGTGCACGAAGCAAAAGAATGGACGTTACCTGATGACTCAAAAGCCTTGCATTTGTTACAACATATTCGTGACGAAGCCCACCGCTTTGCTATTACGGCCCATCGTAAAAAAAGACAAAAAAAGAGATTGGAATCAACGCTTGAGGATATAGAAGGAGTTGGAGCCAAACGAAGACAAGCATTACTGCATCGTTTTGGTGGGATACGAGAGCTTGCTAAAGCTCCATTAGAAGAGATTGCCAAAGTTTCAGGAATTAGTGAGCATTTAGCAAAGCGTATTTTTCAATTTTTTCATGGCGAAAACATATTGCCATAAAGCGGTTGTAATCTGGGTACAATGCAGCAAAACTGGGCTCTATTCCTGTTCGAAACCCCAAAAAATCTCCCTATTGAATCTCAGTTATCGATTAATGACGCGGAATATTATTCATAACCCTAGCAAAAACTCTAATATTCGTACTAAACTTATTTTAGATATGCTCGAATAATAATTAGAATAAATTGATATTTAAGCACAAATCTTGCATGTAAAAATAAAAAGTAAGGTGAGAGGGGGGCATATGTATAAATTACTTTCAGCTGCATTGATGATGCTCATGGTTACCATTGCGAATGCGGGTAACTTTTATGGCACTGGATTATGTGGATACCCACAATACGACTGTATTAAAGTAGAGTCGGGGCAAAGCTGGGATACCTTATTTCCAGATCCGAATCAACGCGATATTGTGCAAAGGGTCAATCGGACCTATAACCCTTTATGGACTGGCAAGATTATCGCAGTTCCAAAAAACTTAGCTTATCTCTCCGTTTTTGATGTGGCACCGTTCCCATTAAAAATTCCGAATGAACATCAAAAACAAATTATTGTTGATCAGGATAAATTGGCTTTTGGTGCTTATGATGCCGAAGGTAATCTGGTGAAATGGGGACCGATTTCATCTGGAAGAGACCGATGTCCTGATGCCAATCGTTCTTGCCGCACTTTAACCGGAATTTATCGGGTTTTCAGTAAAGAAAATGAAAAATGTGTCTCCGATGTCTTCCCTATAGGCAAAGGTGGCGCAAAGATGCCTTTTTGCATGTTTTTCCATAAAGGGTTTGCATTACATGGTTCAGATGATATTCCTGGAGTAAGAGCAAGTCATGGATGTGTGCGGATGTTCACTCAAGATGCTAAATGGTTAAATCAAAGCTTTGTTGAGTTATCAAGTGAGCGAAATAATTTTACGGGTACAACGGTTATTGTACGTCCAATAAATGACAGTGAGTGAGAAATATAATGAACACAATAAATAAAATCACTTCAATTTCATTGATGCTGTTCTTAGGACTCATGTCTGCACAACTTGAGGCAGCCAAACCCAAAAAAAATGACCCTCAAGAGGCGCAAGCCAAGGCGGAAAAAGAGGAGGCAAGGTTTCCTATAGGATGTAAGCCGGTAGGGTATAAGGAAAGTTTAAAAGTATTATCTCTTTATCCAGGGAAAGAGGGTGCTTTGCAATCTTTGTATTTCTTCTTTAATAAATCAACCCAAACGGTCAGCTTGTACCAAATGCGTGATGAGAATAGTCAGTATACAACTCGATATAATCATTCTATAGGTGGTCGACAATGGGCGGCATTAGCTACAGGGGAACCATTAGTCAAATTTATTTGTACAGCGGGGGATGGTAAAACTTCCTATGGAAAAATTATTGATTGTGCTGATACGATAAAAGTATGTGAATACGTTAATGTTAAATTTGGTTTGAATAATAAAGGTAATTTTTGGATAGTCGATGGCACAACGAGAAATGGGGCCGTTAATGAAGTAGTGCATTATGGCATAATACCTGGGGTATAAATCTGAAAATATAATGATAAAAAATCAGGTTAAATTGCCATGCAAAGAGGGAGAATTTTCATGAAATCGCTAGTACCTTGGGTATGTTTATTCGTTGCATCAGCTAGCCAAAATACTTTTGCTGATGACTTTAGTGCTTATCGATTAGGGAATTATAATAACGCGATAGAGCCTTTGATGACTCAATCAGGGAAAAATGCAGTCGCTGATTACTATTTAGGACGGATTTATCTATATGGATATGGCCAGTTAAAAAATAGTTTGTTAGCAATACGTTATTTTACTCAATCCGCACAAAAGGGATATCTTCCTGCAATCCAACTGATGGCGAAATACACTTTATTGCATGATAAGAATCCGGAGCAAGCTTTTGTCTGGTTTAAAAAAGCAGCCGATGCAGGTGATGTAGACGCCCAAATGTTTACGGCAGCCGCTTATATGTATGGAGTAGGGGTAAAGAAAAATAGCGATACGGCAACTCGCTATTATATTAATGCGGCAAAAAGTGGTAACTCTCTTGCACAATTTACCTTAGCAAAGAATTTTATTGATAGTCGTAATTCATCAAATCGTAAATTAGGCCTTATTTGGTTAAATAAAGCAGTTGCTAATGGCAATACTCAAGCCATAACTCGATTGGGTGAGCTTTATCTTGAAGGGCAGCTGGTTGATAAAGATGAAAAGAAAGGTGAGGAATTATTAAATCAAGCTGCAGCGCAAGGTTTTGCGCCTGCAATGGTGGCTTTAGGGGAATTGGCTTTAGAGCAAAATCAAAAAGAACAAGCTTTGCAGTGGTTTAATAAAGCAGGTAATCAGTCAAGTGATGAAGCATATTTAGACTTGGCTCACGTTTATTTACAACAGAAAAGCCCAATTTATGATACCAAAACTGCATTTATGTGGACCTTGAAGGCCGCTCAGAATGGATTGCCCAAAGCGAAACGTGAGTTAGCCGAAATGTATCAAAAAGGAATAGGCGTTGATGCGGATCAAAATTTGGCAAAACAATGGTTGGCTCAGGCGAATCAAGATGAAAGTGCAAAAAATCAAGAAGCCGCATTAGCGCAAGCAGCATTGTGGTTAAGTAATGGCACCACCGATAAACTGGAACAAACCGATTTTCAAATGAAAGGAATACTTAGTGCCTGGCATAATCCTGCAGTATTAGGAGATTTTGCTTATAACCAAGCACCTCAGCTGAAAAAAATAATGCGACAGTCTATTTTCCAGCCTCAATTTGAATTAGTTCAACCTAATGATGTACCAATTACCAGTTATTACGATGCACTCTTGAGTAAAATCCCAAGCTTCCAGGCAAATCAATGGACCTATCCTCTTTATCCTTTAGACCCGCAGCTCTCTGCTTTGGAAAGGGTCAATTCCCCTGTATTTGCTCAGTTGAACTTACCTGCTCCTTACATAGATGCTAATTATTATGATTATGATGATAATTCCCAAGCCAGCATCATGGATTTGTGGACTCAAGGTTGGCAAGCACAACTTAACTACATGTCGATGTTTAATCATTTATATTTCAGAGCCATATTAGGTGATGCTCAATCGCAGTTTCAAATAGGACAAATGTTTCAATATGGAATCGGTGTAGCACAAAGTGATTCTTCAGCCATTATTTTTTATCAAAATGCGGCACAGCAGCAACATTTGGGGGCTGAATACAATTTAGGACTTTTATATTTGCAGCATGCAAAGGATAAAAATGATTATCAGCTTGCATTAAATGATTTAACTGATGCAGCGTTTAAAGGAAACAAAAAATCTCAATATGTTTTGGCCAGAATCCTATCTCAGGGAATAACTGGTCCAGATGGCACAGTGTATATTCAGCCTAACCCTGAACAGGCAATGTCCATGTTATATCTGGCTGCAGCCAATAATTATGGCCCGGCAGAATATGAGCTTGCAGATAGTTTGGCGCGTCAAAATGATAGCGGTTTAAGTGTCAATGTTAGGAAGCACAGAATAGCTATGATTCGTCAATTGTATCAAGGAGCAGCAGATAGAGGTATTTCGCAGGCATTACTGCCACTCGCATTTTACGATGCTATGGATCAGGATAAGGCGAGACAATCGCAAGCTTTTCTTATTGCTAAGGAGCAAGCGGCTTCTGGCGATGAAAATGCCGCATTATTGCTGGGATTACTCTATGATCGGGGTGTCGGTGTTAAAGCGGATCCAGGACAAGCGATCACCTGGTATCAGCAAGCAGGACAAAACTCAGTAAGCGATTTTATCTTAGGAACTTATTCTGCAGAAGGGAAGGGTATTGCTCAAGACAAGACAAAAGGAATTGAGCAATTGCAGAAATCCGTTGATGATAAATTCTCTTATGCTGATTTTAATATGGCCGTGTTGCAAAAACAAAATGGACAAGATTTCTTACCTAATTTAATACGCTCCTATAAATTAGGAAACAGTCATGCAGGAATCGTTTTGGCTGATTTCTATTTGGCAGAAAATTCTGATCCAGAGAAAATGCAAGAAGCCAAACAAATTTATTCTGGTTTAGCCGAAAAAGGAGACCAGTATGCCCAATTGAAATTGGCTTTTATGCTGGAAAAAGGTTTGGGTTCCGAACCTAATCTGGCTGAGGCACAACGTTGGTATACTGCATCTGCAGAACAAGGAAATCCTCTTGCTCAGTATCTGTTAGGTCAGTTTTATCAATTGGGTGAGAATGGCGAGCCCGATTATAATTTGGCTAAGCAATGGTATGAGAAGGCTGCTTCTGTCCTACCAGAAGCTTCGGTTGCTTTAGGTTTTATTGATGAAACAGTCAATGATAATTATGCCCAGGCATTCAAAGCTTATGAACAAGCTGCTGCGAAAGGAGATGCTTTAGGGATATATGATTTGGCATTAATGTACTTATACGGTAAAGGAACGCCAGTCAACTATCAAAAAGCTAGAGATTTGTTTGTTGAAGCATCTACTCACCAAGTTCATGAGGCAATGAATCAATTAGGCGCAATTTATTTCAATGGCCTTGGACAATCCCGTGATACACAACAAGCTTTATCCTGGTATAAAAAAGCAGCGGCTTTAGGAAATGACAATGCTCTTTATCAATTAGGATTGTTATCAGAAACAGGAGTTATTACCAAACTTGATTTTAATGACGCAATTAACTATTACCAACAATCTGCAGATAAAGGGAATGAGAAAGCGATGTTGGCTTTAGCAAGAATGTATCATTATGGTGTGGGTGTTGATAAAAACCCCAAAATGGCTGCAAGCTTTTATGAAAAACTGGCTGCACGTCAAAATGCTTATGCGCAATATCAGTTAGGTACTTATTATTTGGAAGGTACAGCTGGGGAGCGCTCTCTTGTTAAGGGTAAGGAGTTATTACAACAGGCGAGCGATAATGGTAGCGTACAAGCGCGTAAAGTTTTACAAAGGATGGAAGCACAAAATCAAGCCCGTGTAAGCTTTATTGAGCCCGTGTTTATGAGTAAAGCTCCATTAATTATGGAGCAAAATGCAGATTTTATGTATCTGCAAGCATTAAATGAGTGGAATCAGGGAGATGAAATTTTATCGCGTATGATTTTACAACGTTTAGTGACTCAATATCCTAATTTTGTACCGGCTAAACGTGCTTTTGAGCGGTTGAACCAAGCAAAATTAGTCAGTATTTATGGTTAGTTAATTAATTCTTAAATTCCCGGGTGAAGTCAACATGCCCGGGAAGCTTTGTTTATCGTCTATGCGTCGCACGTCTTGTTATTCTCAATAAAAGCCTTCTTTCAATTTATTCTCCTTTATCTTGGGATAAAATCTTGCAAATTTTATAATTTTTACTCAAAATAGCTTTTGATTTATCTAGTTTTTTAATAGAAAGTCTAACAATTGACAGGAGTGTCACGATGAAATATACGATAACTTTTTGCGTATTTGATCATACTGTAGGAGGGAATCCTTTTTGGCATGGTTCATTTTTTCTATCGATGCTGGATGAAAGCAAACAATTGCTTGAGGTTGTTGAGACTTGGGGATTTTATGGTGTTACAAGTACTGGAGATAAACACAGTTGGTTCGAGCAATTCAAAAACAAATATCATTTAGATGTTGATTTCCAAGGCAATCATGGGATGTTAATAAATGAAGAAGTGCGTTTTATGGATCTGGGGCATGGTTTACATGGATACACTTTTGAGTTGGATGAGGATAATTTCGAATTATTACAAAAGAGATGTGCAAAAGCTGTAGCAGATCAAGAAGCTGCTATTAAAGAAATAATAGGTGATGGTCAAAATTTTAAAAGCGATCCATCAAAAAAAGGACGAGTTTATCCAGAAGAGGCATACTCCAGGCAAATTTTTGAAATCGAACAAATAAAAGCCAAAATTGAAGGACGCCCTTCAAGGCTTAAGCCGTTTGATTTTCATTTATCATTTGGTTTATCAGGACCTAGCCTGAAGAATTCCAATACTTGTAAAACTAGGGCAGTTTCCCTTTTGGAAGGAATATTAACTCAAGAACAACTCGCCCCATTTAAAAACTCCTCTTTACCACGATTGATTCCAGGTTTAGAACCTATTCTTTTACATAGCGAAGGTCCGTTACATACCCATAAAAAATCATCAGGTAAAGAAGTTTATTACCGAGATAAGAAACAGGATAAAGAGGTTAAATTATATTGGAGTGTGCCGCCCCAACGTTTTGATCAATTATCAGAGGATACTGAGAATTTATTTAAAATAGATGAAATGTATCGTGATGAAGTGAAATATATTGTCAGTCAGTTACAGCGTTCCGAGTGGTTAATAAGAAATGCGTCTTTACCTGAAAAATACAAAGAATATCAAGAGGATTTAATTCAGCGCATTGTTTCCTCTTATAAAGCTTTTGCCACTATTCACCCCAAGGAAGATGCTAAAATATCAGGTTGGCAAGGTTCGATGCTTAGTTTCTTTTCTATGCCTAGAAGTTGTGAAGAGAAAAAATTACAAAATAAAATCCGTCAGGCAAAAACACTTTTAAACTCTCTTTATATGGCCATGGTAGATGGATGGTCAATTTATGATGAGTATCCCTCTGAGACATCTACAATAGAAGATGCAGAAGATTATAACGTACTGGAAGCCTTAGCTTCTTATTTATCAACTGAAGACAAAATTAGTTTATGCAAGATACTCGGAAGAGCTTATTTGAAAAATGAAGAAACCTATGCGCCTTTGCCGGTACCTGTTGCTACTTAGCTTTGCTTATAACCGGGTGAGGCGCATGCCATAACCCGGGATATTTTAGTGGTGTAAGAAATGTCATTTTGAAACTTAGTAAAAGATCTTCGAGTGGTGGTATAACATAATAATAAAATTAATGCTCAAAACAGGAGCTCCTTCGTCATAAACTATTCTGGATGACGGAGTTCTTCAATTCTATCTGAGCCATTATGAGGGATCTCCCAAAGATATGGCAATAAACATAATGCTAAAATCAGGGATTCGTAAATTTTTCAGGGTGATAGAGTCGTGAACGATTACACGATTTCATTAGGAGATAAAGAAATCGAACCGGCATAGCCAGTTCGAATTTTCGAATTGAGTGATTAAGCAGCCATTGCCTTAACACGAGCTACTAGACGACTTTTAATACGAGCAGCTTTATTTTTATGAATTAAACCTTTACAAGCAGCTTTATCAATAACGGGTTGTGCTTTAGTGAATGCTGCATGAGCTGCTTCTTTATCACCTGATTCAACAGCTTTAATTACATTTTTGATGTAAGTGCGGAACATAGAACGTGCACTGGCGTTGTGTTGACGTAGTTTTACGTTTTGGCGAGCACGTTTGATCGCTGATTTAATATTTGCCACTTAAAAATCTCCACTCATTCAGATGGTACAAAAAGATGATGATCATGCACAATGAGTTAGAATTTGTCAATAGACTTCTTTGTTTCTAAAGCATAAATTGATTCACTCTATGGCGGTATGTGTCATTTCTGTTCAAAATCAAGGGGCAATATGAATTTTTAATCATCCCTCCAGATTCCGTTTAATGACCAATATTCCACATATAGAATTATGACAGTTGATTCATTTAGGATATTATAAGGTATTTGTGCCTTGTATAAAAATTATGTCAGCAACAGAAACAGAGATTATGGTACCTAAACGGCAGAGTTTATTACGTTCAACAACACTGGTTTCAGTAATGACCTTTATTTCACGTATTGTAGGTTTTGTACGTGATATGGTGCTTGCCAATTTTTTTGGTGCTCAAGCCGGGATGGATGCTTTTTTTGTCGCATTCCGTATCCCTAATTTTATGCGCCGTCTTTTTGCAGAAGGAGCATTTGCTCAAGCGTTTGTTCCGGTACTTGCTGAATATCAAAAAACGCGTTCTCCAAGCGACGTACGGGTTTTTATTGCGCGTATTTCCGGATATTTAGGGAGCATTCTTAGTGTTGTCACTTTAATTGGGATATTTGCAGCACCAGTGATCATCTTTTTATTTGCCCCTGGTTTTAGTCATGACAGTGACCGTGCGGTATTGGCCACGGAAATGTTGCGTATTACGTTCCCATTTTTAATGCTCGTTTCGCTAACGGCTATGGCTGGAGCGGTATTAAATACCTATGGTTATTTTGCAATTCCGGCATTTACACCTGTATTACTGAATATCAGTATGATTCTTGCTGCGATCTATTTATGTCCTCATTTACCAAGGCCTGTAGTGGGTTTGGCTTGGGGTGTTCTTATTGCTGGTATTGCGCAATTACTTTTCCAAATTCCATTTTTACATCAACGTAGTTTATTAGTAAAACCTCAGTTAGTCAGAAATGATGCTGGAGTGAATAAAGTGCTTAAGTTGATGATTCCCGCTTTATTTGGTGTCTCTATCGCCCAACTTAATTTAATGGTTGATAGTATTTTTGCTTCCTTTTTAAAAGTTGGAAGTGTGTCTTGGCTATATTACACCGACCGCCTTACTGATTTTCCATTAGGAGTCTTTGGTGTGGCGATTGCAACAGTGATTCTTCCTCATTTATCTCGGCGGCATGCGGAGCAAAGTATTAGCCAATATTCAAGTGCCTTAGATTGGGGATTGCGTTCTATTTTACTCATTGGAGTTCCAGCAGGGTTAGGTTTATGTTTATTTGCTATGCCTTTGATTGCGAGTTGCTTTGCCTATGGTAAATTCACTGCTTATGATGTGATTCAGACCCAAAAAAGTTTAATCACACTGGGAGCAGGTGTACCTGCTTTTATGATGGTTAAAGTATTGGCTTCTGGTTTTTATGCACGACAAGATATTAGCACTCCAGTTAAGGTGGGTGCGATATCTATGATCGTTAATACTTTATTATGTTCTATATTTATTTGGCATTTTGCTCATGCAGGTCTAACTTTAGCTTCCGCATTGGCAGGTTATGTTAATTGCGGGACTTTATTGTTTTTATTGATTAAACGAGGGGTATTCAAACCTTCACCTGGATGGTTAAAATACAGTATGCAATTACTCGTTGCGAATGCAGCAATTAGCATTTATTTAATTTTAATGAGTGGCACAGTAAGTTACTGGCTTAGTTTTTCCCCTGTAATGCGTTTAAGCGTACTATCCGCTCATGTAGCAATTGCAGTAATCATTTATTTGTTCGTTCTGGGGTTAACTGGGCTTAGACCTGCTCAATTTCGTGGTCAAGTGAAGGAATAAAAACATGCAAGCAAAGTTATTTTATGAGACGCAAGGTGAACGGGCTATTCCTCTTTATTTGATTTCGCAAGATCAATGGGAGGAGGAGCAGAGCATGCTTACTCCTGCGGTACAGAATTGCCTTTCCTTGCATCAATTTAAAGGAAAAATAGGTGATTCTTGTTTCATTCAGAATGCAGATGGTTTGATCGATAAAGTATTTATTGGTACCGGGGATGGGAATCAGATCCTGGCTTTAGCCAATGCGGCATTAATTGTTCCTGCGAATATTTATCAGGTACAAGGTGGATGCTCTCAAGAAGGAGCAATAAGTTGGGCTTTGGCGCAATACCGTTTTGACGCATATAAAAAGCAAGAAGCGCAACCACGTCTTTTAGTAGTTCATCCAGATGATTTAAATCCAATTTTGGCATTAGCCCAAGCTCACTTTTTAGTGAGGGATTTGATAAACAAACCAACAAGTGATTTAGGTCCAAAAGAATTAGCTGAGGTGGTAGAACAATTAGCAAAAACCCATAAGGCACAATTCAGACAATGGGTCGGTGATGAATTACTGAAGGATAATTTCCCAGCAATTCATGCTGTTGGGCGTGCTTCTAAATCAGCGCCTCGCTTGTTGTCTCTAACTTGGGGCGATGAGAAAAATCCTCGTATTACTCTAGTAGGAAAAGGTGTTTGTTTTGATAGTGGGGGCTTAGATATTAAATCGGCTTCGGGTATGCGATTAATGAAAAAAGATATGGGTGGTGCTGCCCATGTAATAGGTCTTGCTCAATGGATTATGGCTCGGAATTTACCTGTACGCCTACAAATGCTGATACCTGCGGTAGAAAACTCTATTGGTCCTGATGCATTTAGGCCTGGTGATGTTTTAACTATGCGTAACGGCTTAACTGTGGAAGTGCATAATACGGATGCGGAAGGACGATTGGTTTTGGCGGATGCCTTAGTAAAAGCATGTGAAGAACAACCCGAATTATTGATAGATTTTGCGACTCTGACAGGCGCTGCGCGTGTTTCAGTGGGTACCGAAATTGCCGCGTTGTTTACCAATAACGATCACTTAGCGGCAGAGGTCACAGCTGCCTCTTATAAAGTGGTTGATCCTATCTGGCGCTTACCTTTATTTGGTGCATATGAAGAGTTGCTTCGTTCAAATGTTGCTGATTTGGCCAACTCAAGTGATCACCCCTATGCAGGAGCAATTGTTGCTGGGTTATTTTTGCAACGTTTCGTAGCAAAATCGATACCCTGGATGCATTTTGATATTATGGCATGGAATTTGGGTAATCGGCCTGGAAAACCTGAAGGTGGTGAAGCAATGGGATTACATACGGTTGCAGAGTATTTGCTAAAGGTTTATGGATAACGTAATAAGTTGAGTTTAAAAGGAGATTTTGATGTTAATAACATTTCATACAGATGCCTATGAAGATATAACTTATTTTGCAGATGTGGCTAAGCGTCTGCTTTCTTTAATGGGACATAGTGGTACTATTCCTGGAGCAATCAAATCGGAAAATCTTCCTGAAGCGTTGGAACGATTACAGGCTGGTCTTACAAAAGAGAAAAAAGTTGACGAAAACGATGACGAAAATGAACCAGAAATCAGTTTGTCAAAGCGCGCTGTTCCTCTAATTAGTTTATTGCAAGCTGCAATAAAAAAAGATAAAGATATCCTTTGGGATTAATTCACTTCAGTATACAGCACAGCCGAACATTGTTTATCAATGTGAATCAATGAGTACCAGGTTCTGGCTGTGTTGTCTCAAGCCATAAGGCTAGTTATTTTCTCTCTTTCCCCTAAAAGTCGTTTATTTTGATTTTAAATTAATAAAAATCTTTTTCTCTCAAATCACTGTAGTTAAGTTTGCTTTTTACCCTTTTGATCAACAAATGATCAAAAGGGTAAAGAGTTGGCTATAATTTTGTTATAACTTCATTTTCTGGGAGCGGAGCATGGCTCACTCAACAGAATATCTAAAAGAAATAGCAGCATTAGTCACTAAAGCATTGGAAGATTACACTCCAACGGCAGACAGCCAAGGCGGTCAAAAGAAAATAGGGGGACCCAGAGGGTTTATGTTTAAACCGGTAGCACCACCTCGCAGTATTTGTCTTGAACCAATGGTACAAGGTAGTATGGGACTTTTAATGCATGGGATTGATTTCGCAGGCAATGGCTTTGAGAATCCAGATGATATCGATATTTTGGTGTCCTATGGCAAAGCTGCAAAAGAGGCACTAACCCAATTAAATTCAAAACTACAAAGTATAGGCAGCTCTATAACATTGCAAATTCCGCAGGGATTTAGTTTAGTTAACGATATTTATGTTATTGATAAATCGAATAAAAATCAAAAACTAAAAATTCAACTGGTCGATAAGGAAGATTTTGGACTGAATAAAATCCAACCAATAAAGGTAAATGGTGTACCCGTAATGCCACTAGGAGAGGCATTAATTAGTCTTGATTACCGTATCAAAATTCAGGGTGCACGACCTAAAGATCGGTTTGCTTATTTTACTTTTATAGAAAAATATAGTGAGGAGCTGCTTTCAGATACTAAAGTTAGACAGGAAGCAAAAGAATTTATTAAAAATTATTTAACACTAAGTCCAGATAAGCGTAAAGCGCTTGCATTTGAGCAACCAGGAAAAGAAGAAGAGGAAGAACAACAACAACCTCTATCGGTGTCCTTAAAGAGTTAATACTCAGGAGATATAAAACAGCATTAAATCTTAAATTAGAAATGAGTGGATTTTCTGACCTTATGGGTAGATTTGACCGTTCCGTTCTAAGCCTCTATCTGATGGGTATATAAATTACACCCGTTTACTCGATAGTCTCTGTAATGCTTGCGGCTCAATTCTTTATCTGACTCAATATTTATCACAATTTCTATAATACGTTTGAATTTAGAATAAAAATTGGGAATATGATCGGATAGATTGAATAAAATATCGTTAAATCCTCGAGGTTCTCCTTCATAACCTATTTGAATTGAAGGGGGTGGCTCTGGTCCTTCACCTTGCAAGTTATGTGGAATAAAGCTGTCTTCTTTAAATGTCCATAGCAGTTCATCAAGAAGCTCTGCATCCTGTTTGTTATTGCATAAGACATAAACCTTATGCCCTTTAGCATAAGCTTTTTCTAAAAGACGACAAGCGAGCAGCCAACGTGCATCATTTTGGTCGCTTGCTAATAAATAAAAATCAACGCGAATTGAGGGCATGGCGAATTATTTGAGTTAATAAGGGAACTGGTCTACCAGTGGCATTACGGTTTTTTCCGAAAATCCAGGCTGTACCGGCGATATCTAAATGTGCCCAGCGATACTTTTCTGTAAAACGAGACAAAAAGCACGCTGCGGTGACGCTACTTGCAGTACGATCAAAACCTGCATTGATCATATCGGCTAAAGGGCTATCCAGGGCGTCTTGATATTCATCATCTAAAGGCATTCGCCATACTCTATCATTACTTTCCTTAGCTGCATCCTCAATTAATTGTGCTAATTCTTCATCTTGAGTCATAAAACCGGATGCAACAGTTCCTAGCGCAACAATAATTCCACCAGTAAGCGTTGCAACATCAATGACAAATTTCGGTTGATAGCGCTCTGCGTAGGTCAATGCATCGGCTAAAACCAAACGACCTTCGGCATCAGTATTTATAATTTCTACAGTCTGTCCGGACATACTCGTAACAATATCACCTGATTTGACCGAGGTGCCACTTACCATATTCTCAGCACTGGCAATTAAACCAATAACATGAACCGGGAGCTTTAACAAAGCACAGGCCTTTAAAGTACCTAATACACTGGCAGCACCAGACATATCATATTTCATTTCATCCATTGCATTGGCTGGTTTGATGGATAATCCGCCAGAATCGAAGGTAATTCCTTTGCCTACTAGAATTATTGGAGGAGCATCATCTGCTCCTTTGTAATGTATATCAATGAGTCTTGGTGGTTGGGCTGACCCTTGTGCAACTGCTAATAAAGTTTCCATACCCATTTGGTGCATTTCCTCCGGGCCCATCACTTTGCAGCTCATGTTTTGTGCAAATTCTTTAGCTAACTGCAATGCTTGTTCACCTAAATAAGTAGGGGTACAGATATTAGCAGGCATATTAGCCAGATGACGAGTCAATTCAACACCTGCTGCAATTGATTGACCTAATTTTAATCCTTCTTCACTAGCATTTGGTAAATAAAAAGTTATCGTTTCTAATAGATGAGGCTTGGCTTTCTTCTTTTTAAAGTCGAGTAATTGATAGCGTTGATTATCCATTTGAACAATCATTTGCTCCAATTGCCAATTTGCTGAATATCGAGCTATTTGGGGCAAACATACTGTTGCAGAGCGAATGCGGTGTTTTATCAAAGCACCTGTAATCTCTGTTACTCTTTTTTTTAGCTGAGATGGGGTGAATTTAGTTTGTTCACCGCATTGAATGATTAATAAGCTACCATCCAGATCATGATGCCATTGCATATCGCCGGCTTCGGATGTTTTTTTAATAAGCCTACTAACTAAGTTATGATGCTCTTTACTCAGAGCAAAATCAGATAGTTCAGCATCAGAAAACACCCCAAGAACAAGACATTCACTACTCGATAAGTTCGGTTTTTGCGTCAATCCGTAATTCATTTTAATGATCCCTAATGCCTGGATTAGCCTGGGTGAAACGCAGTTTAACCCGGGAATTTATTAATTAAACCTGGGACTTCGCCTCACCCAGACTACATTTTGACTTGTAGTTTACCCAAACTAAGTTTGATTTTAAACAGGCATTCTACCTACAGTCTGTTAATGGTTGTGTTGGTACAACAATTTGGACATTGATTCCTTTAATCGTTGGGCTATTTATTGCTTTTTCAAGATATTCAATCAATGGAATATCAACTACTTTACCGTATTCTGACGACGCTTGTCGAAAATACAATTGGCCTTTATTTCGAATTGCAAAGCCTAAATGCGAAATATTTAATGCAGTACCAATTTTTTGGCTTAGATCCCAATTGGGTCTTACGATTTCGATGATTGCACCATTAGGGATTTGTTCGAATAAATACATATTGGGTTTATTCTGTTCGGAAAATAATGCAGTGAAGGGGATATATGGAACTTCTTCTGCAATGGTTTCCAATTTGGCGCCCTTCGTTTTTAATTCATCTAATCGTTCCTCTTCTTTTACTTTATCCGCATTTACTAATCTAATTGTTTGGACAGTTTTATAGGCATACCAATTGGGTTTATTAATAACTGCATCAGCAATTTTGGCTACGGGTTGATTATGTTGATCTTTTATAGTTAATGTAATGTCTTTGAGTATTCCATTGCGCTGGTTATTGTGATTCCAATCCAAGCCAGTGAAATGATTTCGTTGTAGATAAGAAACAGTTCCGTTTTTATAGCGTATATTTTTTATGCATTGTTGAAACGATGTGAGAGAATTTGAAACGGCTAATGACAAGACGGTATTTACGTAGGTATCACAGTCGAATGCATCAACACGATATTGAGGGAATTGATCATATCGAGCCTTTGGTCCTTCTCCTAAGGAGCCAAGTACATATTGTACCCCTAAAAATTGGCTACTAACCCAATCTATTCTATCTGGCATTGAACTATTCGGCATGCTGCCTAGTCTATGATATAGTTCTTCTATTGAGGAATTAGCTTGTTTTTCGGTACTATCTGAGTCAAAAGCCTGACTTTGAAAAGAAATGAGAAAACAGGCTATAACAGCCAGATGTTTTAAGGGAGTAAGTGTGTACTTCATGCGTTTTTTCTATCTAAAGCCAAATAAAGACAACATTTTAACCTGTTCCAAAGTGTGGAGGCAAGGATGCTCAATATAATTTGGCTAGGAATGATACTAATTTCTGTAGTCGTTGGGGTAATTGAAGGACGTATTGATGAGGTGGCTCGTGCGGTCACAGAATCAGCAAAACTAGGTTTTGAAATCGCTCTTGGCTTAGCAGGAATCATGTCCTTATGGCTAGGCATAATGTCTATAGCGAACGAATCAGGTTTGGTTGCTTTACTGGGAAAAATACTTCGGCCGATTTTAAGACGACTATTTCCTGATATTCCTACTGAGCATCCTGCAATGGGGGCGATGACTATGAATATTGCTGCGAATATGCTGGGTCTTGCCAACGCAGCAACTCCATTTGGGCTGCAAGCAATGAAAGAGCTGCAAACACTGAATCAACACGCAAAAATTGCCACAAATTCCATGTGTACGTTCTTGGCGATTAATACTTCAAGCGTACAATTAATTCCTGCTACAGCAATTGCTTATTTAGCTGCAAATGGCAGTACTAATCCTAGCAGCGTTATAGTCAGCTCATTGATCGCAACGGTCATTTCTACGTTGGTTGCTATTATTTCTGTAAAACAATTAGCAAAATTACCGATGTTTCGTGTTGAAGGGAAAAATAGCTTATGAGTGGGTTTGCCAATCAATTATCCAATTGGATGCTTTTAGTTTTTATTGTGGGTATTCCTTTATATGCTGCAGCAGTAAAAAAAATTAATGTGTTTGACGCATTTATTGTGGGGGCGAAACAAGGTTTTGATACAATTTTAAGTGTAGTACCTTATCTGATCGCTATGATAGTTGCTATAGGCATGCTGCGTGCCTCAGGTTTTTTTGGTTTAATGGCAAATCTTCTTGCCCCGCTTTTAGCTATGATTGGTATGCCGCCGGAAGTATTACCATTGGCTTTAATTCGACCTTTTTCTGGAAGTGCTTCAACGGGGATGATGGCAGAATTGATTCATCAATATGGCGGGGATTCGATCATTTCCAAAATTGCAGCAACGATGATGGGAAGTACAGAAACGACATTTTATGTTATTGCAGTATATTTTGGTTCTGTAGGTATTCGGCGCACACGACACGCTATTCCCGCAGGTTTATTAGCTGATCTTGCCGGAATCATTGCGTCAGTCATTGTTTGTCGCTATTTATTCGGGTGATAATCCCTAATTCGGTAGAACTTAATTGGGTGCTGCAATACCAGGCACCCACGAAGATTTGGCGTACGCCGAATCATGCCGTTCAGCATTAAATTATCCTATTTTTGTTTTTTTCTTGCCTTTACTTTTGTCTTTACGTGCATAATCTGTTTTCTCTAAAGATTTCATATGAGCAAACACATTACGCACCTTCGCTTTAAATTGAGCCATTTCGCGAGCAGGAACAGGGGATGCAGTAGGCAAATAAGTTGTTGTTGGATTTCTTGGTTGATTATGAACATGCAGTTCATAATGACAATGAGGACCTGTTGCTAGACCTGTTTGACCTACATAACCAATAACTTGGCCTCGTCTTATTCTGCTTCCTTTGGAAAGACCTTTTGCAAATCGAAGCATATGCCCATAAAGCGTGCTGAATGTCTTATCGTGTTTGATTTCAATCATATTACCGTAGCCATTGTGCCGACCAATATTAACAATTGTTCCATCACCGACCGATTGAATCGGAGTTCCTATCGGAGCCGCAAGATCGATCCCTTTATGGGCTCTCTTATAGTGTAATATTGGATGATATCTTGAAGTGGTAAAGGTCGAACTGATATGGCTAAATTTAATGGGATACCGTGAAAATGCTTTTTTAAAGCTTTCGCCTTTAGGAGTATAGTAGTCCCGCGTACCATTTCGACTAATATGGCGTACAGCCTGTGCAGTTTTGCCTTGATTAGTATAACTAACGGCAACAACATCACCTGTGCCCACCATTTTGTCTTCCACATATAATGTTTCATAAGCAATAGAAAATCGATCGCCACTACGAACAGAACGCGAAAAATCTATTTCTTTACGTAAGATAGTAGTCATTTGCTGAATTAATTTCCTAGGGATCCCTAACTGCTGGGCTGTGCCGAATAAGGAACCCTTGACTACACCTGTAACATAACGCTCTTGGGTTTTTACTTTTTTGGAGTCAATTTTTGTTTTATAAACCGCTCCATCCCTATAAACTGTAAGTGTTTGTATGGTGTTCATCGGGATAATTAATTTTTCCAACTTATTCTTATTAATTAAAAACTTCAGTTCTTGACTGGGTTTTATTGCGGTTAGTGCTTTAGAATAGGGATTTTTTTGCATAACCAAATGTAAATTTTGGGCAGTTAATCCAAGGCGCTTAAATATAGTAGCCATGGAGTCACCCGATCTAGGTCTGATCGTTTGCCATTCATTATCCTTGGTAATTTTCTTAACTGGTTGAACCGTTTTAACAGCGTTTTTTACAACAGTTTTAGCTGTTTCTTCTGTAAGATCGGGTTTAGACTCTTCAACAATTTGTTCTTCTTCATTTTGAAATGAATTTTCTTGGTAAGCTTCATCTTGATACTCTTCGGATTCATCCTCTTCGAGATTGGGTAGGGCAATAGATTGAGTTGTAGGTCCCTGATGTGAATGTGAAAACTTTTTTACAAGAAAATAGGGTAGTGAAAAGGCAATAACCAAGGCAAAACCCATTAATACCTTAGATGGATTGGATTTTTTATTTTTATTCGTTTTACTTTTTTCGATATATATATAAGGTTTTTTATCCATTGTTTGCCTATACATTGCCATCCGGAATCATGCTATTGTCTGCATTTATTAAATTTCGGGTGACAAATTATCTTAAAATCACCTTTTAGGTATGGCAGGAAATTGCCAACCGGGCTAAGATACTCGGTGTGAGAAGATAGGTCAATCATTTATAAAGGTTTTGATGTCATGATAGTTGAAGATTCAGTTTGTTCCGAGCTTGTAAGAGGCTGTGAAGAGGTCCTTCCTCAGCATGAATTGGAAAAAAAATTACAAAAAGGAACACCCTTAAAAATAAAAGCAGGCTTTGATCCAACTGCACCTGATTTGCATTTAGGGCATACTGTATTACTTAATAAATTACGGCAATTTCAACAACATGGTCATGAGGTCATTTTTTTAATTGGTGATTTTACGGCGATGATTGGCGATCCAACCGGGAAGAATGTAACACGTTTGCCACTTAGCCCAGAAACGGTCCTTAATAATGCGAAGACCTATCAAGAGCAAGTTTTTAAAATTTTAGATCCTCTTAAAACAAGAGTGGCATTTAACTCGCAGTGGCTTGGAAAATTTAATGCAACAGATTTAATTCGGCTGGCAGCAACACACACAGTTGCACGTATGTTAGAACGTGATGATTTTAATAAACGGTATACTACAGGTCAGCCAATCGCAATTCATGAGTTTTTATATCCTTTACTTCAAGGTTATGATTCTGTTGCACTTAAAGCCGATATTGAATTGGGTGGCTCGGATCAGAAATTTAACTTATTAATGGGACGTGAATTACAAAAGCATTATGGTCTTGAACCACAAGTTGTGATGATGACTCCATTGATTGAAGGCTTAGATGGGGTGAAGAAAATGTCTAAGTCACTGGATAATTATATTGGTATTAATGAGCCAGCATCCGATATGTTTGGTAAAATTATGTCAATCTCTGATGAATTAATGTGGCGGTATGTAGATTTACTGAGCTTTAAAACAGGAAAGGAAATCCAGGCTCTAAAAAAATCCGTACTGGACGGTACGAATCCTAGAGATATAAAAATTGATTTTGCTAAAGAAATCGTTGCACGTTTCCATGACCAAACGCAAGCAGAACATGCACATAAGGAGTTTGTAGAGCGATTTCAAAAGGGCATTATCCCTGAAGATCTAGAGGAACAAACCATAACATCGAAAGAGCCGCTTTCTTTGGCTCAATTATTAAAACAAATGAATCTAACTCAAAGTACTTCAGAAGCGATTCGTTTGGTAAAGCAAGGTGCAGTTAAGATAGATGGAGATAAAGCTGAGGACCCTGCAGTTGTTTTATCAACAAATAAGACCTATATAATACAAGTTGGTAAGCGTAGAATAGCCAAGCTGCATTTACAATAAACAGAGTGTCATCATTTTTTTTAAAAAAAATGAAAAAAGTGTTTGACACTGAGGGTGAAATCAGTAGAATACGCAGCACGCCTTCGGGGCAGGTTCATTAAGAAGAGAGAAGACAAACTGTGTGGGCACTTTGAATAACC
>NZ_CDRUHA020000065.1:0-31910 GCF_977063405.2 Legionella stuttgartensis
CGTAGTTTCACTACGTTGTCAGAGAGGCTTTATTAACTCTCGTAGGTTCATCTGACGACACAAATGGTTTTCGGAATTTCTTCCGATTAACAACTCAAAACAGCGACTTTTCTTGTCGCACCACACCCCTCGCAATGTTTATTGCTTAAAACATTTTATTATTATTCAATAACTTACGTGAAGATGAGCATTTTTAAATCTGCCAACACCTCTGTTTTATATGGGTGTGCATCCACTCTTTAATATTAATCAATAATTTATAAAATATCAACACCTAATCCACACCTAGTAAATGAATAAAAAACCTCTATTAAACAAAGATACACACCTATTCGACCCCTATAATTAAATGATATAATTATTCTCAACTAGCCAAAATCAGTGCACTGAACCTGTATTATAAATTTAAAAGAGGATTTTATGCCCAAGGCCTATTGTTATTTAAATCAAAAAATTATTGATCAGCTCGAATCCATTAAAAAAGATGAAGGGCATGATTCATCGTCTCAAACAATGAAAGAAATGATTGAATTAGGAATAAAGGTTTATCTCCATAATAAAGATAATCCAGTGATAAGCGAGGATGAAAAAAGACGCTTAGAAAAAGAAGAAGAGTTAAATCGTCAACACACGACCCATCTTTTAAGATTGCTGGGAATAAGTGCTGATATTTTTCGTTGTGTTTATGATAAAAACAAACTTCAAAGTGATTCGAATAATGCCGAAGAACATATCGCAGAACTGAAGAAAAAGGTAGATAATTTCATTGAAGGATTTATCAATAATTAAGTTATAAAAAATAGTACTTGCCGTTAAATTGAAAGTAATAAAGATAATTTTTACTCTAAAAATTTTACCTAGAATCGAACATTAATTGTTTTAATTGGAAATAGGTAGTTAATCCAATTAAAGTAAATGCCCCTAATGAAATAGCTAAACTACCATAATAAAATAGTTCATTTCCCTTGGGAAAATGAACTATTTGGTCAATATATTCGATAAATAAAAAATACAATAACCAAATCAAAACCAACGAAAACGCTAATCCATTTTTTACATCATAATAAAAACAATGAATACGACTTAATATTGCTAAAATTATAAAAAACGGGAGCGATATAAAATAAAAAAACATTTGCATTCCAGATGGCTCATAAGCAACCTGTAATAGGTTGTTCATTTTGGTGGAACAAGCTACTAATACATAGACATAAATAAGGTAGAATGATGATCCATTTATCAATATTAGAGAGATTATTCCACACATTTTTTTCATATAAAAATTCCCATGCTCAATCAATTAAAGATATTTTAATATATTTCCATTTCTTCTCGCTGAAGGGTTTTCAATTTATCAATTGAATTGTTTTTAATTTCAGGAGTTTCAAGGTTCATTTGTCGTGAAATGGTATCAAGACACTTCTTAATTTGATCTTGATTCAAATCTGTTTTATTGGGGCTTCCAATCAGTTTATCGACACTAACTGCTTTATTTAATGTATCAACTACTTCTTGTATCCCTCCGATTTTAATCACATCATTAAAGTCTTTTTGACGCAGCGGAATGGCAATTTCTATGGTTTTTCCATGCTGTTTCAATCGTTCAATGGTTTGAATAATTACCCTGTCCTCTTTAATGGGTTTTCCATCATTATCCATGCAAATGACTATTTTATCGGTGAGCAAAGCCATATCGATATTTACAAAATTTTCTTTCCCTAGTGTCGCTATAACGCGTTCATTTTGAACTGCATCCCTGATGCTTAGTCCTGTTTCTACACCTTCTGCGATATAGGTGACACTTTCATGTCCTTTCCCCTCATTTAATATGACTCCAGCGCCTGCTTTTATTCCATAAGATTTCTTAGGCTTTATCTTCATAATTGCTTGATTCGCTGTGTCATTATCCAGATATACTGCTTCAACGCAGGCCACTTTATTGTCTTTGTCCCGCGCAATATTCAATAGTGCTGGCCTGTAGCGAACTTCTTCGGTATCTTTAGTATAAACATGGGGATGAAAGCGAATATTTTCTCCAGACACATTATGAATCTTTCTGATTTCTTTTAAATACCGCTCTGCTATTGTACCTGATATGGGTTTAGATTCTCTCGCTAATTGCAGCCCATAATCTGATGTTTTTCTTTTCTTATCAGAATCGATTGCTTGAATCTTATTAGGGTTTTTGCTTGCTAATTTAATACGTTCTTTTAAGTCATCACCTGTGAATTTGGCAGCATATTCAAGACTTTCTTTAAAATTTAGATTTAATGTTTTTTGAATCAAATGAAGCATGTTTCCTTTTTCCTTTGTTTCAAAGTTATGCCAAACTCCTCTTTTTTCTCCACTTAAACAGATGCTTAAGCTGCCTTTAGTACCATATCGATATTCTGTTTTTGACGAAAGCGCTCTATTGGGCTCTCCAAGTAGTGATTCAATCACGAGCTCAGCCTGGTCGGATAAGTTTTGTGACAGCATATTCGCATCATAGCGAGGTTCCTGGTTCTTTATTTTGGGCATACCATGCATTGGCTTGAGTGATTTTGGTTGCTCATTGGGCGTTTTGGACTTCATTGGGGTATGCAGGAGGCCAAGCGATTCCAATGCAGAAGTTTTTTCAGGAGTAACACGAAGTTGTTTTCGTAGTTTTTTATGATCGTCCGTATAAATCATGGCATGCAAGGAACCTCGCGTTACCATGATATAAAATGAACGCAGATGGTTTACTTGAGCATTTTTAGTTTCAGCAACTCCAATAACAAATGGGGATGAAGCCCCTTGAATTGAATAACTGGTAGCAGTATAACTATAATCCCAATGGGAATCCTTCATCTGTTTTTTTTCCAGAACGTGCGCCACGCCACTACTGTCTTTTACGGTAAATGACTCATCGTTTACCTCCGTCACCTGCACCCTTTCATTAGCGAAACGTCCCAAAGTCTTATCAGATTTTTTAAAATGAATTTTTTCACCCACCGAAACTCTTCCTGGCATGGATTGAAACAATTCAATCTTCCAGTCTTTATTTTCTTTTTCAGGAACAAAGAGGCATTTATTTCCTTTCGTATCATTTAATACCACTACTTTCGCTGCCTCATCTACCGAAACTACTTTGAAATAGTGCTCTCCTTTCTTTAAAAAATACTCTTCTTTCTTTTTTAAGCAATCCCGATACGTTTCACAATAATAAAGCTCTGCAGTGGTGTAATTCGTGCTTAGTAGCCGCGGGAACTCTTTGTTTTCAAGGCCTATGGTAGACTCTTTCATCAGTGCATTTCTAATCAGACCATTTGCAACTTCCCTTTTTTTATTTTCATGAATGATAACAATGGTGCTATCACGGCATGCTGGTGTCCGTGATAAATGGGTCTTGGGGAGTAATGGAACGGTCAACCGACTTAAGGATTATTAGGATCTCTTAGTGATCTTAGTTTTCCATTTTTACTTCATCAGACATCTAAGAACCTTGCTCGAGCAGTTGCTTTTTCTGACCTACCCCCTAAATTAGCACCAATTCATTGATGAGATTTGCTTTCCTCTTCGTCCTTACTTAATTGCGTTAGTGCCCCCAACTCACGCATAATTCGCATTCCACCTAAAAAGACGAACTTAATCCCTTTTGCCGATTTTATGATTGCGTAATAATTTCTCAGAAACGCCTTTAAAAACCTGTATTATCAGGGTAGACCATTAATTTATAAAAGACTAACATTTAGCGAATTTTATTCGCTAAACTAGAAGGAAAGCGAACTGTCCGCATTTGGAGGAGTCATGCCTTACCAATTTGTAAGAGAACCACTTCGAGCTGAGGAAGCAGATCAACTGTGTCAGGCATGTGAGTCAATGCTTGAAAAGCTGATTATTTGGATTTTAATTGATACTGGTCTGCGAGTATCAGAGTTATGTTCACTTACTTCACAAGATATTTTGTGGCAACAAAAATCACTGCGTATTTCAGGAAAAGGGGGCCCTTATGGTAAAAAATCAAAAAAACGAGTTGTTCCTATGTCTAACCGTGTACGGGCGTTACTTGAGCATTACTATGCGATTAATGAGCGCTTCCCTATTGGAGCAAGGCAAGTCCAAAAGATAGTAAAAGAAATTGCCAATAAGGCAAAAATCACTAAACAAGTGACGCCACACATTCTACGGCATACCTTTGCAACTTTAGCGCTGCAAAAAGGAATTTCATTGGCCTCAGTACAAAAAGCATTGGGGCATGACCGTTTGGAAACGACGGCTATTTATCTTAATTTTACTGACGCTCATGTTATAGAAGAATTTAGTGCCAAATGGTAAGTGCTTAGTTAAAGATCGCTTATCTGTTCTTTATTCCAAGGTAAATGCGCATATCCTTTTATAATATTGGGAGGAAATATAGGATACTTAATCACAGAAAAAAATGGCGAATAATCAAAATCACTCGGCGTGAATAAACGAGGATTGCGTCTGACAAGCTCTATGTGATGTTTATTTCCCTCGTGAATAAAAGGCAAAATGGGATAGTGTACCGACTGAAACGCATCGGCAATCATTGATGAGCAAATATCTTCTGTAGGTTGCATGGCATTGTGCTGAAATAGGGTTGAACGCCATTTTCTAGGGAAAATTCCCCAGGGAAATAAAAAACGCGCCAAATCGAATACATGTCGCACATCATAATTTTTACCCAAACGGTTGAGCGCATAAATCACAACTCGAGATACATCCTCTTGGGCTAACCATTCTGGCCTTACAATACGAAGATGGTCATCTTTGTATTTATCGAGTGGAGAAATAATAGTTCCTAGCCCCAGCTCGCTTTCTACCAAAAGCTGTTTATCGGGTGGGCCATCATAGTGTGTTTTAATGAGCTTCTGCAAAGAGTGTTCCTGAATGTCTTGCAAACGTCCTATATATAATGCGGCATGAGACCAAGGGCTTTGAGTCACATGTCGAATCATGCGGCTGATTCGGCTTCTTCCTTCCACCAAAAGCACATCGACAGGACGTATTTTGTCGCATAGTTTATTAAAATCACACAAATAGGCTCTTTGAGGTGGTGCTTGTCGTGATAACAAGCCACCGATTTTTTCAATAAACCACTCGCTCCAGCGTCCAGTCATGCTATTACTCTGAGTTTCAATTGCCATCTCCTCCCATTTCATTAGGCAACAGGTATTGATTTCTACTTAAATAAATTTTCGCAAGCTTTGGAAAAAAAGGCGCCAATTTGCTGATGAAATCGTAAGCCATGATGAGTGCGCCTAAAGCAAAAACTACATCACCTGGAAGGCGCAACCATTGCCATAATAACGTGGTATTATAAAACTCAAGACTCCTGGCATGAGCAAAGCCATGCTCATACACATCCATTAATTGAGCCCATCCTATAGGGAAGAAGTTCAGAACAATCCACAATAAAAGCCCTAGATTATAGAGCCAAAATGCCCAGGTACCCAAACGGTCACTCCAAGGTAAACGTTTTCCTGCCGCATAACGCAAACAAAAATAAATCAGTCCAAGGCCCAGTAAGCCAAATGCACCAAATAAAGCCGTATGCGCGTGATTGAGCGTTAAAAAAGTACCATGCTCATAATAATTTACCAATGGTGCATTGAGTGTTCCCCCACCAAAGACTCCCGCGCCAACAAAATTCCAAAAGGAGGCACCTAGCACATAAAGATAGGCTAAATTATAAGTAAAATCACCCTGGCGTTTTATCAACTGCCGATGTTCAATTGCATCAATAATAAGAAGCACTAAGGGCAATACCTCAATAAAGGAAAACATGGAACCAAGCGGCACCCAAATATCGGGCGTACCAGTCCAATACCAATGATGTCCTGTACCAACTACTCCACCTAAGAAAATAAGAATGGTTTCAAAATACATGGTTCGTTCTGCAAGAGCACGCGATACCAAGCCGGTGCCCATTAACAGATAAGCAGTTGCGCACGCTGCAAAAAATTCAAAGGATTGTTCAACCCAAAGATGAACGACCCACCAACGCCAAAAATCAGTAATGGTAAATGATTTTTCAATGCCGGTTAACGGAATCATCCCAAAGCAATACAATACAGCAACGTTGGCGGTGCTGGCCCAAAATAAATGTTCCAGACGAATTCTGCCCGTCCAAAATTGTACTGTGGCTTTTTTAACAGCACTCCATTGGGGCCACATACCGCGAAATACAATAAAACTCCACAAAAACAATCCCAGACAAAACCCAATTTGCCATAAACGACCCAGTTGCAAATAAGAAAGTCCCTGATTGCCAATCCAAAACCAGTACTGATTGACGTACCCCATAATTCCTAAATAATCACCAATTAAGGCGCCACCCACAACAAAGAGCGTCACCCAAAATAAAACGCTGACTAAAAATCCCTGGCCTTTCGCTTCCTTTTTGCTGATGATGGGTGCTATAAACACTGCCGCACTTATCCAGGACAGCGCAATCCAGACTATGGGCGTTTGTATGTGCACATCGCGCAGGAAGTTAAAGGGTAAATAGTCATTAATTGCGATGCCATAAAACCCCTCGCGCTCAGAATAGTAATGCGCCATAATAGCGCCTACTCCGATTTGAATGAGTAAAATCACTGCGACGACCAGGAAATACTGGCCCACTTTACGCTGACTTGATGTCAGTGGTTTAAAATGCATAAATAGCGGTGTTCTGGGAGAATTATCTGGCACACTTAGATAGCGATGATAAATATATAAAATGGCGCCAAAGCCTAAAAACACAAAACAAAAGGAAACCCACGTCCAGTAAAACGTAGCTGGGGTTGGGCTATTCCCCATACTGGGCTCATAAGGCCAATTGTTAGTATAGGAGCTGTTTTGTCCTGGCCGATGAGCAATGGTGGTCAGTGAGGAATAAATCAGGAACTCTGCTGTGCGCAATGCGCTTTGCTCATCGAGACTATAGGCTTTAGTCCAGCCTTTTTTGGCATCATGATTCAATAATGTTGAGGCAATTTCTTGTTTTAATTGTCCGATTGAGTCAGCAACATATTGCGACAAAACACTGATTGGCGCGCTTAAATCCGTATTCTGTAATTCACGCTGCATGGTTTTTCGAGCTAAATACTGCTCTTCTTCGGACAAAGCGGCAAATGATTTACCATAGCGTGCTTGCGCTATTTTTTCTTCAACAAGTCGTCCTAAACGCAGCAAATTGGTTGCTGTGTAATCTTCACCAAAATAAGAGCCCATACCATACAAACTGCCATAATCCATCAAATCAGCTCGTTGAAATCCCGCTTTGCCTGCAACAATGTCATCTTCAGTCATCACCACATAGCCTGATTGAGTTTGAAATTGTTGCGGTAGGGGTGGCGCAAGTTGGTAGGTTTTATAAGTACCCCATATGAGCACCATAAAGCAAAGCAGTGCAGTGAACAATAAAATCCATTTTAAAACCAGAGCTACTGGGTCGTTTGTTTCCTGGGCATATTCCGTTATGGTTTTCTTATTTTGAGTCATTGTTTCATTCCATGAAATTACGTGTCGATTTCTTAAAATTAGTGCTTATAAAAATACATCACTTAAGATAGCCTGAGAAGGCACGCCAGCAAGAAAAATCTGTTTTTTCAACTTATCAGTAGTGTCTTTAGGGCCACAGACATAAACTCGTGTCTCTTTTGGCTGATTTAAATGCATTAACGCGCGTTGTTCAATAGACGCTTCAGGATATCGTCCCTGACTTTGAAGTACGCACGCGTCATACACAAAAGAAGGAAACAACAGCGACAGCATTTCCAGCTCTTCTTTGTAGTAAATATCTTCATCAGCAAGGCCGCCATGAACTAAGGTGATGGTTCCTTGATGTTTGTTGCTTAATGCGCTTTTAATAATGGCAATAAGGGGCGCAAGTCCAGTTCCAGTTCCTGCCAGCAACATATTAAAAGCCAATTGCTCTGGGTTATAGTAGAAACAGCGTCCAAAGGGACCTCTTAGCTTCACCTCGGCATGTTTTGTTGCTTTGTTCGCTAGCCATTGCCCCATGCTTCCACCTGGATAAATTTTAACGTGTAATTCAATAAACCCCTCTTGCTCAGGAATGTTGGCGATGGAATAACTGCGTATTGTGCCTTCTGGATTAATGAGACTCAGGTATTGACCAGGAATCCAATGCTCTAAATCATCCACGTGAAGTTTTACTTGCATCACATTGTAATTCAATGCGTTGATATCGATGATTTGTGCGTTCACTTCACATTCAGTGCTTTCAGGAGTTAACACCTCCAGTGGCGTTTCAGGCTTTGCAAGACAAGCTAGAAAATAACCTTGCGCTTTAAGCGTTTCAGGTAATCCTTCTTGCCAGGCAGGGTTAATCTCCCCATCTTTGACTTTAATTAAGCAAGACTGACAAATGCCTGCCTGACACGAATTAGGATAATCAACCTCATGACGCAGTAAACAGTGCAACACGCTTTCTTGAGGCTCTATGGAGTAGGATTGATTATTAAATGCAACCGTACTCATGATGAGCGCCCCAAAACGTCATTACGAACGCTGTTAGCAATAGCGGCGACTTGATTAATATCCTCCGCATTTGCTCCTAATTCAGAAAGTGTTGCACCCAGATGCTCAATCACAATATCCACATGTGTATCATTTAGTCCGCGCTTGACCAGGTGAGCATGTCCTTCGCGCATGTTTTTTCCACTGTAGTGATTGGGCCCACCAAATGCCATGGTTAAAAATCCCTTTTGCTTTAGAATTTGTTGTTCCATATCAATATCATCAAAAAAATGACTGACTCGCTCATCGGTTAACATTTTGCGATAGAAAATATCAACCGCCGCATTGACTGCGCTTTGACCTCCCAAACGTTCAAACAATGACTCTGACATGGTGACTCCTTTAAAGATATATTTGCAATGCATCTTATAAAAAGAAATAATCACAGTCAATAACCTAATCAGGAATTCATGATGCAACTCACCCAATTTACCGATTATTCATTACGTGCTCTGATTTACATCGTACTTAGAAAAGAATCTTGTACCATTAAAGACATCACTGAAGCGTATGGCATATCGAGCCATCATATGGTTAAAATCATTCATAATTTAGCCAAACTTAAACTGATTAAAACCATTCGCGGGAAAAATGGCGGTATTTTAATGGCCGCTCAACCTGAAACCATTAATTTAGGCCAACTAATCGTCCAATTGGAGCCTCATTTTGATTTGGTGCCTTGTTTTAATAAAGAAAAAGCAAACTGCTGTATTGCTCCAGTGTGCAAATTAAAGAGTGTCTTGCATGAAGCGCAAGCCGCTTTTATGAGTGTTTTGGAGCGTTACACCTTAGCGGATGTAGTCACTAATAAGGCAGAGCTGTCTGTATTATTAAACATAAAACCATTAGAGAAGTAAGGCCTTATCGGGAGCAATAGGCCAGGAGTGCAAAACAGCTTGCAAAATACGTGCGTGATTATGTTTTGGGTCTTTTGCGGCATAAAACAAAGTAACAGAGGCGTCTTTTGTCATTTCCAGGATTTGCTCTATCAAAGTACTTTTATTGATTAATTCTTCAATATAGCAATCAATAAATTCGCCCCATCGCTTTTCAATATCCCCGTGAAACCATTGTCTTAACGCGACACTTGGCGTGATGTCTTTTAACCACAAATCAAAAGCCAATGTTTCTTTTTTGAGGCCACGGGGCCAGAGTCTATCAATCAAAATCCATGCTCCTTCTTTAATCGGTGGAGGAGCATAGACGCGGCAAATCTGAATCGTATTTCGATGAGTAGAACTCATGACATTCCTTGTTATAGACTATGCATTACCCCGGTTTTTGCGCAAGTAACATACCAAACACACCGGGTATCTGCTTTCCAGATGCATCTTGTTTATGCAAATGCCCCACTGATTCTTTATATTCCAGTATAGACCATCCAGTATCTTGATAAAGATGATAGAGCTCTTCTTTATGGGGCAGGTACGTGAAAAAATCTGGCAATGGGTAGAGTTCTGATTGAATGGGGAAAACCAAGAAATGATACCCATTCTTATTGGTTGCTTCTTGGAGCTCTGTAAGCAAGGAGGGGATACGTTCCGAATTTAAGAACTGCAGTGTGACGGTTGAAAACACGAAATCAAAATGTTCCACACCAAGCGCTAAGGGTTGATTTAAATCGTGCAGTTGAGTGGACACCTTGCTCAAATCTTCATTTTGAGCAATTTCCTGAATTGTCTCTAGCGATGCTTGATTGTTATCTATTCCGGTAATGTGATGCCCCATGTTGGCTAAATACAATAAATTCCTTCCAGAGCCACAGCCTACATCGAGAATAGATGCTTCTTGCAGATGATGTAAGTAAGTCTGATAAACATACACTAAGTCGCTTTGTACAGCACTTAGACCGTATTTTTTATTGAAGTAGCGATGAGGCATGCAGTAAAACTTAAGTGTTGCCTTAAATGATTCACTGACAGGAATAACTTTATGCCATGCCGCTGGTGGAATCTGAAGCTCGGGATGCTTGTGATCGATGCGCGTGCGTGAACACTCTTGTCCCTGGCCATTTAAGAATGCAAAATCAATCGCTCCTTCATGCAGAGAAAGCCTTCCCCATGTGCCTTCTTTGGTGCTGTGTTTTTCTAAGAAAAACTTCAGTTTTCCATGGCTGTCAATGTCGGTTCGTTTATAGCACAGTAACTCATTGTATTCTGATGACATGATGCATCCTTTATATTCTTGATTATTGGCCCTGTGATTCCGTGTTGTTTGCATTATCGATGTATTCTGGTTTCAATTGAGTTAACAACGTTTTGCCATTGACCAACTTATCTGCTAATTGATGGTTTACATCACGATGCTCCACTTCATCGTCTCGCACCACTAAAAGCACGTCTCGCAACCTGGCATCAGCAGCAAGCCCCCAATAGTGTTTGGCAACATCAGGTGCAGGAACATTCTCAATACGTCCTTCATCCAACTCCTGTAAATAATGGGTGTAACTGATCACGGCTTCTTCTTCAAGATAACCAACAAAACGATGTGCTGTTTTTGAAGAACAAACATACATCAGCAGATACAACACCACAAAAATAGCTTGTGCCGTAAAAATAATAAAGCGCTCAAACCAGTTGGGTTTGGCAATGTACATAAAGGTAATCAAATGCATCCGTTCATTATCTGCTTCATCCAGTAAAATTTTAATCCAGCCCTCGTCGTTTTTAATTTTTCTTAGGCAGCGCAAATGCAGCAAAGCAGCACCGACCATACCAGGAACAGCTGCTACCGTTTCCAGCACAATGGCTCGATTTCCATAGCGTTTTTGAAAAAAAGTATCTGCGAAAAATCGGAAAAACTTTACCAGACCAAAGGCAATTTTATCACTGATGGTTTGGGCAGGCCTATGAGTTACTGGCATGATGTGCTCCTTTATGGTGATATAAGATATATTATATTAAAGGTGTATTTTAAATGCAACTTTAATATAACTGATTGTCTTGGGATTACAGGTGATGATTCGCTCGATGAATACGGCATTCAATCTCGTTTAAAAATTATAATACTTTGATTAGTAAAGACTTTATAAATTAGCAGTTCTTGACTGAGACCGCCTCATCTTCATAAGATGTATTTTAAATATTTTTATAGGTTGACATGATGAGAATACATTGGCTGTCAATTGCCGCACTCCTATGGGCAGGGATGATACTCGGTATTTCTTTTTTAGAAAGCTGGGTAAAATTTAAAACCCCTACTCTTGGCAAATTAGTGGGATTAGAAGTTGGGCGAACCGTGTTTCGCTCCTTTCAACAGGTGCAGTTAGTTTTTCTTATCCTAATAATTGCGTTGTATGTTTTCCACGTCCACACTGTGTTAGACAATGTATTATTGGGAGTTCTCATCAGTGTTGCAATACTGCAAGTCTTTTGGGTATTTCCAATACTCTGTCAACGAATTGATGATTTAGCAACAGGCAAGAAATTACCTCATTCTTATGCTCATGTAATGTATGGTATCGGAGAGGTAATCAAATTTATTGTACTTTTAGTATTCGGGATGACGGGGTATTAAATAATACGCTCCTGGATTGTCATCAGTGACACTGTAAATAGACCTATTTCTTTATATTTTTTATATGATGAAAATAAAATACGGAGCTTTAGTCAATGCAAGCAGCATTTCGTTTTTTAATTATTGAAGAATCCATGGCCTCGCGCATTGTGATTCGCGATCAATTTACTCGTTTAAATCAACACATAGATTTAGTATCCACAATAGAAGAAGCACTAGAGCGAATTGCCTCCGCGTTTTACGATATGATTTTAGTCGATAGTCGTTTTTATCATGAATTGATAACGATGGACTTTAAATCCTTAATCCCAGAGCAAAATAAAATGACGCTTCGTTCATTAATCGGCATCATGACGAACCAGGCAATCGATTTATCTCATCAACAGTCACTTGAAGATTATCTGTATTTTGCTAAGCCGTTTTCATCAGAAAAGACAATTCAAATCATTGATTATCTTAAAGTGATTATGGAGGCTAAACATGAATAAGTATGCCTTTATTTTTAGAATTTCAGGCTGATCAATAATACTCCAAAACAAAATACATCGAAGTTGATTTTGTTGACCAACCGTCAGAATGACCAATGATATTTTAGGTTTGTTAATGGGTTTTTAAAGAAGTCATACTAAATTTATGGAGGTTAGTTGTTGATGTTGGCAATTTAATTTGTATGTTTACAATTTGGTTCTTTGACATGTGTTGCAAAAAATCTAAGTTTTACAACACGCATTTATAATGAGATGTTATGCCTGTTGACTTTCTTTCTCCTGCTCAGCGTGAAAACTATGGCAGGTACCCTAATGACTTAGCACCAGAATTTATCGCTAATTATTTTTTTCTCGATGATCAAGATAGGGAATGGATAAGAAATAAACGAGGAGCATTTAGTCGGTTAGGTTATGCTCTTCAATTAACTACGGCTAGATTTGTTGGCACTTTTTACAGTGATTTGACTGAAATTCCTTATAAAATCATTGAGCGGATTGCCACCCAAATTAATGTAGCCGATATTCAGAATTCTCTTGAGCGTTATCAGAAAAGTGAACAACGATGGCGGCATACTGTTGAAATAAGAACACGTTATGGGTTTACAGAATTTAATGAAGAAGGTATTCGTTTTAAGTTGGGCCGGTGGCTATATGCTTTATTTTGGACTGGAACAGATAGGCCAGGATTATTATTTGAGCAAACCGTGTTATGGCTTATAAACAATAAAGTTTTATTGCCAGGAATAACAACAGTAGAACGATTTATTGCTGAAATTCGTAGTAGAATGGATACGCGCTTATGGCGATCATTGATTAAAAATTTAACTAACGACCAGACAGAAAAACTTAATAATTTACTATTGGTGGCAGAGAAGCAACGCCAATCATTACTTGATATTCTTCGCAAAGGCCCTGTAAGAGCAAGTAGTAAGACATTGGTTAAAGCACTAAAACGTATTGAAATGGCGCGCGAACTAAGCATTGTATTACCTAAGCGGTTACCTGAGGGTAGAGTATCTGTTCTTTCTCGCTTTGCTAATACTGCAAAGACAACCGCTATAAGCCGCCTTTCTTATGAAAGAAAGATGGCAACTTTAGTTGCTTTTGCTCATCATTTTGAAGCTACGGCACAAGATGATGCTCTTGATATATTATCTATTGTCTTAAGTGAGCTATTTTCCAAAGCAAAACGTACTAATCATAAAACGAGGTTACGAACAATTAAAGATTTAGACTCTGCTGCAGCGACATTGATTGATGCCTGCAAAGTTGTTTTAGATAACAATCTTACTGATCAAGAGGTTCGGAGTAAAATCTTCAATATCGTTGGATATGAAGAATTAATAATCGCTGTTACCGAAGTAAATGCGCTAATTCAACCGCCAGATGATGTTTTTTATCGCGAACTCGAGGATAAAGAACAAACAATTAAAAACTTTTTACCTTCTCTTCTTCGTGTTATTCACTTTGACAGCAATGAAGCAGGAAAACCTATTATCCAGGCGCTTGATTGGTTAAAAAGTAAATCAAAAAAAGAAGCGCCAATGGATTTAGTCAGTAAAACATGGAAACGATATATTCATGATAAAGAAAATCAGTTCAATAAAACTGCGTATATTTTCTGTGTTCTTGATAAATTACAAGGAGCGTTGAAACGCCGCGATCTCTTTATTAGCCCAAGTTGGCGTTATTCTGATCCTAGAGCCAATCTTCATGGAGGAACAGAGTGGGAGGCCATACGCCCAGTGATTTGTCGTTCTTTAAACTTAACAAATGAACCACATGGTTATTTACAGGAGTTTGTTAATGAATTAGATGAAACATATAAATTGGTGGCTAAAAATTTTGATAATAACCCTTTTATAAGATTCGATCTGATTAAAGGCAGTGAAGAACTTATTCTAACCCAATTAGACAAGTTAGATGAGCCTGAATCACTAAAACTGTTGCGCAGTGAAGTTAAATCCAGACTCCCTCGTGTAGATTTACCCGAAGTATTGCTGGAAATTGCTAAGCGAACTAACTTCATTTCAGCATTTACTCATATTAATGAAGGGAATGCTCGGGCTGTTGATTTAGAAATCAGTATTTGTGCTGTTTTACTTGCCCAGGCGTGCAATACTGGTCTTGAACCTTTTGTAAGAGAGGATATTCCAGCATTAAAAAGAGATCGTTTGATATGGGTTGATCAAAATTATATTCGCGATGAGACGATAACTGCATCCAACGCCATATTAGTTGCCGCACAAAACCAGAGTAAATTAGCGAAAAAATGGGGCGGTGGAGATATAGCCTCTGCTGATGGAATGCGTTTTGTTGTACCTGTCCGTTCTTTGCATGCAGCTCCAAATCCAAAGTACTTTAATCAAGGACGCGGAGTCACCTGGTATAATTTACTTTCAAATCAAAGAACTGGTTTGAATGATGTTACAGTGCCAGGAACTTTGCGAGACAGTTTGATTCTATTGGGAGTAGTGCTAGAACAACAAACAGAGTTAAAACCAACTCGCATCATGACAGATACGGGTGCTTACAGTGATATTGTATTTGGTCTTTTTCGTCTCTTAGGGTATCGTTTTAGTCCACGATTAGCTGATTTGGGAGATGCTCGTTTTTGGCGAGTTGATCCACTGGCAGACTATGGCAAACTCAATATTCTTGCTAAACATCGTGCAAATCTTGAGCGCATTATTCCTCATTGGGACGATGTGCTGCGTTTGGTTGGATCTTTAAAACTTGGCCGAGTACCCGCAACAGGGATTATGAGAACTCTTCAGGTGGGTGACAAACCCACAAGATTAGCACAAGCCATTGCTGAAATTGGGCGCATAGATAAGACCATTCATATGCTTAACTATATTCATGATGAATCGTGTCGCCGTAGTACTTTATTACAACTAAATTTGACAGAGGGCAGACACAGCTTGGCGCGTTCTGTTTTTCACGGAAAAAGAGGAGAACTTCACCAACGATATCGCGAAGGACAAGAAGATCAACTAGGAGCATTAGGATTAGTGCTTAATGTTCTGGTTCATTGGAATACTATTTATATGGA
Source organism: Legionella stuttgartensis (assembly GCF_977063405.2). Classification (NCBI taxonomy): domain Bacteria; kingdom Pseudomonadati; phylum Pseudomonadota; class Gammaproteobacteria; order Legionellales; family Legionellaceae; genus Legionella; species Legionella stuttgartensis. Next base: position 15,574 of record NZ_CDRUHA020000065.1, read on the forward strand.
TGCCACGTTAGATCAGCTAAAGAACGATAACTTTCCTGTGAATGAAGAAGATGAAGTGAGGCTATCACCATTTGCAAAAGCACATTTTAATATGCTTGGCCGATATTCATTCTCTATGTCTGATGAAGTAAAAGATGGAAAATTAAGATCACTAAGAGATCCTAATAATCCTTAAGTCGGTTAGCCGTTCCATTACTCCCCAAGCCCCATATTAGAATATCTGTATAGGGAAAACCCATCAATGAATGCCTTTTTCGGCCATTATTTTGAACTAAAACGAGTCAACATGGAAATAAGAACAGTAGCTTTTGAATCTGAGTTAATTATTACTTTGGAGAACAATCAAAAGGTGGTGATTACCCCTTTTAAAACCCATGAACCTGGAAATTTCAAACTGGGAATTGATGCGCCTAAACAGGTGACTGTGAACAGGCAAGAAATTTATTTAAGAAAACAGGAACAGTTAAAGAAAGAGAATACATTAACTGACTCCTAATGGTTTTTGTTATAGCGAGATGAGTGGATTTTTATTAGCATTTATTCTGGAAATAATAAGGCTCGATGGTTTCATAAAGCAGGTCGTTAAGGTGGTGTATCACTCGATGAATTAAAATATCATGGGTATCGGTGAATTGATGGGCGATTACCTCACTGACTGCATCAGTCGTTTGCTCTTCTTTGGTCAGGATTAACAGTAGATACTCTGGTTGTGTGGAAAGAAATTCATTAATTAACGGGCGAAGCAGTTCAAGTGTGGCCTCTTTTTTGGATAAATAAATTAAACACTCGCGTTCGAGCGCACGAAACAATTTATTATTCAAGGAATATCCTTTTGCAGCCAACCCTTAATATAGGTAATGGTTTCTTCAATAGTACTTACTGCTTGATGATAGCAGAAGTAATTATTTTCTTGTACTGATTATTATTGCACCGCATAAGATAATCATAGTCCCATTTGAATTAGTCGTGAAGATTTTCTATGGGTTTTAATGTAGTAAAAAGAGGGCAGAAAGTCATTCGGTCGATGCTGTAAGTGCTGCAATGCCAATTCTAATCGCCTTAGCTCTTCAATTGGTGGATATCATTATTCTGGGGACTTTGCTTTATTTTTTAAGGCCCTGTGAATTCACAATTCAGTAAGATTTTTATGAATTTACTGTGACTCCAAACGGAACGAACAGTGTTTTCCCATTGATTTGTACTTGAACAAACATTTTAATAAATCCTACTTTGTTAGGCTCTATATGAAATAGTAATTCAGGTCCTCCTCGTTCAGTATTATTTGTAGGTTCCTTGCCCATTGGATGAACATGAGTTACAGTTTTAAAGTCCTCATTAAAACCTACGATGTGAGCATAAGCACCCATAATGGGTTCTAAGGTATGAACTGGGTTTTCCTTTGCATCGGTGATGTCAATTTTGCCCATGACTGCTTGACCGACGTGCAATGGTGTTTTATCAAAAGACAATTTGAATTGGTAGCCATCAACACTACTTTCAAATAATGGTTGTCGATGAATAGGATTTTCCAATCTCTTTTTGGTTTTTGGGGAAGGTAAATCAGCAACTACATATTCTTGGGTTTTTGTATTAGTCGGTATCAGATCAGCCCATGCTCGATAGGAGGCGTTCTTAAGAGTAGGTTGCCATTCAAATTGATAGATACCTGGTTTCGTTGTTTCGACTGGATGGACATGACTGTAGTCAAGGAGGTTATCATCGATAATCAACAAATGAATCTTTTGTGTATGTGCTTCAATAAGATCGTTTAAGGTGATTGGTTTATTGCTTTTGGTGTCAATTAATTTGATTAACACCAGTTTCTTGTCCTTTTTATCCTTTATCTCTTGAATAGATAATTGCATGGTATTTTTTGATTTCAAAGAATGTGTTGCTTGATTGTTCATCATGCGTTGATTAGGCTTTTCGGAGAAAGCAGTAGGATAATATAAGTTAATGAATATCAAGCTCATTAGGGTGACGGCACATTTCTTCACAATATTTTTGTCTCCAAGAAAACCAATTGGTTATAAAATAATTTCTTATAGTCCTATTCTGTAGGCTATTTATTTTGATCAGCACATAGAATGATATCATGATTGTCCTTTTAAGACAGACATTAAATATAAGTAGAGGTATCCCAAATGTTTATTGTGTAACTTCATGTTGCTTTTAATGGTTCATTCGATTATTGGATATTGTTCAGAAAGCAATGTACCTTCTCCAAAAAATGATTGTTAGGAGCGTCATCGACGTTATTGATTGAGGTGATGAATTTGATGTGATCCGTGTCAATTAATTAGTGTCCTATTTCGAAAATCCAGCACCAATTTTGAATGGGTTTAGGACACAAAAAAGTGAGCTAAAATCAATTCAGCTATCATTCAATTAATTCAATAAAAGGGAAAAATTTTTCTTTTGTACGCTAAATCTTTTTAAGAGTTTTTTATTGAGGATACCTCAAGGCATTCTAGTTGAGTTTCTCAAAGGTTATTCTTAGCTAACTGTCTGTCAAAGCAGAGAACACTTTGTTTTGACTTGTCCATGCCAAAGAGTCTATATTGTAATTATTTCCTTTTAAAATCAAGGATGGAAATCATCATGAAACACAGTCATTGGATGGTTTTGGCGTGTTGTTTAATCCTTACTGCGTGCATGAGCAGTGGCACTAGCAGTAAGGATACTAAGAGTCTGGAAGAGCATGTCGCTCAAGGCCATGTTGGTCATGGTGGCGGTGGTGGTCGCTAACACTAAAATCTTTTACTCAATCCTAAAGGTTAACATGAGCGCTCACTCTATTAATAAGAACTATTTGGGCACTAAAAATTGGGATAAAATGATGCGCACCACATCATAATGGATGGCGAATGCAAAGGATGGCTGTCATGGTAGAGCAGTGGCACGAAAAATCACCTGCAGATATGGCATTGTTGTTTCAAACTGACTTATCTTTAGGACTATCTGAGAAAGAAGCGGAGCAGCGGTTAAAAGAAGCAGGACCCAACCTGCTGAGTCAACAGAAAAAAACGTCTCCTTTCCTCATTTTTTTGCAGCAATTTGGAAGTGTGGTCTCCTGGGTGCTTTTAGGTGCTGTTGTTGTGTCTTTTTTGTTGGATGAAAAAGCCGATGCCATTGCCATTTTGGCTATTGTCATTTTAAATGCCATCATTGGCTTCGTATTAGAATACCGCGTTGATCGCGCCATGCTTGCCCTGCAACAAATGGCGGCACCCAAAGCCACCGTATTGCGCGATGGTCATGCTAAAATAATTGTTGCATCTGATGTCGTCCCCGGTGATATTATTCTTTTTGAAAGCGGCGATTTAATTGCAGCAGACGCGCGTCTTTTTGAATTGTCCGCACTTAAAATCAATGAGGCCCCACTCACGGGAGAATCCCTACCGGTTGCTAAACATCTTGATTTTTGTGCCCAAGACACTCCTTTAGCTGATCGCAAAAACATGGTGTTTATGGGAACATCTATTGCCGATGGTACAGGCAGAGCACTAGTTGTTGCGACCGGCATGCAAACAGAAATGGGCCATATTGCCAAAATGCTGGGCGAAGCCTCCTGTGATGAAACGCCTTTACAGAAAAAACTCAACCAAGTGGGTTCTCGTTTATTGTGGCTTTGTTTTTTCATTGTGATTGCCATTTTTGGATTGGGTTTACTGCGTAACATTCCCATTTTTAAACTGTTCATGAGTTCAGTCAGTCTTGCGGTTGCTGCGATTCCTGAAGGTTTGCCTGCCGTAGTCACAGTGGTTTTAGCTCTTGGGGTGCAGCGTATGGTGCGGCTTCCTGTTGCTTTATGTATTAGGTTATAACATGAGCATTGCGGTCTGGGTAGGGATGATTGCGCTCGCAGGCGTTGCGGCCGAAACAAGTGCCGTGATGCTTGCCTACCTCGATTCCGATTACACTGCGCAAAAAGAAAAGGGATTACTCAACACCTTGCCGGATTTGATTCAAATGGTGCGAGAATGTGCGGTATCGCGTATTCGACCTATGGTCATGGCAGGTCTTGCCAATATCCTGGGGCTGCTCCCTGTGATGTGGGCTACAGGGATTGGAGCTGACGTCATGAAACGTCTTGCAGCCCCTATGGTGGGTGGCGTTTTTTCAGCGCTCTTGCTGACCTTAATTGTGATTCCCGTGGTGTATGTGATGTGGCGGAATCAGGTGGATTTGAAAAAACAAGGAAGTCTAACGGAGGCACAATGAAATTAACTTTTTTAGGGGCAACCCAGACGGTGACCGGTTCAAAATATCTTTTGACGGTGGATTCTAAAAAAATCCTTATTGATTGCGGTCTTTTTCAAGGTTATAAAGAATTGCGCTTACGCAATTGGGATCCCTTGCCTATTAACCCACGTGATATTGATGCGGTCATTCTCACTCATGCACACATTGACCATACGGGCTATCTGCCCTTGCTCATCAAAAAGGGATTTCAAGGCAAAATTTATGCCACACCAGGCACCAAGGCATTATGCGCTATTTTATTGCCAGACAGTGGACATCTGCAGGAAGAAGAAGCCCGACTGGCCAATAAATACGGGTTTTCCAAGCATAAGCCAGCTCTTCCTCTTTATACAGAAAAAGAGGCAAGAGAGGCCTTAAATTATTTTGAGACGATTGATTTTGATACGCCACACCAATTATTCAGTGAATTGAATTTTGAGTTTCATCGTGCCGGTCACATCGTAGGTGCCGCCATGGTAAAAATAAAAACCAAGAAGGGCTCGATTTTATTTACCGGAGACCTAGGCCGTCCTCACGACCCCGTCATGAAAGCCCCCACCATCATTCAAGAAGTGGATTATCTGGTGATGGAATCCACATACGGAGATCGACTGCATGGGGTCACCGATCCCTTACCCCAACTTGGCCAAGTGATTAATGAAACCATCAACCGAGGCGGCTCAGTTGTGATTCCTGCTTTTGCAGTGGGACGTGCGCAAAGTATTCTTTATTTTATTTATGAACTGAAACGAACAGGGGAAATTCCCAAAGACATTCCAGTGGTTTTAGACAGTCCTATGGCGATTGATGCTACTCGTTTGTTGTGTACTTATAAAGAAGATCATCATTTAACTGAAGAACAATGTCGCGGGTTATGTCAGGCGGCCACCTATGTTCATACGCCTGAGGAATCCAAGGAGATTGACCGCCATAAAATGCCGCAAATCATCCTCTCTGCCAGTGGCATGGCTCAAGGAGGTCGCATTGTGCATCATTTGAAAGCGTTTGCCCCGGACTCTAAAAGCACTTTGTTGTTTACTGGTTTTCAGGCGGGGGGTACGCGTGGAGCCAGGATTGTGAATGGAGAGAAGGAAGTCAAAATTCATGGGGGTTTTGTTCCTATACGTGCTAAGGTCGTGGCCATGAGCAGTACGTCAGCACATGCGGATTATCAAGAACTGTTAGGCTGGCTTAAGCACTTTGTTACACCGCCTAAAAAAATCTTTATCACTCATGGTGAGCACCACTCTGCTCAATCATTAAAAGAAAAGATTGAGCAACAATTCGGTTTTTCATGCACCATTCCTTCTTATCTGCAAACGGAGGATTTGTCGTGAGTCATGAGAACAGTCATGTGCTTTGTTTAAAGTATTTAGGGATTAAAACCTATCATGAAGCCATTATTTACATGCGAGAGGATTGTCATGTTTGTCATTCGGAAGGGTTTGAAGTACAAACACGTATTCAAGTGAGCTTAGGTGGACGCTCTATTATGGCCACCCTCAATGTCGTGACTTCAGAGCTTTTAAAGCCAGGTGAGGCCAGTTTGTCCAATTATGCTTGGGATTCTTTAAAGGCTAAAGAAGGCGATGAAATTCAACTCTCGCATCCTAAACCGTTGGAATCATTAAGCTTCGTGCATACCAAGATTTATGGCAATGAACTGTCTTATGAGCAACTCAAAGGGATTGTGGATGATGTGTTAAGTGGTCGACTGTCTGACGTGCAAATTGCTGCTTTTTTAGCGGCAAGTAGCGCAGGACATCTCACAAAAAATGAAATCATGAGACTCACTCAAGTTATGATAGACAGTGGTGATCGCTTATCCTGGTCTTCGCCGCTTGTGATGGACAAGCATTGCGTGGGCGGATTGCCTGGAAATCGCACGACCCTGATTGTGGTGCCTATTGTCGCGGCTTTTGGGTTAATCATCCCCAAAACGTCCTCCCGCGCGATTACCTCTCCTGCAGGAACCGCCGATACGATGGAAACTTTAGCGCCAGTCTACTTAAGCCCAAAGGCCATGCGTCACGTGGTTGAAAAAGAAAACGGTTGCATTGTGTGGGGTGGTGCTGTGAGTTTAAGCCCCGCCGATGATGTGCTGATTCGTGTGGAACGAGCCTTGGATTTGGATAGCGAAGGACAATTAGTCGCCTCGATTCTTTCTAAAAAAATTGCAACGGGGGCTACGCATGCGGTCATTGATATCCCGGTAGGACCTACTGCCAAAGTCAGGGATAAGCCTATGGCGTTACTTCTGAAACACTTGCTTGAGGACGTAGGACAACAGTTAGGGCTTGTGGTCCATACGATATTGACTGATGGGTCGCAACCGGTGGGAAATGGCATTGGTCCGTCGTTGGAGGCACGTGATGTTCTTGCCGTGTTGCAAGGGTTGCCTGATGCCCCAAATGATTTACGCGAAAGAGCCTTAAAGGTGGCGGGTGCTCTTCTTGAATTGTCATCCAAAGTTCCAGAAGGCTTAGGCCAATCCGTAGCGCAACAAGTATTGGACAGCGGGCAAGCGTTTAAGAAATTTCAGGCCATTTGCGAGGCGCAAGGGGGGATGAAGGAATTGAAAACAGCACACTTTACTCATCCTGTTGTGGCTTCCCAAAGAGGGCAGATAGCTCTTATCGATAATCGAAAGCTTGCCAAAATAGCCAAGCTTGCTGGTGCGCCTAAGTCGCAATCAGCAGGAGTGGATTTGCATGTTCATGTGGGTGCACCAGTGGAGCAAGGCGAGCCTTTGTTTACCATTCATGCGGAGTCTTCAGGGGAGCTAAACTACGCCTGTGATGTTTTGCGCGACAAACAAGACGTCATTGTTTTAGGAGAACACTCTTGAAGCCACTATTATTTTCATTATTTGACTCCTCAGAACTAGCAAGACGATTACAAGAATCACTCCAAGTGGACGTTGGTGAAGTGACGTTCCATCGTTTTCCAGATATGGAATGGTACTTAAAAATTAATTCAGAGGTTAAAAATCGCAATCTCATGGTAGTGGATAGCTTAAACCAGCCTGATGAAAAAATACTGCCTTTGCTGTTTTTTGCCAAAGCGGCTAAAGAATTAGGCGCTAAAAAAATCGGCTTGATTGCTCCTTATCTTCCCTATCTACGCCAAGACAAGCGCTTTCATCAAGGTGAAGGAATTACCTCGCGTTATTTTGCCGAGATGTTATCCACCTCATTGGATTGGCTGATGACAATTGATCCTCACTTGCATCGCTACCACTCTTTAGATGAAATCTACTCCATTCCTACCTTTGTCTTACATGCCACAAACCCTATCGCTGCATGGATTAAACAGCATGTTTCCAACCCAGTGATTATTGGCCCTGATGTGGAAAGCGAGCAGTGGGTTTCTAGTATTGCAGAACAAGGCCCGTTTCCTTATGTAATTTTGGAAAAAGTTCGTCATGGGGATAAAGAGGTGGCTATTTCGGTACCCAATCTACTTAAGCTTGAATCGTCAACCCCCGTATTGGTGGATGACATCATCTCCACCGCCAGAACTATGGTAGAGACGGTGAAGCATTTACACCAAGCAGGAGTTAAGTCCATTGTTTGTATTGGGGTGCATGCGCTGTTTGCACAAGACGCATACTCCCTATTATCAGGAATGGAAGGGGTGCAAGTCATCACCTGTAATACCATCCGTCATATCACCAATGCGATTGATGTCAGTGATTTGATTGCGACGGATTTAGCACAATATAAGTTGGTAAAGACTTATAAAAAATAAGTTGGAACAGTCTTAATAGAGAAGGAGTATCACATGTCATTTTTTAAAGTAATCAGGATCATGATGGTGTTCATTGGGCTGGTTTTTGCGACTTCCTTTTTGAGCTCTTGTGATGGTGCGGTGAAACATAGTTCACAAGAGGCTGATGGCTATGGAGGACACAACGCAGGCGGACATGGTGGTCATGGCGGCGGAGCTGGGCATTAAGACCATTCGTTTTCTTAGTGAATTGTGACGGGCTCAGACAGACCCATTGGTTTTTAGTGGGTCGCCAGAGGTTTTAGTGCTGGGTGGACAGGGTAATCAGTGAAAACAATATAAAGGGGTGACCGATGAAGCAAGACCCTCATCAAAAACAGATACATTCTGGTAAAGAGCAGGCTGGTTGTCATCAGGAACATAAGGCACACAAGCCTCAGCAGGATTCCTCCAAAATGGAAGGTCTAATCGTTTATACGTGTCCTATGCATCCAGAAATTCGTCAATCTGCCCCTGGTCATTGCCCCCTTTGTGGTATGGCATTAGAACCCGAAACAATATCAGCAGAAAAAGCAGCGAGCCCTGAGTATCTTGATATGAGACGTCGATTTTGGGTTGCATTGATTTTGACTGGTCCTGTCGTGATATTGGAGATGGGTGGACATGGTTTGAAGCATTTTATTTCTGGCGTTGTTTCCAGTTGGATGCAATTGCTTCTTGCAACACCCGTGGTGTTATGGGGCGGTTGGCCATTTTTTAAGCGCGGTTGGCACTCTCTAAAAATACGTCAATTAAACATGTTTACCTTGATTGCTATGGGTATTGGGGTGGCGTGGATTTACAGTGTGGTGGCTGTTCTTTGGCCAGGTGTATTTCCCCATGCGTTTCGAAATCAAGAAGGGGTGGTCGCTGTTTATTTTGAAGCGGCAGCAGTGATTACGACTTTAGTCTTATTAGGACAAGTGCTGGAACTCAAAGCACGAGAGCAAACGGGTAGTGCCATCCGTGCTTTGTTGAAATTGGCTCCTGAACGTGCCCATCTTATTAAAGAGGATGGCAGTGAAGAAGAAGTATCGCTTGACAAGGTTCATGTTGGAGATACATTGCGTGTTCGTCCTGGTGAAAAAATACCCGTGGACGGTGAAGTATTGGAAGGGCGCAGTTTTGTCGATGAGTCTATGGTGACAGGCGAACCCATTCCGGTTACTAAAGAAGCAGGGGCCAAAGTCATTGGAGCCACTATAAACCAGAGGGGTAGTTTTGTGATGAGCGCGTTGCATGTGGGCAGTGATACCATGCTTGCTCGTATTGTCCAAATGGTGAGTGTTGCCCAAAGAAGTCGTGCTCCTATTCAGCGATTAGCAGATACCGTTTCTGGATGGTTTGTTCCTGCAGTGATTTTGGTTGCCGTATTGTCTTTTATTCTATGGGCTTTTCTAGGGCCACAACCGTCATTGAGTTATGGTTTAATTGCCGCCGTATCCGTACTTATTATTGCGTGTCCTTGTGCTCTTGGTTTGGCAACACCCATGTCCATCATGGTAGGGGTTGGAAAAGGAGCCCAAAATGGGGTTTTAATTAAAAATGCCGAAAGCTTGGAGCGCATGGAACAGGTCAATACCTTAGTGGTTGATAAAACGGGTACCCTAACGGAGGGGCGTCCTAAATTGACTCGCATTGTGACTGATGATGCGTTTGATGAAGAGGTTATTTTAGGGTTTGCAGCTACTCTTGAGCACCAAAGTGAGCATCCTCTTGCCAATGCCATTGTAACGGCTGCGAAAGAAAAACAGTTGTCCTTGGGCTCAGTTGAAGATTTTGAAGCTCCTACCGGGAAGGGAGTAATAGGGAAGATCAATGGTCATCGTATTGCCATTGGTAACGTGAAATTAATGCAGGAGCATGGAAATGACAATGCTTCCCTTCTTGAACAAGCGGATGAACTTCGTAGCAAAGGTGCATCAGTCATGTTCATGGCAGTGGATGGTAAAATAGTCGCTCTTTTGGTGGTGGAAGATCCCATTAAATCGACTACTCCTGAAACACTACGCGAGTTGCAACAACGCGGTATCGAAATTGTTATGCTCACCGGAGATAGCAAGAAAACTGCAGAAGCGGTAGCGAGTACCTTAGGCATTAAAAAGGTAGTGGCTGAAATCATGCCTGAAGACAAAAGCCGCATCGTGGGTGAATTAAAAGACAAGGGTCTTATTGTTGCCATGGCGGGAGATGGAGTAAATGATGCCCCGGCGTTGGCAAAAGCAGACATTGGTATTGCCATGGGAACGGGTACTGATGTGGCAATCGAAAGTGCGGGTATTACCCTGTTGCATGGGGATTTGCGTGGCATCGCCAAAGCACGTCGTTTGTCAGAAATGACCATGAGCAACATTCGTCAAAATCTGTTCTTCGCCTTTATTTATAATGTACTGGGTGTGCCCTTGGGGGCTGGAGTCTTGTACCCACTCACTGGCTTACTCTTAAGTCCTATTATTGCAGCAGCAGCGATGGCACTGTCTTCTGTTTCCGTCATTGTTAATGCGCTTAAGTTGCGACGGATAACACTATGAAAAAAAGATGAAAAAAAACGGTTGCGCATAGAAAAAAAACAAAATCGATCTATACTGATAAGAAGCAGTCAGTTGTTTTTAAGGCAAAATCATGGTGTTCCCAGTGGTTATGATCGTGGTTGGTATTGTCTTTCTCATCAGTGGTGCCTATTTAATTAAAAGCGTATTGCAACAAACGAACCATTATCGTTGGCAGTGGCTCGTTTACCTTGCTTTTATTGGCGCTTTTATTCTAAGTTATTCGGCCAGTATTTTTTACGGTCTCTTGGTTGATCCCCACTGTCTTAATTATTTTTATGGCAGTGTGTTTTTATTAGGTGCCACCTATGTTTATTTGTCTTGTCGTCTTATGACTAAGACCATTCAAAAGATGGAAGTGATGGATGATTTTAAAAATCGCTACGAACTATTAAGGCATCATACCAAATACGATTCGCTGACTGGTTGCCATAACCGAGAGACTCTTTTTGATATTTTAAACACACGGTTTCAACACATTAAGAGCAATGATGGATGGGTTATTGTCCTTTTTATTGATATGGATAAATTTAAGGCGGTTAACGATCGTTATGGCCATGATGTGGGAGATAACACGTTGACCGCATTTGGACAACTCCTAAGGCAGCGATTGCGAAAGGAGGATGTAGTGGCTCGTTATGGCGGGGATGAGTTTATTGCCGTGATGGAACACATCTCCGTGGATGAGGCGAAAAAGATTGCTGAGAATCTTATCACGGTAACCAAACAATCATTTAAAAAAGGTATTTTATCGAAGCTTAATCTAGGCTGCTCCATTGGCATCACTCAGATGAATTCTCACTCGACTTCAGTAAATACCGTCATCAAAGAAGCCGATTTGGCGTGTTACGCCGCGAAGCAAAGAAAAATCAATGGTTCCGTTTGTGTCTATAGTCCGCTGCTTGCAACAACGAACAATCCTATCGATTTGGGTATCCATCAAGTCGCAAACAGAAAACGAAAACGCACAAAATAGTCATCTTACCGCAGTGTATTAAGTTCCAATCAGTGACCTTTCTGTTTTTTGCTCTACCTCGCCAATTAATTGACAACGCTTGTTTAAAGGCATTGGGTAGGAGATACTAAGAAATAAAATAATAAAAAGAAGGTATTAATTCATGACCCATTTTCTAATGAAACACGCTCACCTATTCTTGGTGCCCGCACTCCTTGTGGGCTGTTCTTATAATGCCAAATTAACCCCTGAAGGAGAAAAAGTGACCCTTCTCCAATCCGGCAAGCCCTCAAAAGGCTGTGCTTTTTTAGGGGAAGTCAAAGCCTACGATCGCAACGGCATGAGCCAATCATATCAATCGCATGAGCATTTGATTAAGGATGAACAAAATATCCTAAGAAATGAAGCGGCTCTCTTAGGTGCCAATACGGTTTTGGTGACTCAACATCAGCAAACTTATGAAGGCAAGCCCAAAAATGATTTCGTAGCAGACCATTGGATGGTAGGTCGAGCCTACCGCTGTACGATAAAGCAATAGAGTGACTTCTTAAGCGATTGTTTATGGAACAGCATCGAGTCTTTCGGTTTTCTTATAGAGTAATCCTTCTGTTGCTGTATGCCTCTTTGGCCACAGCGGGGAAGGCATTGACTCTTCAAGAAATAACCCCTATCGCTTTAGCGAACAACAAGGATTTAAAAGCAGCGCGCTATAATGTGGCCATTGCCAAGGCCCGTTTGCTACAAGCAGGTCTTTGGCCTAACCCAAGCCTTAATCTTTCCAATAACGACGACCGCCTATTTAATGATGAAGGGGAATATTCACGCAGTGCTGGTTTTAGTCAGGCGTTTCCTATTTCTGGACGTATTGCAAAACAAAAAACAGTGGCCTATTTGGACGTGTTGAAAGCGATTGCTGAAATTAGAGAAGCAGAGCGTCAATTAAGTAGCAAAGTAGCCAATGCGTTTTATGCGGCAGTGATTACTGAGCGTCGTATGCACCAAGTGAATTACTTATTAAAAATCAATAAAGAATTAGTCAACGTCATCCATAACCGTTATCATGCGGCTGAAATTTCAAAGCTGGATGAGAATGCAGCACGCATTGAGTATCTGCGTATTGGGCAAGAAAAGCATTTATTGCACAGTCTACTCATCAGTCAAAATGCCACCTTGAATCAATTGATGGGACGGCAAGCCGAGACCCCCTTATCCCTGCAAACCGATTTAATCCCAAGACAAAAATTTCCTGAAGTATCTAGTCTAAAAGCGCTGGCACTTAAAAATCGTCCTGACCGTCACGCTATCGCGTTATCCATTCACCGTGCTCATGCCGACAGTCGTCTGGCCAAAGCGGAGCGTTTTGCGGATTGGACGGTAGGGCTTGGTGTGCAACAAGATAAAATTGTGGTGGAAGAGGGGCCACCTCAACCCGCCGATCGCACTTTGGGGGTTACTCTTTCAGTACCGCTTCCACTTTTAAATCGTAATCAGGGACGAATTATGGAGGCGAGTCGCACAGGAACTCAAGCGATGTTGGCCTTACGTGCTTTGGATTTAATCATTGAAACGGAAGTAGCGAGTAATTATGCCCAACTGCACGCGCTGCAAATGAGTCTTAAGGAAACACAACGTGTTTCACTGAAGCTGGGTGTTGATAATGTGACGTTGGCACAAGAGTCCTATGAAAACGGACAAATTTCTTTTTTGAATGTCTTACAAGTACAAAAACAACAAAATGATTTGCAAGTAACTTATCTTAATACCTTGGAAAAATATTACCAGGTGTATGTGACTTTATGTACGGCCATTGGTCCTGGTAACACGCAAGGATTTTGTTCCTACTTAGCTTATCAAAGGAATGGTGATGCCAATGACATTGCGACAACGAAGTAGACTGATTGTCTTTATTAGTGTTTTTTTGAGTTTTTTCTTTCCTATTCATGAGGGTTTTGCTCACGGAGAAGAAATCGAAGTGAGTGAGGGAGGAGCCAAAGGCCCAGTTCATTTAACATCGGCACAAACTAAAATGCTTGGCATCAAGGTGGTGGATACCACCAACCGTCCTATGGCGCAATTGCTGGGTTTGAATGGTCAAGTTCAACTCTTACCGGATGCGCAAGCGGATGTCAGCATTCGGATTAGTGGCAGTGTGACCGCCATTGATGTGAATTTAGGGGATAGTGTCAAGCAAGGGCAACGCCTAGCCACAGTGCAATCACGATTAGTGGGCAATCCCCCGCCGAGTGTGGCAGTCACAGCGCCCATTGCAGGCATCATTGATGCCAGGAACATCAATTTAGGCCAAGCCGTTGAGCCGAACACCGTTCTTTTTCACATCAGCAATCGCGATAAATTGTTAGTCATCGCCCAAGTGTATGAAGAAGATTTAGGCAAGGTTAAGGTCGGGCAAACGGTGACTATTCATGCCTTAAGTTACCCCAAGAAGGTCTTTGCAGGACAAGTGACTTTAATTGAACCCAATCTTGACCCATTAACGCGTACTGTCAATGTGCGAATTACTTTGGACAATAAGGAGGGATTCCTCAAACCCGGGATGTTTGTACGCGCCAATGTGATTTTAGCTCGTAATGAGGCGGCACTTACCATACCCAATACTGCCGTGTTGCAGGCGGATGGCGAGCAATTTGTTTTTGTGCAAAATGGGGATATTTACGATCGCGTCGTTGTTAAAGTAGGTGCTGTGGATGATGACTATTCGGAAATTACAGACGGCTTAGTTCCTGGCGACCTTGTTGTGACTCAAGGTAATCGTGAGATTTATACACTATGGCTTACTGGTGGTAGTAAATTTCAATCCGGTAGTCATGAGGAGCCTCAATAAATGTTTACTCGCCTCATTGCCTGGTCTTTACATAATCGCCCCTTGATTTTGGCATTAACGATTATTCTTTGCTTGCTGGGTGGTTATACCCTAAAACAAATGCCGGTGGATGTGTTTCCTGAATTTGCACCACCCCAAGTGGTGGTACAAACTCAAGCGCCTGGCATGGCAACCCAAGATGTGGAAACCTTAATTACCTATCCTTTGGAAAGTGCGATTAATGGCACACCAGGCGTGGTCAGCGTACGCTCTAAAACGTCTGTAGGGCTGTCCACCATCACGGTGGTGTTTGACGACCAAACAGACATCTACCGTAATCGTCAGTTGGTGAATGAGCGCATTCAACAAGTAGTAAATCGCCTTCCTCCTGGCGTTGAGTCACCCATCATGTTACCGGTCACCTCGGCTGTGGGGTGGCTGGTCAAATACGCGCTGGTAAGTCGCACTGCAAGTCCTGAAACCTTGCGTACTATTTCGGATTGGACGATTCGTCCCCGGATTTTAGCATTAGGTGGGGTGGCTTCTGTGGTCTCCTTAGGTGGAGAAGTCAAGCAATACCAGGTACGTCTTATTCCTGAGCGCATGTTAGCTTATCGAATTACGGTGGAAGACGTGCGACAAGCACTGACCTCTGCGAATCAAAATGTACCTGGTGCCTTTGTCCATCAGGCAGGAACTGAATTCGTAGTGAGTACCATTGGGCGCATCAAAACACTGGATGACATTAAAAAAACACTGATTGTGGTTCGTAACGGGGTGCCTATTACCATTAATAATGTGGCTGTTGTTGCTTTTGGTGGTGAAATTAAGCGGGGTGATGCGTCTTATAATGCTGAACATGCGGTGATTGGGACTATTTCTAAAGCCTATGGAGCCGATACGGTCACGACCACAGCGAAAGTCGAAAAGGCGCTTTTTGAAATTAAAAAGTCCTTACCTCACGATGTGGCCTTAAGGACTAATGTCTTTCGCCAAGCCAATTTTATTGAATCCGCCATTCAAAATTTAACTCGCGCACTCCTTGAAGGGGCTGTGATTGTTATCGCCATTCTTTTTGTTTTTTTGATGAACTGGCGTGCTTCGTTTATTACCTTTTTGTCCATGCCGGTTTCGTTTGTAGTGGGTATTCTAGTTCTTCATTATTTTGGCATAGGTATTAATTCCATGACTTTAGGCGGTATGGCGATCGCCATTGGTGAAGTGGTGGATGACGGCATCATTACCGTGGAAAACGTCGTGCATCGTTTACGAATTAATCGTCAGGAAGCGCATCCTTTACCCACCATGGAAGTGGTTTTTGATGCCGTTTTGGAAATTCGAAGTTCTGTGGTTTATGCCACAATCATCATTAGTCTGGTCTTTTTGCCTATTTTCTTTTTATCAGGTATTGCTGAGAACATTTTTAGTCCTTTAGCGATTGCTTATATTGCCTCGGTATTAGGTTCTTTAGTGGTGTCCATCACGATGGTACCCGCCTTATGCTATCTCTTGTTAGTACGTAGCCAAGAAAAACAACACGATGCCGAAGTGAGCTTGCATGCTTTATCGCAAAAGGAACGGCATTATGCGGTGGAACAGGAAGTTAACCATGATGCGGAGTCCGAAACTCGCTTTGTCCTATGGCTTAAGAACCATTTTTTAACAGCACTCCAATGGTCTATCGCACATTGTAAAACAGTGCTTGCATTGGCTTTATCGGCGTTTGTCTTTGCCTTGGCCTTACTTCCTTTTTTTGGCACCTCCTTCTTGCCGGAATTTCATGAGGGCAACTTTATTGTGGTGATGAGTACGTTGCCGGGAACGTCCCTTGATGAATCCATGCGTTTAGGCCAACAAGTACAAAAAGCATTACTTCGCTATCCGCAAGTGATTTCCATTGCGCAGCGGGCAGGGCGCAGTGAGCTTGATGAAGATGCGCTACCACCCAACATCAGTGAATTTGATGTGCTTCTTAACTTTGATAAAGACAAGTCCATGA
>NZ_CDRUHA020000066.1:0-23562 GCF_977063405.2 Legionella stuttgartensis
AAACGTTATTGAAAGTGATGAACTGCTGGGTGAATAGCCTTAGAAAGGCTTGAGCGTAATGCGGTGAAAGTCGCACGTTACGTTCTTAGGGGACGGGATCGGAGCAATTCGATCCTGTTACCCGACTAGAATCAGAAAATACAACTAGGCACAATTCTTGTGAAGTACTATTATTAGTATAGTTAGAATAATGGACTATGGAATAAATAAAGAGCGCATGCCTTTGCGCGTTTGTGAAGGAATAAATTAGCTATCTAAATAGGATAAAAAAATGAAACTATTTTTTCAAAAGGATGTGATAGTTGATCGTATAAAAAAATTAATACAATTACTCATCCGAATTAAAGATTTTGTATTAGAACCACCACCAGGTTATCTTGAATATCAAAAAGCCATTGCATCAAAAGATGAACACTTTAATTATATGGAAAATGAATATTTTAAACGGCATATTTTGCCTTATATTATTAAAGGTCATGGTGTAAATCAGAGCGATCATTCTTCCATTAATCATCAACAATTAGTTAGTAATCATTCACTAAATACCTTTAGAGTAAACCCAGTTACTGGGTTGCCTATGCTTGGTTCGTATGATGCTGGAGGGAGTCCATTTGGTTTTAATTTCAATCACTCCATGCATCATATTAATCATCATTCAAGTGTTAGCAATATGCATTCAAATAACCAATTTAATTCATTTGATTATTGGAATAGATAGTTAACAATTTAAAGTAAGTGGTGTAATGGTCTGCTGATCGATGCATTAAATGATGGTTCTAACAGTATTTGGATTAGGATATGAATATAAAAATAATTTTTAAACACACATTTTATTATTTAATTCCCTTATTCATTTTGTTGACGCTTATTATTTCTTCTTATAATGCGCACTATAAGGATACATCTGAAATTCCAGAGCTAATCTCGTTGAAGGAATTTAGCCTTATTGCCCAAGAGAGAGGAAATTTTCGGTTATCATTTTTAGATGCGCTTTATATTAACGTTTTTTATTTCATAGTACCGGCACGATTCATACCTAAAAAAGCCAGCCTGGAGCTATTAGAGCAGAAAAGTCAGGCTCTTGAATCTAATCAGTCTGGTGAGGGCGTTAATCAATGTGTACGAACTTAAAATATCACGTAATGTAACTATAAACAGCCGTTAAGCTTAAATCGAATATCGCAAATTATGCTGAGCAATTACCGATTAGGGTTTTTAAGCTGTATCCGCATAAACACTCAAATATAGCATCAATTTCTATTTGATTGGCGCTGTTTAAATATGTTTCAATTAAGTATTCAGATTGTTTGTTCGGATCTTCGTCATCCTCAAAAATGGCTTGAGTAATTTTTTCTATAATATTCATAGAACCGCCCCTTATGTAAAGGCCGTAATTGAAGTTTACGGCCTGTTTTAATTCGCTTAATCAATCGCTGCATAAATGTCCGCAGCTTCTTTGTGGTATTCAATGTAGTCTCGCAATAAATAGTATTGCTGGATTGTTTTATCTGATTTAGTTTTCCAACACAGTTGATTAAGAACACATAGGGTTGTAATGATTCCAGCGGCATCCGCGCTCACTTCTCCATCATATCCGTTGCCTTCCACATATATGGGGAGTGGCTCGTCCATGTCAGGAGCCAAGTAAAAACCACGATTGCTCAATTCATAAAAATGCCAATAGCCGCCTTCGTAAGTAGGGCACATCACTTTTAATGTGTTGTAAATGGCTTGTTCAGCTCTTATCATCATGGTGCCAAAATGCTTAGGTAAAAAAGAAAGGCGTTGCTTATCGCAAACTAATTTTGAAGTAATGATTGTTGTCATTTTTTATCCTTAATGTTTTCTATTATGTTCCTAAGTGAACAAATACATTATGGCAAACAATGGTGATTTTGTCAATAAAATACATCTTTTAAATTGACGTTATTTATTGCGTGAGGATGCTATTTCATTCCAAGATGTAATTTATTAGCTTCATTGGCATTGATTTGTTGCATTCTTGTTTTAAATTCAGACTCGCTAATCCTTTGACATTTATCTAGATCAAACCTGCTTATAGATGCAACAGGGTGAGGGGCGCTTTCCTTTTCCCAAGTGATTCGCACAAGGTATTCATTCTGCATTTTTATATAGATAATATGCGCATAAAAACTATTTCCTTTAAAAAGTCGCCTATGTTCAATCCAATCTTGAGAATTTTTTTCAATTGGCCAGCAAAGTGTTTGTATTTGATACTTTTTATAACGATTTTTTCCTTTGAATAGGTCATTTAAAAAGTTCTTAAGCCCTTGGTTTCTAAAGTAAGTATGTCCCTCATCACCATAATGTTTAAAAAATAGCTCGGAAAATCGCTCTAAAGGGCTTTTTTCGATAACAAAAAATATGGCCAAAGGAGAGGTTTAAGAATCAAATAGCGTTTGACATCAGGTCTTTTTAGCAACAAATCATTATTGTAATATATTTTTAAGCGTTGAAAACTGAGAAAGCTGTTGATGGAATAACTTAAGGTAATTAAACCACCAACTATATACACCATTATCAAAAATTCTTTTACACTTACATCCATTGCTTGCCACCATAATTTCTAAATCAAAAATCATTTAAATGAGGACTTTTAACGATCGGTTAATTATAACATTCTTATGGGTAATTGGCGTGTACTTTGATTCAGTTATGTTGCACATTCTGTTAAAATTACATCAATGACAATCAACCGTATTTGATTTTGAGCGCAATCGGGTTATAATGTAATTAACCATACCCGCCACGCCTCTTAACAATGCGGACCAGGGCGGGTTATTTATTTTATGCATTCAAAAAATGGTTTTTAATAAACCACCTCTTTCCATACCAGAACAAATACATCACTTACGACAAAAAGGGCTGTTGCTGGATAATGAGCAAGAAGCTAGTCAGTATTTGACGACCATTGGTTACTATCGTTTGATGATTTATTTTAAGCCTAATTAGCTCTGCGACAAGCTCTCACCAATTTAAACCCAACACACGATTTTCGGATTTTTAAATTTGTATGCATTTGATAGGGAGCTGCGCTTATTAGTTATCGATGCCCTAGAGCGAATAGAAGTGTCTTTTCGTACCGCTATATCAAATGCCATGAGTTTAAAGTATGGTGCACATTGGTATCTAAACATGGATTTATTTTCTTCGGCTGAGCAATATCAAATGTTTTTGGAGGAGGTTAAATCATATCTGAAAGTTCACACGAAGACTTTATTAAAACGTATTATGCTAAATATCATCATCCAGAACACCCGCCAAGCTGGATGGTCATGGAATGCATTTCTTTTGGTACAGTGTCCAAGCTCTATGCCAATATTAAAGATCGTACTGTAAGAAAAGAAATTGGTGATACTCTTGGACAATATAGTGAAATTATCAAATCATGGATGCGCTCATTGACTTATACCAGAAATTTATGTGCTCACCATTCTCGCTTATGGAATCGGTTTTTCGTCAATAAACCCAAGGTTTCAGAAATAACAATATCTTTTGAACATAACGAGAGTCCTTTCTATCTACAAGCTTATATTATTCATGAATGATTAAAAAACAGCTCGCCAGGCAATCATTGGCGCAAACAATTGTTTCTTCTTATGCAAAATCATCCTTCTATACCCTTTTCAAAAATGGGATTTTCTGAGCATTGGAAACAAGATGGCTTGTGGCTGTTGGAATAATAATCTCAATAAACCAATTCGATAACGCCTGATGGAAACATCTAATACCTTTTGTTACTGGGGTTATAGAGCATAACCCCAGTAACTCCGTTATTAATTTTTTATGTCTGCACTAGCTACATTGCCGGTTATAATACTTTGCTGCAATTGCGATGCGATATCATTCGGTAACTGCGGCAATAAGATTGTACTGGATTTGTTATGTGAGCCTATTTCTTTTAATGTATCAAAATATTGAGTAATCAATACCAAGTTCATTATATCTGCAGACGATACCCCGGGTACGGATTTTTGGAAATCTTCTACAGAATGGCTTAGCCCATCGATAATTGCTTTTCGTTGATTGGCTGTTCCTTCGCCTTGTAACCGCTTGCTTTCTGCTTCTGCCTCCGCCTTTTTGACTATCAATATTTTCTCTGCTTCTCCCTTGGCTTGAGCTGCAACTTGCAATCGTTGTTGTTCGTTAATTTCATTCATTGCATTTTTTACTTTCATTTCTAACTCTATGTTCGTTACTAATGCTTTGACAATTTCAAATCCAAAGTCTTGCATGGTCTCGCTTAAATGGCTTTTAACGGCATTAGCAATGCTGTCTTTTTTTTCAAAAATATCATCCAAGATCATAGTTGGTGTTTCAGAGCGAACGAGATCAAGAACATAGGCTGTAATTTGTTGAGAAGGGTCTTCCAATTTATAGTAAGCATCATAAACTCCGTCATCTTTGATGCGATATTGCACGGAAACTTGAATCTGGACAATCACATTATCTTTTGTCTTGGTTTCGACTTTGACATCTAATTGTTGAATTCGTAACGATAACTTACCGGCAATCCAATCAATAAAGGGTATTTTAAAATTAAGCCCCGCACGTGCAATAGAGTGATATTTTCCTAAGCGCTCAATAAGTGCAACTTCTTGTTGTTTGACAATAAACAGGCCTGTTAAAATAAAGATTAACAAGAGAACAGCGATACCAATTAATAGTTCAATCATCATTTATAGCTCCTTATTAGAAAAAAGAAATTCAGTAGTAACGGCAAGAATAGAAATGGCAATGCATATTCCAATTTTTCTCGCATGGATTCAAAAAGATCTTTTCTTGCTGCATTTGGCACATAGTAGGAATGGGATAATTTTAATACGAGCTTTTTATCTTTTTTATCTCTTAAAGTTACTTTAATGGGGTTATCTCCCCATGTTTCTGAATAAGTAAATTGATAGGGATGTGCGTTATTGGGTTTCATTTCATTAATATTTACCACATCAAAATCACTTATTGGTTTTGGGCTTTCATCTGAAAACCTGAGCTCATAAAGGATCTGTCTGCGTTTTACCTGAGGTAAGCCACCTTGAGCCAATAATTGATTATTGCGCTCGTATTCACTATACAGCTCGCCATCAGATGACTCAAAATTCGGTTCATTGTAAGAGAATGGATGCCCCTTCTGCGAAAATAAAATAGAGCCTGCAGCTAACCCAGTTAAAAATTTAGAATGTTTTACCGTAGGCGATATTCGCTGCGGTTTCGTCTTCCCATGGGTATGAGCTACTCTAAATGATTTAGAAGGCCCTGAATGAGCAGGATAGGATAAAAAAACCCCCATGAATAGGGTGAGGGCAAAAATCCTATTTATAGCAATTAAATAATTATGACTTCTTAATAACTCATGTGCGATTCCTTTGGGTAATTGTTCATCAAACCATTTCCAGAGTTCGAATCTATTCGTTCCTTTTGCAAAATGAAGAAAATCTTCTTCAATTTCATCCTCATCGTTTATTGATACATCCCCTAACTGCTCCCATAAATTTAAATAATCCATTGTGTTTTCTCCTAATAGGTGAGTAGGCTAGAAAAAATCCAGCCTACTTAATTGGATTACTCTTCTTCTTCGGTATAGTGCAACCCATCAATAAAGGCTTGAGCTACAGAAATGGCCTCTGATTCGGTATTTAAACCACAAAATCCTTGGACGGTATGGCCATCACAATCATCGATGCGAATATCCGCTATATAGCGTTCATCGGATTCTTGATAACTAATTTCTATTTCGTGTTCTTTATAACGAAGTGTTTTAATCACTCTAATCGGCTTTAAGAATAAATCGTCTGAAACGATTTCTAACACATCCCAATTAATGCCTATGGTGGCATCATGATTTTTTTTAAGATGTTGTAATACGATACTTGCTTGCTCTTTGCTAAGTAGTGGCCTCACATCCAACACATCTTCTATAGACCAAACGATGCTGATTTCTTGTACTAAACTATTTGTTCCGGCTGTTGATATATTGCTCATCAAAATCCCCCATTTTTTTATTAAACAGTTAATTAGTGGTAACTCCCTGCTTATGCAGGGAGCATTTTCGAAGTCTAATGATAAGAGGAATAATAAAGAGGGGCACCATCCCAAAGGCTGGCATGAGAGAAGGAGTTCATGCGTACTCTGCCTTGCGCGTTTGCTCTTTTTCTAAAGGGTTCATCAATAAAACAATTAGGTTTGGCTTTTGTTTTTCCGCAAAAAGCATCGTTTCTTTCAGTGATTTTTTCTTGTGCAATTTCTCTGAGTACTACAGTGGAAGTTCCAATTAGATCAATGACCTGATAAAAATCAATGTTAGTTTGTTCGTAACCCCACGAAGCATAGAGGATAGAACCGATTTGAAGAGGGTGTTTAATCATGATTTATTCCTTATTTTATCTATTATGTTCCTAAGTGAACATCTATAGTATGGCAGACCATAACAAAATAGTCAATATAATAGATGCATTTATTTTATCTTTTTTATAGATTTTATTTATTGACAAATTTGGTTCTTGTAAATAAACTAAGTAGTAGTGTCATTAGGACAATAAAAGAAAACGAGGTAATTATGATTCATCTAAATCAAACCAATGCACCACTTGAGCTGGCCTTTTCTTTAAACGATTTATTAAGAGCGTTAATGTTTACATTTTCATCTACCAGAAATCAGGATATTTCTTATTCCTATTGGAATAGGTTGTCCATTAGAGAAGCCATCGGCACTTATCTGGAATTAAATACCCTTGTTCATTACCCCCAGCTGTGCAATGCACTAAGGCGATTAGAGCGTTTAGATTATCAGGTAGAATTTTTTCTGGGGGATATTCCTGAGATGAATCAACAGGGTATTGAGGCGATGATTTATTCTTTAGAGACAATAAAAAATAAATTATTGGATGCACGAACTCAAAAAGCCATCCTTGATGCTCAATTTAATAACCTTATTTACCTGTACGGGCAAAATACAACAGTGCCTGTATTGCATGCTTTCAAACCTTATTATTCTTTGCGAAGAGCAACTTTCTATAGTCAGTACACTACACGTACCAGAAAAATAACTATTTCCGGTGTTCCTTATTTCATGCATTATCATGGCCATCGATTACAAAAACTAAGAAACTTTTATGAATTAAACGAACACCATTTATTAGATCGATATTTTGATGCAACAAAACAGGATACAACAGCAATAACTCCAGTAATGAAAACCTATTTATTGGGAGGATTCATTAATACGTCCATGTTTGCATTTCGTTCTAAATACGATTACAAACAATCTGGTAAAAATACTACATTCATTTGACAACAAACAAAACGTACACGCGATTTAACGATGCAAAAGACTGTGCATTGCAATACTGCAACAACTCATCACTTATTTTATTAGAGGCTTCTTAATGAAAAAATTATTGCGATTCGAAGTGAAACAAAATTTGCGTAGACCCTCAAGGGTTTACGTCAAATCAACGGATGGTAAGAACATTTATGGTTCTTTTCATATGAATGAGCCGGATTTATTCGATGGTTGGAATAATCTTTCAATTAATCAAACAATTGAATTAAAACAGTTCATGCAAAATCTTAAGGCCATTCATCAGCACTTGCATCCTTCACCAACAAGCACGTTGCTCGATTTGCGTTTTCGATTACCGTATGAATTTATCGAAGTTTTGGAGCAGATTGAAATTATTTGTGACGAGCAAAAAGTGGAGTTAAACATCTTTGAACCTATGGTTAGCAGTATGATACAGCAAATTAAGATTGCGGTAGGGAAGCTATCAGGTTCCAGCAAAGAACATGCTTTAACGTTACTGAATCAAGTAAACCTTGCCGAATATAAAAAGCAAGATTTTAGTAATCAAATAAAATCAATTTTTTCAGAATTACAAGCCGTTGTTAATCGTTCTGAGAAATTGCATCACAAAGCAATAACCTTATTTGATAAAGATAAAAGCTATTCTCCTATGGCTGTTAAAGGCATGGCTAGCGGAGAAACAACCCCCTCAAAATGGCTTGTGGCCTGTGCAGTTGAAGTATTGCTCAATGAAAAAAACGATATTCTTTTTAAAATTCTCACCGAGGATGATGTGTTTATGTTATGGGCTAAACAATTGCTCGATCAAGGGCATAATCCAGAGGAGATCATACATAAAATAGATGCACTCAATAAAAATGAGTTAATTAATAAGATTAAATGTTATAAAAAATAATATGATAAAATGGTAACCATTTGCATAGATGGTTTTTAGAAGAGAGGTATTGATAGTGTTCTTAACATCTACTAACGGTTATATCATTGTTCTGGGGCTTGTGCTTACGTGGTGCATTCTATTTTCTATTTTCAATGAAAAATCATCGCGGCGTTTGGGTATAAAGCTAGGGATCTTGGTGCTGTTTTTATCTCCATTCATTGCTAAATTGAGTTATGATTTCTATGCGACTGCTTCACGGCAATTGTTTCTTATGGGTGCCAATGGTGAAATTCAATTAGCGTACTCACCATTAAAAGTGCCAAAGACCCAAAATAACCATTATTGCGATCGCTTTACAGATAGCAAAGGTAATTTATTAAACCGCTCTACAATAGGTGATAAGCATCTATTTTGTGGTGTCTTTTGGAATATGGGGAAACATGATGTAGTGTTTTTGCCTTACAAACTTTTGGGAAATAATAAAGCCATCTACTGGGCTTCACCAGAGCTAAAAATTATCGGTCCAATGCCTGAAGACCTTTCAGCAAAAGGAAAAACAAACAATATCGCTCCAGTTTCATCAGAAAAACCCAATAGAATTTATGTAGAAGCAGGTAAAACGGCGCACATTATAGTTACAAAACAATTTAAGCTTCCATCTGATAAGGTTCACAAAGAAAAAACAGTATCTCCTGGAACAGTTTTATCAGGAGTTACGCTAGATCCATTTGACGCATCAGAAAAACTGGGACATGGACGTTTTAAATTATTCATTGGAAATACATCTTGTATCGCCTCGTCAGATACACATATTATACCTGATTACGATACTGCAACTGCTATAGCTAACATCATCAGCTTAAGTTGTTTTAATGATGAGAAACATGCGATTCCAATACAAGCAATAGCAACTGTTTCTGGAAGAGCACTATATCCTAAAGAATAAGAGGTGAGTTGAAACGCAGTTCACACCTGCCTCAAAAAGGAAACTATTATTATGCGCATCCATTTAAAAACACTAATACACTCTTTATCGTTTTTACTGTTAGTTTTGTCTTATTTGTCGCTTTCATTTGAAACCGCTCTAAAATCAGGGGTATTCTCTTCTTATAGCGATTTATTTATCCCAATAACCCATTCTTTTTACTGGCTAAGGTTTGCTTTGCTGCTAGCGCCTGCGCTTGTTTTGATTATTCTTTCTTCCGTTAAAATGAAGAATTATGAGTCTATTTTAAAAGGATTTTTCCTTTTTACATCCCCCGTTATTATAAGTAATAATCTCAGTTTATTTTCAGCTCCTAATGCAATTCCCCATCTAAATCAGCCTCAACAATTTATACAGCTTTATTATTATGTCTCATGGATCAAATCCATAACTTGGTTGGGAATTATTCTATTAGGCTTGATTTGGATTTTTCAAAAGAAACCACAACCAGTTGAGACACAAACCCATTTGCATTCATTATTATTGCTAAATAAATAGCTTACAAATCTTCAATAACTCTCTATATAAAGTCACCTCTGGATGGCTTTCGTTTAGTTATAAACCATTAAAATCAAGAAATCTCTTACGAGAATTTGCGCCATTTTGAGTGTGCCAATTTAGAGTTATGAGCTATGATTGAATCAGTACGAGGAAAGACAGCGGATGTCCTATAGGGATTATTTGAAAGCATCATGGATGATGCATTGCCACAAGGAGGTGGCCTGTCTCCTCGGAACACTCTTAAACTTACCCTCACTTTTTTAAATCCATAACCTTATTTTTTGACCCAGAAGACGATCAAAAATTTCTTGAAAAACCCAAACGCTCAATTTTGTACAAGCCCAATAAATTTTAAATCAGGAATCACGGCAAATTATTTATGAATTATGGTCACACTTGGTGGTGAATATAGGTAAATAATTAATAACCTCAATTCAATTGATACAAAGTATCAATTGATATAAAATGATACTTTGTATCAATTTGCTCTATAAATAAAAATGCTTCTTAAAAATAAAAAATCCTATAATCATCTATTAATTGAATTAAAGAAAAAAGAAAACATTACTGCTGAAAAACTTGCCGAACTAGCCAATGTAAGTGTTGCGACACTCAATTCATGGCTTGCAAATCCAAACACAAAAAAATGGAGGCGATTAGATAAGGATCGCTATTACTATATAAAAGCTAAGTTATATTTTAGTTCACAAAATAGTTTTGATAAAAAAGATAATATTAGAACTTTTCTACATCATATTGACATAGCTTTAAACATAGCCCATAAGAGCGCTGTTACAGGCCAATCAATTCCAAAGGAAGAGTTACAATTTATAAAACAGGCTAAAGAGATGAATCAATTAATAGTAAGTTCAATATTCGATTTAATACCCACTGATGAGGAAGAAAAAAATCTTATTAAATCTCTTATGGAAGAACATGATTCAGAACAAATTTCTGCAGAAGAAGAGTTTTATCTTGAATTCCTTGCTTCCATTAATAAAAAAGAAGTATTGGAATTACATTATCAAGAAAAACAATCTCCTTTTATAATCGCCAAAACATTAAAGTTTCCCACACGATTGATAGAACGACTCATCCGTGAAGATGAAGAAGAAAATATTAAAACCTTAGAGCTAATGAGAACCCACGCAATTTCTTAATTTGAAAATTATGTCTGTATTCAATTATTTGTAGTTGTCATTTGCGGTGACTAGCAGTAGAATATTATTATAAATCAAATAGTTAGGTCTGATTATCACGATTACTAGACTTAAGGAAAATAATCAGACCTTCTTTTTATACATTTTATAATGGTGGCTAGTATTTAATTTTTATTCGATTCATCTGAATTTGATTTATTAACAAGATATACTTTCGTTACTTGTGATTTTGGCCATAAGAGACCACACCGAAAATAAAGCACGTCATCTCGCTCAATACTATCAGCACCACCCTGAGGGCAAGTTAATTTAATCAGCTCAAACATCTTCTCTTTTGATTCTAAAGAAATCGTTTTACTTACTAAAAAATCGGGGTATAGATTCGTATTAAAAAATACCAATCGCTCAATTGCCGCCAAGAAACCCCAAAGCAGAAGCAAGCCAATGAGAATAATGACACTTAAGTCTTTAATAATTGGTTTCATTTATTTCCTATTTAGAAGAACTCTATTTCATCACACCAGACCATTAAGATTTGTTAAAAGTTGGTATTATTCTTTTCATATACTCATCAAACAAAGGTACGGTAAAAGCCATTTCTCCATGACTAGGGCTATAGATCATACCTTTCTTAATCAATCTATCTCTTACGGGACCTAAGCTTGATACACTTTTTCCTAATATCTCTGCAATATCTCCAGTTCTTTTTGGTCCAGCCCCAATTTCAGCCATACCTCTAAGATAGTTTTGTTCACTAGGAGTTAACCGATCAAACCTGACTCGAAAAAAATTCTCATCTAATCGTCTAATTACCAAAGAAGTTGCATCCTTCACATCTTGGAGATCTATTGGAGAATCTTTGGCATAATTCCAAGATTGATAACCCCACTCCTGTAAAAAATAGGGATACCCTTTTGTTAACTCATATATTTCTTTTAAGGCCTCCACTGTAAATTCTACATCAACCTCATTTACCGGATCCTGAAGAGCTTTATTTGCATCTACCTCTGACAATGGTCCTATATTGGGAAATTGAAAAAGACGTTCGGCATATGATTTTGAATCACCAGCTAAAGCGGGTAAAATTGGAAGCCCGGCACCGATCAAAATCAATGGCAATCTTTTCTGTTGCATTTTATGCATTGCCATTATTAAAGCGCTAATTTCATTAATACTAAAATACTGAATTTCATCTATAAGAATAGCAACAGCTGCGCCCCTTTCCTCAGCGGCTTCTGCAAGGGCTACAAAAAGATTCGGTAGATCCACTTCTATGTCACCGCTATCTGCGGCACCTAACTCGGGATCTATACCTAATCCAAACTCAACATCACCAACTTTAATTTTTATTGTACTTATAAAACTCTTTAGAACACCGAGGCCTCTACGAACTTTATCTCCTACCCCAGATAGTCTATCTAGATCAAACAGTAGACGTTTTAAATGTGGAATCAATAATGCACCTAAGGACTTCCCTTCATGTGCCTCTATTAAAATAGTTTTATACCCTGCTGTCTCCGCCTGTCTTTCAATTTCGTTAAGTAATACGGTTTTACCAACCCCTCGAAGCCCTGTTAACAAAAAGCTTTTTTCTGAGCGTTTCTTTAAAATGCGCTGTAATAATATATTACTTTGGCTAAGGATTTCTTCACGACCAACAAGTTCCGGTGGTGGTGATCCTGCCCCAGGAGAAAATGGATTTTTAATGGGATTCATAATATTTATATCAAAATATATGTATCTATAACCAAGTATACACATTTTTTGTTATAGATACATATATATTGTTATATTTTAGGTAAGCATGAATTTCAAAACTATACTTATCCATCTTTTTACAAGGTAGTTAGAAAGTTTATAAAATGGGGTTTTGCGAATATTACTGTTATGAGGATAAATAAATTTGTTTTTCAAGTAGTTCAGTTTTCTGCTTAAAGTCTACTTTTCGTGAATCAAACCCTTAAAAATTCACCTGAATCTTTCATAAAGTGCCTTGCATAATTATCGAATAAAAAAGTTGTTTAATACATTTTGAAAATCTCTTAGTGAGATTAAAATGTTAGAAAAATTTTGGACTTAATTATGACTGGACGTACACAACCCACTTTAAAAGAGTTTCAACAATGTCTTGATTTTTTAAACAGAGCAAGAAAACAACGAAAAATTATTCAAATTAATTTTACTATTGGTTTTTTTGTATCTCTGGGCGCTCTTTACTTGGGTTTATATGAGCCTTTCATGAATTATACTTCCCAGAAGTTCGATAAGCGTGAGAAAAAGTATCGTGAAGAATTAGAAAATATGGAATTAAGAATACAGCAGCTTAATGCTGAGATAAGTGATTTGGATGATGTTATAAAGAGAAATCTACATAAAATTTTGCAAGGATTCACCAAACAGCAAAGCCGTACAACAGAAGAAATAAACACCCATTATAGTAGCTTATTTTTTGATAAAAAAATTTCGTATGAAGAGTCTGATAATGGGATAGCACAACAAAGGCGTCAATTTGTCTGGGGTGATCACCCGAACAGGATTTTTATGGATATGGCTGAAGTAGAGCAATCTGTTAAAAAAGAAGACTATTCTTTTGCTCTGTTTGATGGGCGGTATGAGATACGGCGCCAAAGATGTGATAATAACCGTTTGATGAACAAGTATAATTCGTTAGGTATGCTGGCTTTAATAATTATAAGTCTTTTTCTTTTTTATTCGTTCTGTGCAGCCATAAAAAACACTATAAAATTTCCTTATTCAGAAAACTGTACCCGCTCTCTGCAATATATAGCTACACATCTTGGTTTTAAAATGCCCATTCAATATATAAAAGAAGAGGAATTCATTAAAGCATTAGAAGAAAAAATTAAAATATTAACAGCAATTGAGCCTGATGTTGAAAACCAAATTACTAATGAACACTTTATATAGTCAGTTTCACATTATCAAAGTATCTTGGCTGCACCACCTGTTTGATGATGATGAAAATAAATTGTCTCACCAGTGGTGAGACAATTTAACTGTAATAAGTTATTGATCTCATAAAATTTTTAAAAAACTTAGAGGAGTAATGTTCACTCTTCCGTTAAATTCAACTATTAAGGTCTGATGACAGTAATCAGACCTTAATCAATTGATTTTTGGTTCTTATACTGCCATCTTGCCCTGCGTTCATTTGTTTATTTTAGATTTGCTCAAGTAAATTAGGATTGTTAATAAGTTTATCTTTGTCAACGCGAGATAACTTTTTAATATAACGCTCTACTTGCATTGCTTTTAATTTGCCCTCTTTAATTTCCCAGGACTGAGCGATTTTTATGGGCTTAAAACTTCTCGTGTATTTACAACGACCTGTACCTTCAACATGCGACGTGTATCTCTTTTCTAGATCATTCGTATAACCTGTATAATAGGTATGGTTTTCGCAAAGTAAAATATATACCCAGTATGATACATTGCTCATTTTTCGATATCCTAATTCTGCTACTAATCTACAGAGATATCCTACCTTCATTTCTAAAATCATACACTAGAGTTAAGCAGCTCTAACCTCAACTTGCATATGTATACCGTCATGTTCGAGAGAGTCTTGAAACGCTAATGCTATAAAATGCTCTGGTGAATAACCAAGGATTTCAGCGAATTGTTTGGCTTTTTTTGCACTCACAATCTTTCTATCATGCTCTAAATCACATAAATATTGTTTAGAAACACCAAGACGTTGAGCAAAATCTATCTGACTCTCCTCCTCTCCTTGACGAATAGCACGAATAGCCTTTCCTAAGGACATACGCCCTATTAATTTCTCTAAATACTTTCTTGCATTAGTACTCATGTTTATTCACCTCAACTATAGAAATAATTATAATTTCCTTTTGTTCATTTTCAATGTATATCGCTCGATATGCCTTATTTAATCTAATTGAACGTTGTCCTTGGCGATCTCCTTTTAATGGTTCATCATGAAACCCAGGTATTGTTCTTATTTTTTGAATACCTAATCGCTCAGCCGAATCAACCCATAACAGCAACTTCTCTTTAATATATTGTGGTATTTTTGTTAAATCTTTCTGAGCGCCTTTAGTTAGCTCGATTTGACAAGGTTTTATCAATTTAAAATGCCTATATTATTATTTATATAAATAGTACACCAATTTAGTGTACTTGTCAATTGAACCCAACTCTAATGTAATTCACAATTGCTACTTAAAACTACACTATCAAAAAACTTAAAAAACACATCCTCTTATATACAAAAGAGGACCTGTTCAATGCTGACAAGGGTTTTTGCGATTGGACAATTTTTGCTAATCGCTTATTTTTGCCAAGAGTGCCTAATTTAGTTAATATATTAATAAATCAGGAATGAGTGAGTTTTTATGCCACGAGAAGGTAAAGCACGTGTTTTAAATGAGGCGGAATTTAAACGGTTACTTATCGTGGCTAAAAATGGATCAATGGGCACGCGAAATGTCGCCATGGTGTATTGTTCGTTTGGTTTAGGACTGCGCGTCAAAGAAATCGCGTCTCTTTGTATCGCCGATGTGGCTAACCCTCATTATCAATTGCTGGATGAAATTTGTTTAAAACGGTCAATGACCAAAGGTGAAAAACAACGCTATGCTTATTTAACCAATAAAAAATTGTGTGAAGCGCTGCAAACACACCTTAACGACTTAAAGCCTCTCTCTCGTGATAAACCTCTTTTTCAAACTCAACGCAAAAGTCGGTTTACGCCGAATGCTTTACAAAAATGGTTTAAGTCACTCTATGACCAGGCCGGTATCGTGGGTGCAAGCTCTCACTCAGGTCGTCGCACGTTTATCACCCGCCTCATTGAACAAGGAGCAGACATCAAAGCCGTATCACGCTTGGCTGGCCATGCGAGCATTGTAACCACGGCGATTTATGTCGAAGATAATCCTGATCGGCTGAAGAGAATTGCTAACCTGGCGCTTTTTTAATGTTAATGCTGACTTGGTTCGCCACCCTACCTTTTCTACATCTTATTAATTTTTCCACTTGCTCTGGGCAAATGGTGCGATTTGAAAAAGAGACACGATATTATGAACTTCATCTGCAGCAAGATTTACTCAAGGACTGGATAATCGTGGCTATCAATGGCCGAAAGCAATCGAAACTTGGTCAAAGTCGCACGATTGCTTTTCCAAATTACGAAGAAGCATTTGATCGATTCTGCACGATGATCAAAATGCGTTACCAGCGAGGCTATTGTGTGACAGCCTATTTCAGCAAACCTAATTTCATTTATTTGCTCTCCATATCGACTATTACTGAACTCCCAACTTCCTCAACAAAAAGACATAAATCTTTAATAATAAAACAGCGACCACAACTCAGTACCAATCCACTTGGACATCCAACTCAGCAACAGATTTCGTTCTTTTTTTAAGCAAAATAACTCATTTAATGTGCAATCGCTTTAAAAACAAAATTTAAGGTCATTTTTAGACGATACAATAAGAATATATCGTATGATATTAAGAAGCAGTCGATCGCGCCTCATACGTAAAATATAAAGGTCATTTTTTCTTGACTAAGAAACAATAACTCATTACAGGGGTATGGGGAGTAATGAAACGACTAACCGACTTAAGGAAAATTTTATAGGAAATACTGATAATCAACGCCAGATTTTTCAGCAATAATCTTAACTTTGTTTTTCCAATTGGACGTGTTCCATTTTCCATGGAGGATAAGTTTGCTTGGGTTGTGCCGATTAATTTGGCAAACTCAGTTTGATTCAACCCCTCCCGAATACGAATCCCTTTCAATAAAGCACCGGCCTTACCATAACGTTCTGTTAAATTTTTAAAAGCTTCATCTGCGGGAATTGCCTCGATACTTGTCTGATGTAATAAATATTCAAATTCATTTTGAAGTTCTCTAATAAATGATAAATCATCTATCTCTATTTTTTAGATAGAATCTCTTAAATTCAGAAAGATCTTCTTTGATTTTCGCTTTTATTGCATCTTTTTCAGTAAGGGGCATTTTCGTGTGGTCCCAACATAATATATCTCTATCATTTGAGTATCTTCAAAAACTTTCCAACAACATACATAGGTAGGATTTCCTTTCTGAAGATGACAGTGGCGCCAATCATCACTTTTTCTCTGACTTTTCAATCCTTTGAATTTTTTATGGTTAGGCCATTGAATACCCGGATCACCACCTTTATTTTTTAAGTCTTTGACTAATAAGAGCAAAACAAACTGTAGATCCTCAAAGTATTTTAATTGAGCATAAATATTTTTTATAGTGTTTTAAACGTGTCTTGCATCAATATCGAAAATAATTGATTAGCTATTTTGATTTATATTCATATTCTTAGATATTTAAATTAACTAAAATGTTGCCCGAAAATAGCTCCGACGTACATACTAAGCCATTATGACAAAAATGGAATTATGCTATTAAAGATTGGGTATGTAAAAGTTTTATGACAAAATAGTAAAAGAACATGGGTAAGAATAAGGATAGGAATCACATGAACGATATTATGTCATTTAAAATAAAAAAAATACTCCTTCTTAAAATTATTTTTGCGGCAATTTTTTCCTGCACGACACTCAATGCCTATGCTGGCATGCAATCCTATCACCTCCAATACCACAAGAATTCCAAAATAAACAATGTGTCCTTATTCAATGCTGAAGTATTAATAGAGTTCCACCGTGGTGGCAATTCACTGGGAAGACTTTTGACAAAAACGAATGATGCTCAAGACATCACCATCGACAACACCTATGGGAGCAATTTGGTTATTCACGTGCT
Source organism: Legionella stuttgartensis (assembly GCF_977063405.2). Lineage (NCBI taxonomy): Bacteria > Pseudomonadati > Pseudomonadota > Gammaproteobacteria > Legionellales > Legionellaceae > Legionella > Legionella stuttgartensis. The sequence goes on from NZ_CDRUHA020000066.1 coordinate 17,640, forward strand.
ATTCATCAATAAAGAGGGAAAAAGGCTAAGATGCTGGGGGGTATCTACTGCTAAAACAAATACCATTGAGATTCAGTGTGATAAAGTAGTTTTGTTGAAAAAGATAAAGGGAGAGACTGGAGAGTCCACTGACTCCACTAATTAAACGACTATGAACGATCAGATTAACAACTATTGACACAGAGAACCACATCGCAGGACACTCTATCCTACATTATTAAGGAAATAAACAAAAATGACTAATAAAATTCGTGGTAAAGTCAAATGGTTTAATAAAGACAAGGGATTTGGTTTTATTGAAAGCAGTGGTAAAGACTACTTTGTCCACTTTAGTTCGATTCAAAGCAGCGGCTTTAAAACACTTCCTGATGGTGCAACTGTTCTTTTTAAAATGGGAAAAGGACAGAAAGGACCTCAGGCCGAGGAAGTAGAAGTTATCAAATAAATGACCACCATTAGGTCTAGGCAAGACCATTAACTGATGACAATAACACTTATTTTTTTACTGTTTAAAACCATCAAGGAGGAAAGAAGTGAATCAACGAGTTGCTTTAGTCACAGGGGGCACTGGTGGTATTGGTACTGCCATATGCCAGGAAATGCAAAAGTTAGATTATCAAGTTATTGCCTGCTATTTTAAACAGGGCAATCATGACTTGGCGAAAGAGTGGCAGAAAAAACAAGCCATGCAAGGCTTTGATATCGACATTGTCTACGCCGATATTTCTTCTTTCAATGATTGTGAGAAAGTGACGGAACTGGTCATCGAAAAATACGGCAAAATCGATATTCTAGTGAACAATGCCGGTGTGACGAACGATGCCACTTTGAAAAAGATGACCCAAGAACAATGGCAGGGTGTCATCAATGCCAATTTGAATAGTGTCTTTAATATGACGAAAACTGTGTTATCTAGCATGTTGGACAATAATTATGGACGTATCATCATCATTTCTTCTGTTAATGGACGCAAAGGTCAATTCGGCCAGTGTAATTACGCCGCCACAAAATCTGCATTATACGGTTTTACTAAAAGTCTGGCACAAGAAGTCGCAAAGAAAGGCATTACGGTGAATACTGTCTCCCCTGGCTATATTAATACCGAGATGCTCGCCTCTCTGAGGGACGACATTTTAGAAGCAATTGTTGCCCAAATTCCTGTGGGACGATTAGGCAAACCTCAGGAAATTGCTCGTATTGTTGCTTTCCTTGCAGATGAGCAAAGTGGTTTTATTACCGGTGCCAATTTTGATGTCAATGGTGGGCAATACATGTAACTCACTCGAAAGGCCATTGAGCGTTTTTATTGTTCAAGAAGAGGGTTCTATTTCTGAAGCACATAAGTTCCTGGTGCCGCTGGCAGTGAGGGATTCATGACCGGTGGCGCAATGTGTTTTTTAGCGTTTTGCTGGACTAGCCACGCATGCCATGCTTGCCACCAGGAGTCCTCTCGCTTCTCTGCCATCGTAAGCCAGCTTTCAGGATTTAAGTAAGCCTCGCCTTGTTTCTGCTCATGAACACGATAAGAGCGTCCTGGGTGACCCGGCTCACTGATGATGCCCGCATTATGCCCACCACCAGTGAGAACAAAGGTCACATCCCCTTTTGTCATAAGATGGATTTTATAGACGGATTGCCAGGGTGCTACATGGTCTTTTTCAGTACTCACCGCAAAAACAGGCCACTTGATGTTCTCAGCAGCCACCGGCTTTCCTTCTACGGTGTAACGCCCTTCGGCAAAATCATTCCTTAAGAAGAGTTTTTCAAGGTATTCACTGTGCATTTTATAAGGCATTCGTGTGGCATCCGCATTCCAAGCGGTTAAATCAATCATCCCGCGCCGCATACCATGCATGTAGTCTTGAACCATTTTGGACCATATTAAGTCATAGGCGCGCAGCATCTGAAAAGAACCAGCCATTTGCTTGGTATCCAGATACCCTTGTTCCTTCATCATACTTTTAAGAAAATCCACTTGACTTTCTGTCACAAAAAGCATTAATTCCCCGGCTTCAGTGAAATCTCCTTGGGCGGCTAAAAGTGTCAAGCTGTTTAAACGTTCATCTTTGTCTCTTCCCATCGCGGATGCGGTAATCATAGCCAAGGTGCCACCTAAACAATACCCCATCAGATTGATTTTGGTTTCTGGCAAAAGGGTCGATACTGTATCAATAGCAGCCATAGCTCCTTGCCTATAATAATCATCCATCCCTAAATCACGGTCCTCTTTGTCAGGATTGCGCCAAGAAATGATAAATACGGTATGTCCCTGACTTACGAGCCACTTCACTAAGGAATTATGCGGCGATAAATCGAGAATATAATATTTCATAATCCAGGCGGGAACGATTAAGATAGGCTCTTTATACACCGTCTTAGTTTGAGATTCGTATTGAATGAGCTCAATCAAATGATTTTGAAACACGACTCGTCCTGGTGTAATGGCCACGTGTTGACCTGGGATAAAATGTTCAGAGCCCGTAGGCGGTACACCCGCTAGCTTTTCTAACCAATCTTCGAATGCGATTTGGCTGCCTTCAATGAGATTAAATCCTCCGGTGCGCATAGTTTCATGGAACAAATCAGGATTAGACCAAGCAAAATTGGAAGGGGACAGAGCATCAAGGCATTGACGTGTCCAGAATGAAACGGTACGTTCCACATGGTTGGGCAATCCTGGCACGTCCGTTGTGGCGCGTCGCCACCAATCCTCCATCTGCAAAAATCCTTCGGCAAATAAACGCCAAGGCATAGGCTGCCAACTGTCCTTTTTAAAACGCACGTCTTTACCACCAGCAGCACGCTCGACGCAAATGATATTATTAACGCAATCCTTGGCATGAAAAACTGGATAAAAAGCAAGTTCCCACAAAACCCCAGGGGATTGGGCCAATTGCCAAAGCCAGGTGGAGTAGGAAGAACCGAGGGCAGCAGGACTTATTCCTGCCGTCCATTTAGCCAAGTTAGCGTGCATTAATTGAGTTAAAAAAGGAAAAAAGCTATCGAGAGTACTCCTATCAGCAGGTGCACAACAAGAGAGATTCACCTCTTCTTGCAATTCTTGGTTCCGAGTGAGTATCCTTTCCTTAGGACAGCATTGTTTTTCTAGTCCCTTCATGAATGACATCCCTGGCATTACGCCCTATAATCAACAAGATATAATACAGAATAGCACAAAATTTAACCCATCAATAATACCACTTAGGAGTCGCTCTTTAAGGAATAAAAAGTGAAAAAATGCCATCTTGTAGATTTCCTATGACAGACAGCGTTTCTATTTTTTTCCTATAAAAAATACCCAATATTGTCTTTGGGCTCAATCACTCACTATTTCGTAGCCCAATTGGTGTTGCTTCTCGATGGGGAATGAAACAAGGCGAAACTACATTTCTTTGCAGTTCCTTCCAGCGATAAATTGTGTCATTTGTCCCACGGTTAAAGGTTTACTGCTGTAATAGCCTTGTACTTCTAAGCAGTGACTTGACCGTAAAAAATTGAGTTGTTCTTCTGTTTCTACACCACCCACCACCACATTCAATCCTAACTCTTTCGACAAAGCAATCGTCGATTTGATAATTAAATTGTCATTTTCTCTGAGATGAGTATCTTCAATGAAGGTTTGTTTCAATTTGATGGATTGGACTGGGGAATTTTTTAAGTGAGATAAAAAGGAATAGCCTGATCCAAAATTATCAAAAGCAAGTTTTACCCCCATAGTACGAAGTGCACTTAATGTGTCCTCAATCTTTCCCAAAAAATCGACCACAGTTGCTTCAGTAATTTCAAGCTCTAACAAATAGGATGGCATTTGATATTCTTGTAAAATTTGCTTAACAAAGAAAAGAAATCCTTTGTGTTGAAATTGACTCAGAGAAATATTAATTGCTAAGGTGTCATTGAACGCGTCATATTTCTTTTTCCAATCCATGTACTGCCTGCAGGCTGTTCGTATGACCCATTCACCAATCGGAATAATCAAGTTAAAATGTTCTGCAACAGAAAGGAATTCATCAGGAAAAACAATACCCCGCTTGGGATGTTGCCAACGTAATAAAACCTCCATCCCAATCATAGAATTCATTTTTAAATCAACGCGGGGCTGATAAACGAGAAAAAATTCTTGTCGCTCCAAGGCAAGATGCAACTCGGTTCCCATTCCTAAACGTTTTGAATATTGCTTTCTAAGGGATGGGGTAAAGATTTGGAAGTTATTGCGACCACATTCCTTGGCATTGTATAGAGCGATATCCGCATTCTTACGTAGCGTCATGGAATCATCACCTGCATCAGGAAAATAAGCGATCCCTATACTTATTCCAATAATAACTGTATTGCCCTTGATAAGGAATGGCTTATCAATTCTTTGAAGCATATTATTGGCCACTAATTTTGCCTGTTGCGGGTTATCAATTTCTGTCAGAATCACGGCAAACTCATCTCCTCCTAATCGAGCCACACCATCTTCTTCACGAATACTTGCTCGGAGACGCTTTGCTACTTCACGTAATAGACTATCACCAACATCATGGCCGAAGCGATCATTCACATTTTTAAAAAAATCCAGATCAATGCTTAACAGAGCCAGATGACGACCATATCTTTTTGACCTGGCAATCTCACGTTTTAAATCCAGTTCAAACTGCAATCGATTGGGTAATCGACTTAATACATCAAAATGCGCTAGTTTCGATAATTTTTTTTGTGTTCTCTCTAAGTCTTTTAGCGTCTTTATCAATTCAGAATTCTTTTTTTCCAAATCCTGGTTTAGTAAATGTAGTTCCCTTGTCTTATTTTCCAACAATAATTCAGCTTTCTCGCGAGCTTTTCTTTCGCGATAATAGGAACGCTCAAATAATGTTTTTTTATCATCACTCAAAGGTAATCTCCAAACGACAATGATCATCTTTTTTTAACATGCAGTGCGTCTGATTGATTATAATGTTCTTTTTAAAATGTTGAGCTGCCCCTTGGATGAGACCAATGGCAAAATGACAGAGTCTTCTGTGGGATCGATACAACATAACCAGTTGGTTTGAAGCCGGCTCTTCATAGCGAATGGTAGGTAATGTTTCATCCGGGTATAACTTTTCCACTTCCACATGAATGGTTCCATCAATACTTTTTAAAAACTCTTTTAATGTCATGTCCTGTTTTAAAAAAAATGAATACTTACTCGATAAGATAGGAAACATGTATTCACCAAAGGACTCTAAAAAAACAGAAGCTTGCTGATTTGTCTTCTTCGCTGTGGCCTGAATTAATTGTAGGAATTCTATATCGGAATAAGTACCGCCTGCTGTGTAACTCCCACCGCTAGGAAGGTCCAGCGAGGTGACTAATTCATCCCATAGTTCTATTCCATATTTTTCTATAATCATGTCATTTAAGGAGGTAAAAACGATGCCCTTCATTTATGGTCTCCAGCATAAAAATAATCTTTAAATCCCTTTTAATTAAGTAGAATGTCATTTCTCAATACTAAAATTGGTTTACTTACAGATAAAAATTCCGTGCGTTCTTACTCAATTTAACTAAAGACTCTATCCCTCTCTAATTCCTGATCACTCTTCACTGAGCCAGGTATTATTTTCTTCTTCTAATCGTATCAATATAGTTCAAATAACTATTGTTTACAGGGTTAAAAATTAACAAGATAGAAATTTATTTTTACCATTTCCTAAAAAACCAAAAAATGATAGACATACCGTGTGGCTATATATGAAGCATAGCACATATGCTTCTTGAATGAAAAAACAAACCGACTTAATTCTGCTAGGCAAACAAATTCGCAAAATTAGAAAAGAGAAAGGTTTTTCTCAAGAGGGTTTTGCCAATTTCATCGAAATGAATCGGGGTTACTACGGGACTGTGGAACGTGGCGAAGCCAATATAACCATTTTAAATCTTCTAAAAATTCTTAAAG
>NZ_CDRUHA020000067.1:0-16269 GCF_977063405.2 Legionella stuttgartensis
ATATCTTTAGAGAGGAGCCCCCATTTTAGCTTTAAGGTAAATGTCAGATCAAAGTGTGTACTTTGCGCGTACTTTGATCAATTTAAGCCTGCGCCATATTTCCGCGGTTTTATACCCCTGTCAACATCATTGAGATAATGAATAAAAATATCCGCTCCCTCTTGCGCAAATAAGCACGCTACGGCTTTACCAATTCCACTATCTCCTCCCGTGATTAAAACCTTCTTTCCTTTTAACTTATTACTTGCTTGGTAGTTTGGAATTAGAAAAATAGGTAAGGGATGCATTTTTCCTTCTACTCCGGGTTGCCTATTTTGGTGTTGAGGGGGGCGTTGAATCTTATTTTTTTTCATAATAGAAATCCTTTTTTATTCATTTCTTTATTAGAAATCATTTAAAATTCATTTCTTGCCCATTGTGATTTTAGAAAGATAAGCAAGATATTTCTATTGATAAAAGTTAAGATTTATTTAGTCAATTTTGCCCAAATATATCCTATACCTGCCGCAATTAAGACCGAAGTCATGGGTTTATTTTTTATTTTCCATGAAAGATTGTTTACATGCTTCTCTATAGATTGTTCAAATTCGCAAACTTTGTTCAAACCTTCTTCCAATATTTGACATGAAGCATGTTCTAAATGCTCTTTTGCTGTTAATGAGGCTTCTTTGTTGTATTCGTCCATGTGTATCTCCCTAAGATAATATCTCTAAATATAGTCGATATTTTTTAAATGAAATTTTATAAAAACCTTAATTAATACTAGTCATTTTCCTTAGATTGACTGGGAATTGGAATTCAGGAACTATGCTAAAGCTGTATTAACTCACAAAGGAAAGAAAAATGAATAACCAAATGGATAAAGAGAAATTACAAAAGCATCATACATCAGCAGCAGAGCATCATAAAAAAGCTTATGAGCATCATAATGAAGCTGCGAAACACCACCAATCTGGAGAGCATGAAAAAGGTCATCACCATGCACATTTAGCTCGTGGACACCAAGAGCACGCTCACCATCACTCTTCAGAAGCAGCAAAGCACTCAGCTGGGGATGAGCGTAACAATAAATAAGAGAATTTAAATCCACGAATTTGCTCTTCTTTAATTGTATGTTTTAGTTAAACCCTTCACATTTAGGAGAACATTGTGAATAAAGATATTTTTCAAGGAAAGTGGGAAGAAGTAAAAGGAAAAATGAAAAAAACTTGGGGTAAATTAACTGATGATGATTTTAAAGTTATTGAAGGGGCTCATCAAGAAATTTATGGAAAATTACAAAAGCACTATGGTTACTCGAAAGATGAGGCTGAGAAAGCGGTAAAAGATTTTCGAGATCAATTATAAGATAAGGATTAACATGAAAAAATTAATTTTAGCTGTTTTTATATTATCATCCAATGTAGGTTTTTCAGCTACGGATATGAATACTAATTGGAACTGTACTACCAATGCGAGCAGTAGTGATGTAGCTGCAGATAAGGCCGCCGATGATCAAATGGCTAATAAGCAAGGTCCAGTAGCAGATTCCTTTGCTTTTGCAGCAAAAAACTGTAGAGATTGTACTAAAATCACCTGCGAGCAGAAATAAATAAAAGTTAGACTAGGATTTCAAAAAAATCTTAGTCTAGTTACTTATCTTTTAAAAGTGGAATAATTTTATGAGTGAATCTATAAAAAATTCAAAACCTCAAACGCCACCTATGGAAGATCCTCCTTTGCCCGATTTTTATGAACCTAGTCCAGGTCAAATACCCCCTAACTCCACTCCAAAGGATAAGGATTATAAAGAAAAGAAAAAGGAAAAAATCAGAAGGAAAGATAAATAGATACTCTTTTTCAATAGCCACCTCTCGGTGGCTATTTAGATTGATTATTTTTTTAAGAGTCTTGAGATGATAAATCCTATTCCTCCTGCAATAAGCAAAGAAGTTAAAGGATTTTCTTTTACTTTTTGCAGCAGTTCATCTGCATACTCTTCTACACATTCTTCCATGTTGTTAAATTGTTTTTTACTTTCTTGATACATGTCCGACATAGAATCTTTCACTTGCTCGGTCATCGATTCAGCTTTGTCTTGAGCATTAGCACTATACTCATTTAATTTATTTTTTATTTCAGTAGTCCCTTTATTCATATCCATTTTAGTCTCCAAATCATATTCAAATATTGCACTGCACCATCTAAGACTAGCCTTCTATATCTTTTTGTCAACGTTAAATAAGGAAAACCCCTTAAGATAAAGGCTATACCTAGGAAAGAAAGTTTGGATTAAATTTAGAACTATAATAAATAAAATATTCTTTCAATAAAGAATATTCTCACATGGACGCTTTACTTTGACGAAAAAGGAGGTTGCTATGAGTAAAGGAGATAAATCAAGTTATACAGATAAACAGAAACGTAAAGCTGAGCACATTGAAGACTCTTATGAGAAAAAAGGAGTTTCTAAAAAAGAGGCTGAGGAGCGAGCTTGGCGTACTGTAAATAAACAAGATGGGGGCGGTAAGAAAAAGTAAGCCTCTAAGAGGTCTTAAATTCATTTAAGGCCTCTTTAAAAGCTCTAATTTTAAAAATTACAACTTATCTAAACCAAGTGATTGATTCACACTCCAAAAATCGTTCCATGGATCTTCTTTTAAATTTTTTAATCGGAGTAGTAAGCCTCTCATGTTAAACGTATTATCCTCCATCCGATCACTTAGTTCTTCCCAGGAAAGAGGAGTCGCAATAGGTGCATGAAGATGGGCTCGTGTAGAATAAGGTCCTATGGCTGTTGCAGTTTTTTGATTGCGTAAATAATCAACAAATATTTTCCCCGATCGTTTTGATTTAGTCATTTTACTAATATAATTTTCCGGTTTTATTTGTTCTAAAAATTGGACGAATACCTTCGTAAAGTTCTTTATTTCTTCCCAATCATATTCTGGTCTTATAGGTATCACGACATGTAATCCTTTTCCTCCAGTGCTTTTTACAAAAGATTGAAGATTATACTCTTCCAAATATTTACGGACTTCGCGCGCGCCTTCAACGACCTTTCTCCAAGGCACGTCAGGGGCAGGATCTAAATCAAAAATGATTATATCCGGTTGATCTAAATGGGAAATAGTACTTCCCCATGGGTGAATTTCTAAAACGCCCATTTGTATAAGACTTAACAGACCTTGCTTATCATTTAAATAAATATATTTCTCTATTTCATCTTCATTTTCTATCTCTACTGGATGAAGCGCTTTGGGAGTACCCTTGTTATAATGACGCTGATAAAAACAGTTCCCATAATCAGAAGGGCAGCGCACCAGCGTTAAAGGTCTTAACGTGATGTAAGGCAAAATGTAATCACTTACAGCGTCATAATAATCGAAAAGATCTTGCTTTGTTATATTATCCTCCGGATAGAGAATTTTAGAAGGATGGGTTAATTTAACGATATTTTGCGTTTTTGTTTTTGGATGTTCTTCTTTTATCTTTTCGACAGGTATTTCACGCTCTCTAATAACTTCATTTGCTTTTTTATCAAGTCGCATTCCTTTAAAACTAGGATGCCGTAAATGTCCATCTTGAGTCCATTCAGTAAACTCAATTTCAGCCACTAAGGTTGGCTTAACCCAAGTTGCAGTAGTATATCCCGGTGGATTCGATGTAAATGGGTTTTTTCGAGCTTTGTTTTCCACTAGCTGCTTATGAATCGTTTTCAAAGTAGATTCGGTAAAGCCTGTCCCTACATTACCTGTATACTCCAGTTCTCCTTTATCATTGAAAACACCTAAAAATAGAGAACCAAAGGATTGGCGCCCCCCTTTAGGGGGGGTATATCCTCCGATTACAAACTCCTGACGTTTTAGGCATTTTATTTTTAACCAATCTTTAGTGCGCTTGGAGGTGTACGTACTATCCATTCGCTTCGAAATGATCCCTTCTAAACCATATTGACAGGAATGTTCAAACATTAATTGACCTTCTTTGACAATATGATCACTAAAAGTCAAAGTTGAAGATTTAAAATTTAAAATATTTTTGAGAATAGATTTTCTTTCAATTAATGGCAGAGTTCTTAAGTCATATTGATCAAAATAAAGAATATCAAATAAAAAATATACAAAATTACTATTTTTTTTATTTTTTATTGCGTTTTGTAACAATTGAAAATCTGATTTTCCTTCTTTGTCTAAGAGAACGACCTCTCCATCCAAAATAATATGTTCATAGGGTAAATCTTTGATTGCTTCTGCTATAGAAAATAAATCGTCAGTCCAATCCTTATTGTTGCGTGATTTTAATGTGACATCATTCCCTTTCTTAAATGCTAAAATCCTATAACCATCAAATTTAACTTCGTGAAGCCAGTTTTCTCCACTCGGCGGTGTATCCACTAAAGTTGCAAGTTGGGGAGGGATAAAATGAGGAAAAGCCACCTTAGTTAGACCCTCAGGGAGTAAAATGACAGGGGGGGGCGATTTGAGCTGTGTACGTGTTTTTTTCCTGTTTTTAGAGTCACCACTCTCCCAAACATCTTCTGCATTTTTAGCAATTTGTTCCATGGTTTGATTGGTTTTAATACTTTTATTTAATTTCTCAGTTATCTTATAATCCGCCTGTTCTTTTGCATATTCATCATCATATTTTATTAAAAACCAATGTTTTTCATCTTTAAAGCGTATTAAATCCCATCGGCCTTTTAACTTTTCTGCATGTAACTCAAATCGCAAATGCCCTTTTTCATAAGCTAAGTAAGGATCGGGGTCTAATGGCTCCCATGTACCTTTGTCCCACAGCATTACGGTGCCTCCACCATATTGCCCTTTGGGAATAATTCCTTCAAAAGCCCCATATTCGATAGGATGATCTTCAACATGCATAGCCAATCGTTTCACTTTCGGATCCAGGCTAGGGCCTTTAGGTATGGCCCAACTTTTTAAAACGCCCTTAAGCTCAATACGAAAATCATAATGCATATGGCTGGCGGCATGCTTTTGAATAACAAATAAATAAGAATCTTGGGTATTTAGTATTCCCTTCGGTTCAGGAGTTTTAGAAAAATCCCTTTTTTTATGATAGCGTCCCAGTCCCATGAGCTTCTCCCTTAATATGTTCATCTCCATTTGGGTCTTTTATTTATATTTTAGACTAGGGATATCCCATAACTTGTTTTTTCTATAAAAATAATAGAATTTAATTAAATACTTAAAAACTCAATGTAATTGCTAAATTGTACCTTTTTGGTAATGATTTATAAAAAATCAAAGGATTGAAATGATTCGTAAAGAATTAACTGAGATTATTTCATTTTTAAAATTAAATAATCTCAAATTAAGCACAGCGGAGTCTTGTACCGCGGGCTGTATTATACATTTATTAAGTAAAATACCTAAGAGCGGAGAGGTTTTAGATACGGGTTTTGTTGTCTACTCAGAAGAAGCTAAATTAAAAATTCTAGGCGTAAAAAAGAAAACCATCGATGAGTTTAATCTTACTAGTGAAGAGGTGGCACGGGAAATGGCGGAGGGCGCGCTGAAGTTATCCTGTGGAAATATTGCTATATCAACAACAGGTATTGCGGGTTCTAAACCCATTGATGGAATCATACCCGGTACAATTTGTTTTGCTTGGTTAATAAATCACGAAAATAAAAAAGTAATATTTTCGGAAACCGTTATATTTTCAGGATCAAAGTCGAAAAAACAAAAATTAGCTGCATTATATTCTTTAGAGAGAATACCCTTTTATTTTAATAAACAGATAAAGGATATGTCATGAAAAAATATATTAAGAAAGCGCGTCAATTTTTTCATAGACTAGGTCCAGGTCTTATAACGGGCATTTCTGATAATGATCCTTCTGGAATTGCAACCTGCGCTCAGTCAGGAGCTAAGTTTGGGTTTGGACAATTATGGTCTATCTTACTGATGCTACCGCTAATGACCGCTATTCAAGAAATGTGTGCTCGCATTGGGGCTACCAAAAATAAGGGGATAGCTTCTACGATTCAAAAATATTATGGAAATAAGTTATTAATACCTTTAGTGTTCTTTTTATTTATAGCCAATACAATAAATTTAGGCGCTGATTTAGGAGCAATGAGTGCTGCTCTAGCATTACTTATTCCAATAAGTAACTATATTTCCTTGGTTTTTTTTACGGTGATTATTCTTTTTTCGGTTATTTATTTCAAATATGAGATGTATGTTAAAATTTTAAAGTGGCTATGTGTTTTTATCCTAGTTTATCCGATTTCACTTTTTATCGTGGAAACGCCCTGGAGCGAACTTATTAAAAATACTTTAATACCCAATATTACGTTCTCAAAAGATTATTTTTTTATGTTAACTGCTTTATTTGGTACGAGTATTTCTCCCTATATGTTTTTTTGGGAGTCATCCCAAGAAGTTGAGGAAAATAAAAAGAGAAAAATTTCTAAATCTAATGGTTTGGTGCAAGTATCCGCTATAAGAATGAGTTCTTTAAGAAAAGATAACTTTTTTGGTATGTTTTTGTCGCAAATTTGTACGTGGGCGATAATTGCTGTTATTGGAATTACCTTACATACTCACGGAATTAAAAATATTCAAACTGCAGCTGATGCTGCTAAAGCCTTAGAGCCAATAGTTCAGGGTTTTCCTTATGCTGGGTATATCGCCAAATTAATTTTTTCCCTGGGGATAATTGGGCTTGGAATGCTAAGTGTCCCAATCCTAGCTACTTCCTCTTCTTATGCGATTGCTGGCTTATTAAAATGGAAAAATGGACTGTTTCATGACTTCGATGAAGCAAAATGTTTTTATGGAGTCATTATTTTATCTTTTATAATAGGATTAATAATGAATTTATTGCATGTCAATTTAATCCAAGGATTAATAATTGCTGCAGTAATTAATTGCATTGTGGCCTTGCCGCTTATTTTTATTATCCTTCTTATTTCAAATAACAAAAAAATCATGGGTAAATATAAAAATAAATGGTTATCTAATACGCTAGGGTGGCTCACTTTTGTGCTAATGACTTTTTCTGTAATCTTGATGTTTTATTCCTTTTTCTTTTCCTGATTCGCAATTCCAATCTGTCTTGTTTTAGGTAGATATTCGGAATATTTTTCTTGTAAAATATTAAAAAACTGCTCTCTAATTTCAGCGCGGAATTCTGAAATTTTTTCACCTTCAGTGGTGCTGACTTGAACACGAATTTGAACTGAGTTTTCCTCTAATTTATTAATTAATATTCTTTTAATATTTTTATCCCAATAAGATGATTTATTTAAAACCTCATCTAATTCTTTTCGCAGAACTGAAATAGGTAGCAAATAATCAATATAAAAATAAACACTTGTAATTAAGCTATTTCCTTTTCGTCCAAGACTTTCTACTTTATTTTCTAAAAAGTAACTGATTGGCATAATCATACGATGATTATCTTTCATACGTAATAGAACATTTGTTAGAGTAATCTCTTCAATAATGGCCCATTGTTTATCAATAAATAACGTATCACCGATTTTAAGAGAACCATTTAAGATAATCCAAAATCCTGAAAAGATTGCACTTAATGTTTTTTGACCTGCAAAACCTATTATCGCAGTTAAGAATCCTGCAGAAGCTAAAAGACTAACTCCCATATTACGTACATTGCTGAAGCTCATTAAAATAGCGGCAATTGCTATAAGGCCAATAACAACAAACCCTATATCTTTCAACAAATGCATTTTGGTATATATTTCAGTAACCTGTATCCGTGTTTCTATTGATAAGGAGCGCATTTTTTGTTCGTAAATATCTTCCAGGGTATTTAAAACTTGGATTCCTATCCAGCTGATTGCCAAAATTAGGGTAATCGTAAAAATTTTATTAGCATATATCATTTGTTTTAATGGAAGGAGCATTGTAAATAAAATATTTAGCCACACTAAGATAAAAATAATTTTTGAACTACTTTTTATATTTTTTAATATTAATGCTAAGGAAGAATTTGAGACGCTCAATTTTTGAGAGTAATACGTACACGTGAAAATGAGTAAGTTATATAATGCCAGAAGTATTGCTGTAATTATAAGTAAATTGGCTGCCTTTTCACTAATAATGAAGAAAACCGACCAGCTTTGCAAAGATGGATAAACGTTTAGGAAGCTAGTAAGTAAAAAAATTAAACTTAAAAATAAAAGAATAAGCGGCCATTTAACAGAGCGCCAAATAATTCGTTCTTTTAAGTTTTTTTTCTTTATAATCGGCTTCATAGCTTCTCTTCCATAAAGTGATCGTTAAAAATTTAAAAAAGAGATTTGATAAAAATATAAGCTTTATAGGTTAATAAAAGGGCTGCACGTAGTAGATAAAAAAGTATTAAGAGATATATTAAACTTAAAATAAACGTCATTAGGATAAGAAATCCATCTCGTTCAACAATTCCCATTGATATCATAATGATAGCCGAAGAAGAAATAAAATCCACATAAGGAGCAGGCAACATTAATAGAAAGCTCAATATAAATATAAAAATTACTAAAAAATATCTAATAATTGGGGAACTAAGAAATGTAGCTCTTTTTTTAATGTATCGTTCTAGAAATTGAATGTATGGAATTATTTTTAAAATACCCTCATTTATATTTGAAGGTACTTTCCTTTCTTTTAATTTCGAAGGGAGCCAAATTTTTTTGCGACCTGCTAATAATTGCACACTAATTAACGCAATCATCAATCCAAAAAGGGCGGAAAATCCAGGAATAAAAGATAATGGAGTAGCAGGAGGTATTGCTAATAATATAATCAAAAAGAAATTATCTTTTTGATTAAATTTATCTAATAATTGCTCAAAGGTAATTTCTTTGGAATTTGATCCAGTAGCTAATTTTTTTAAGCGAGTGGATATTTTCATTTAAGATCTTTTAGCATCATTTCAAAATCCTTTTACTATAATTTGGAAAACCCAAAGGTTTTTAGTCTCATTAATTTCTAATTGTTACAAAGTATATTTGTTATTATTTTAAATTCAAATTAAGAAAACTTATTATGGAAGATCAATTGGATTCTTATTCTATTTTTTATGGGGATGACTCGATTCCGGGTATTTCTCGTGAAAAAAATAAAGATTCATTTATATATTTTGATCCCAACGGAACTAAAATAACCAATAAAAAAACATTACAAAGAATAGCTTCTTTATGTATTCCGCCTGCTTATACCCGTGTGTGGATTTCTCCTTTTGAAAATAGTCACATCCAAGCCACCGGGCGAGATATTAAAGGGAAAAAACAATATTGCTATCATCCGCTGTGGAAAGTAATTAGAGATGAAAATAAATTCAAATCTCTGATACCTTTTGGAAGGATGTTACCTATCGTTCGTAAAAAGGTAAAAAGAGAATTAAATAAACCAGCATTAATGAATAAACCCCAGGTCATATGTGCAATAATTTATCTTTTGGATAATTTTTTTATAAGAATTGGTAATACAATATATGAAAAATTAAATAACTCTTACGGAATAACTACTCTAAGGAAAAAACATCTAGAATTAAGTTCTACAAAAGCTATTTTGGATTTTAAAGGTAAAAATTCTCATCCATGGCATGTCATTCTGAAGGATAAAAAACTTATTAAGATTTTAAAAAAATGTGAGTCTATTCCAGGTTATAGGTTATTTAAATATTTAGATGAAAACAATAATCCTATAGAAATTAGCTCACAAGATGTTAATTTATATTTACAAAATTTAACTCAATGTGACTTTACAGCAAAGGATTTTCGTACGTGGGCAGCATGTAAGGAAGTGCTCTATCGTTTATCTAAAATTAACTATGATGCAGAACAATTAAAAAATATTATATTAGAAGTTGCAGACTTATTAGGACATACACCTACTATTTGTAAGAAATGTTATATTCTACCCGAAATAATTAATCAATGGAAAAAAAATAATCTTGAACTTTGGGTGAAAAAACATCCGACATTAAAAGAAAATAAAGATCGTTTATTATTAAAGTGGTTAGAAGAGAATATAAACGACATTAAATTTTAGATTTAAAGTTAATATTAATTTTAAATCAAATTAAAAATAAAAAATTATTTTTAATTGCGTCAGGGAGGAATCATAATGCTTTCTTATATTTACTCAATAAATCAAGATCATGGTTTAATATATATTTTCATTCGCGCTATTTTACTCTTAATCTTTTGTACCCTAATTTTAAGATTTGGAAATAGACGCTTTAAATTAAATAGTTCTTTTGATCTATTAGCTATTGTAATTTTGGGAGGATTAATTAGTAGAGGAATAACGGGTCCAGCTACTTTAATTTCTACTCTTATAGGAGTATCCGGTATCGTAGTAGTACATAAAACCTTGGCTATTCTTTGTCGAAAATTCTCATTCTTTGAAAATTTCTTTAAAGGAGAACGGTATCTTCTTATAAAAAATGGGACTCTTAAACACAAAACATTAAACCAATTAAATATCACCGAAAAAGATATCACAGAACAGATGCGGCAACAGATAAATCGCTCTTCTTATAAAAATGTTATTTCTGCCTATTTAGAAAGAACAGGTCAAATTTCCTTTGTCTTAAAAGAGTAATTATTAGGGATAAACTTAATTGCGAGATGTTTAAATTACTCTACTCTTATAAAGGATGTATAAAATTCATTTTTAAAAGGAATCGATATGAATTTACTTCTATTTATCATTTTAATTGTTATCCTTATAGGCCTTCTACCTACATGGCCTTATAGTTCTGGATGGGGGTATTATCCCAGTGGCGGTATTGGATTAATACTTCTTATTTTAATTATTGTATTACTAGCACGCGGTGGTTAGCAAAGGGCCGCTTGGCCCTTTTTTCTCTACAATTGTCAAAAATAATACATTTTTCATCTGAGTTATTTTTTATATGTCCTATAATGTCTAATGAAAAACCACAGGAGAGAAATTATGGAAAATTTTAATATAGTAAGAACAGAGGATGTCAAAGGAAAAGACGTAAAATCACCTGAGTTAGAATCTCTGGGAGAAATTGAAGAAATTGTACTTGATAAATTCACTGGGGAGGCAAGATATGTGGTTTTATCTTTCGGTGGATTTTTAGGGTTAGGTGAAAAATATTTTGCCTTTCCTTGGAAAAGTATCAGTTACAATCCTGATGAAGAGTGTTTTATTTTAAATATTAATAAATCAAAACTAAAAAAAGAATATGGATTTGATAAGGATCACTGGCCCGATATGGCAACATGGCCTAAGACTATAGATGCCTACTATGATCCATTAATATAAAAACAAGAAAATAAAACGGCGCTGAAATTCGGCGCCGTTTTATTAAATTTTGGTGTAATTTTTTGCCCCTCAAAAAACTATACTATAATTTATAAAATATGATGAGAAATGAACACATCACGTTGTTTTCAAATACCAAAAGTGGCTGGATAGTAGTAAAGAGGGAGCCACATCAAAAGCAAGTTTACCATTTCGAAATCAAAAGAAGCTGTAGAGTGGGTATAAAGATAGGCATGGAAATGATCCACGAAGTATTAAGGCTAAGAAATAAATAACTCAAAATATTATTTCATATATAAAACTAGGGGAAAGTAGCTTACAGTACTCGAGCTAGAACTGGACAATTAATAAAAGCTTTTCGTGGTCAATCTTATTTTTAAAGAATTTATAATTGGGAGTAAGAGAATGGCACGATCAATATGGAAAGGCGATATTTCTTTTGGGCTTGTATCAATTCCTATTTCTTTGATTTCTACAGAAGAAAATAATGAAATCCATTTCCATTTATTGAATGCAAAAACTAAGTCGAGAATAAAATATCAACGAGTGGATGAGAGCACAGGAAAAGAAGTAGGATGGGAAGATATTGTTAAAGGGTATGAATATGATAAGGGTAGTTATCTTATAGTAAATGAAGAAGCATTTGAAAAAGCGAGTCCTGAATTATACAAAACAATAGATATTGAAGAATTTGTGGATTTAGATGAGATCGATAGTCTCTACTTTACTAAACCTTATTATTTAATCCCTGAGGGAAAAAATAAGAAGGCATATGTTCTACTTCGTGAAGCATTAAAAAAAACAAATAAAGTGGGGGTGGCCAAAACAATATTGCGCACTAAAGAATACTTAAGTCTAATTCTTCCACATCAAAACACTATATTGCTTTATTTAATTCATTTTCAGGATGAAATACGTTCAGAAGAAGAGTTAAATGTTCCTAAAGAAGAGGTCAAAACTTATAAAATTTCTGAGAAAGAAATTAAGATGGCAATGGATTTAATAAAGGATATGTCAAATAAATGGGAGCCTGAAAAATATCATAATGAATATAGGGAAGTTTTACAAAAATGGTTAGATAAACAAACAGAAGCTCTTTTGAAATCAGGTAAAAAGGTTACTAAAGCTGCAAAAAGCCACGATTCAGTAATTGATTTTGTATCTCTTCTAAAAGAAAGCATGAAAAAGAAACCTGTTAAAACCAAAAAATCAGGATAGAAACAAATTCTTTAATCCAAAGGTTTCGATTTAATGAGTACATCTGCTGTTCAATCATGCAATATCAAGAATGAAAAGTAAAAATAGTTTGAGTCAAGACTATTTTTTTAAATTTTATTTGTATAACATAGCTATGTTCTAGCTTTCGTCAAAGTCTTGACTCCCTGTGGATATTTATCTCCATCCAAAAATCAATTAACAATCTCCTGAACGGATAAGTCTTGCTGCGCTTGTTTTGTTTCTACTGAATTTTTCAGTTATCTTATTTAAGTTATTCACAATTTCTGTGGATAAGTCTGTTTATATGTGGGTTAATTCTTTGTGGGTAGATACTACTCTTCTTAGTCCACTTTGAGTTGCCCAAAAATGAACCATCAATGGATGGAACAGGGGAATTTCCTGTAGCATCTGTGATTTAAGAACGCTTCATTTAAGTTGGAGGTTTGATTCTTCTGTCTTTTCTGGCATTTGAAAGTCTTTTTTATCTGGGAGACTTTTTAACTCCTCTGCTGATGGAGACAAGGAGCCACCGGTAAACTCCTGTTTGCTGCCGTCAGGTCCTGGTTTATAGAGCTTTCCATCGCCATTTGAAAAAGCAATGACTTTATTGGTTTTGTCATCAACCATCAGAAAGCTTCTTCCTTCTTTGGCTTCCTCTTGAAAAAATTCTGCCATATCCTTTTCTGATTTAAACGTCATACTTAAATTTCCGTCTTTATCTTTCTTGGGTTGATTTTGTTTGTACCAATCGTCGGAACCAAATTTTTTATCGAAGGCTTTAAGAAGTTCATCAGTATGTTCGCTTTGAATTTTTGCAGATCTTTTCTGACTCTCAGTAAGCTTATCCAAAGCAGTTGCAATTTGTACCTCTGGTTTGGCTACACTGCCTGAAGGAGATGATAAACTTAAACCATCCTCCCTGTTACTTTGCGCCTGTTGAACCGCTTTTGCTTCGTTTCTATTATGTTCACAAATATCAACATAATCTTTATACGCTTTTTTACTGGCTTCGTCGTTTTGCGCTTTGATTTGAGTATATTTTTCATAGGCCTTATCTTTGGCATCTATATAATCCTGATGGCGTTGAAGGTATTCTTCATAACTGATTTTTCCTTGGGCTTGAAGTTCTGAGTCTTCAGCATGTTTTTTATCAAGAGCATCCCAGGTTTTTTGTGCTTCTTCATAGGCAGCATCTGATTTGGCGTTGTTAAGATTATATGTACTCTTATAAACATTATAGGCTGCTTTATTGGTTGCCTCTATCGCATTATGAAGACTTTGAGGATAGTTAGATAACTTCATTGCCTGTTTTAATTTTTTTTCAAGTTCACGTTGCAGTCGTAGATATTCTTCCAAATATTTTTTGTGAACTTGTTCGCTTTTTTCTACTGACATGATTATTAGATAAGCAGGTATTCATAATAAAATTATAGGCAATTAGTTAAAGATATTTGAGCGTTTTGAATATTTACTTAATTTGAAGTTGCTTTAATGGGGCTTAACAGTTATTTCGGAATTAACTATTAGCCCCAGTGGGTTACCATAAATAATTAGCTTTCTATGGCCATTTTATTATTATCCAATTGATTTTACTAATGTATCCTTGTTCGTGATTCATCTTTCTTTAATACTTTTTTATAATGCATTTTCTTATTATCTGTCTTTTTAATTGTGGTAGATTTTTTAGAGCGTTCTTTTTCTTGTAAAGAAAGGAATAACTGTTGTTTTAAATAGTGCATCTGTTCTTTTATGTCATAAGCTTCCTCTCTAGATAGAACTTTTTTTGCTTTATCAAAAATAGTTCCTTCTTCTTCACTGACATGGTGTTCGACAATTCTTTTTAACTTATTAACTTTATTTACCCAGGGAGCACCATATTCTGTTGAATGAAGAATTAATTTAATTTGATTTTCAATTTCCTTATGTTCTTTTTTTCCATGAGTCGCTTCTTCTTTAGTTAAATCATAGTGTTTTAAGGCTTTATAGAACGTTTCTTGCTCAGAATGAGCATGTATAAGGAGTTCTTGAGCAATTAAAGCAACAATTTGCTTTCTACGGGTTGGAAGCTCAGATTGTTCAAATTGATCGAATAAATGAGCTACATGATCATGGTCCATTTTTAAATATTCATAAATATCCATATTAATTCTCCTATTAAGGGGTCATTACTACTTTAATGCATCCATTTTCTCTCGCATTAAACGTTTCATAAGCATCAGGAGCATTTTTTAATTTAATACGGTGGGTGATAATTTTAGAAGGGTCAATTGCTCCATCCAAAATTTTGTTTAACAGAAGTTTCGTATATCGTGGTACGTGTGTTTGTCCCATCTTAAAGGTTAAACCTTTATTCATAGCCATTCCTATAGGAATGTTGTCTAAATTTCCTACATAAACACCTGGGATGGATAAAGTTCCCCCTTTCGCACAGCATTTTATTGCTTCTCGCAGAACATGAGCTCGCCCTGAGGTCATGTAAGCCGCTTGCTTTACACGATCAATTATAGAGTCGTAGGAAGGGCCTACATGAGCCTCACATCCTACGGCATCAATACATGAATGAGGTCCTCTTCCTTTTGTCATGACCATTAAAGCCTCATAAACATCTTCCTTTTCAAAATTAATAATTTCCGCTCTTCCATAAGTTTCAGCCAATTTTAAACGCTCTGGTACGGAGTCAATGGCAATTACCCGCTCAGCTCCTAACATCCATGCGCTTTGGATAGCGAATTGGCCTACTGGCCCACAACCCCATATTGCCACAATATCACCAGAGCTAATCTGACAATTTTCCGCAGCCATGTAGCCAGTAGGTAAAATATCGCTTAAAAATAAAACTTTTTCGTCTTCAATATCGGAAGGTACTTTAATAGGGCCAACATCAGAGTAGGGTACTCGAACAAATTCAGCTTGCCCCCCTGAATATCCACCTAATAAATGTGAATAACCAAACAATCCTGCAGGAGATTGCCCTAGTTGTTGTTTAGCTAATTCACTATTGGGGTTGGAACATTCGCATAGAGCAAATAATTTTCGTTTACAAAAAGAACATTTACCACAAGAAATGGTGAAAGGAACAACTATTTTATCACCTGCTTTTAATTTTTTATTTCCAGGGTGCACATCTACAACCTCTCCCATAAATTCATGGCCTAAAATGTCTCCTGACTCCATAGTAGGCATCATATCGTTATAAAGATGTAAATCCGAACCACAAATTGCAGTAGATGTAACTCTAATTATGGCATCTTGCTCATTGATTATGTGGGGTGCGGGAACTGTTTCTATTTGAACATCATGCTTTCCATGCCAACATAGTGCTTTCATAATTAGCCCTCCTCATCCGTGATTAATTGGTTGCTATTCATTAGAGTTTAGTTTAAGCTTCACCTGTTTTGTTAAGGAATAGAATAAAAGATGGGCTGAAATTGCTCTATTTGATTTTTATTTGACAAAACGTGAATTAAATATTATATTTAGAAACGTGGTTAAGAAATTTTCCTCATTTCCCTATTAGCAAAGCACCGTATGGTGATTTGTAAGAGCTCAATATTAATAAAAATAGTAGATTTTTTCGATAAATATCTTCTTGTATTTAATCCCTGAGCAAATTATTCAGCGAAAGCGAAACATTATAGCCTTTTGGGCGCGATCATTAATAAATGAAAGACAAACTGTGTGGGCACTTTGAATAACCTTTGAGTGCTTAGAAGTATAAAGAAGTAAAGAAGCTGGTTTTAAACTAGCACAGGAATTGAACTGAAGAGTTTGATCCTGGCTCAGATTGAACGCT
>NZ_CDRUHA020000068.1:0-15398 GCF_977063405.2 Legionella stuttgartensis
TCCACCAAATTTCTTCGCCATAATCGTGGTAATAGCCGCTGTTAATGTCGTCTTACCGTGGTCTACGTGACCAATCGTGCCAACATTTACGTGTGGCTTCTTACGTTCAAATTTTTCCTTCGCCATTTCAATAACCTCGTTAACTTTATTGTTTCTTAATAATTGCTTCAGCAATGTTATTTGGTGCTTCCGCGTACTTACTAAATTCCATTGTATATGTTGCTCTTCCTTGCGTCGCAGAACGTAAATCGGTTGAATAACCAAACATCTCTGCTAATGGAACTTCAGCCCGAACAATTTTACCTGCTGGTGAATCTTCCATTCCTTGAACCAGACCGCGACGTCGGTTAAGGTCACCCATAACATCCCCCATATAATCCTCAGGGGTCACGACTTCAACGCTCATTATAGGCTCAAGCAATACAGGTTTAGCTTTTAATGCACCTTGCTTGAAGCATTGTGAACCAGCGATTTTAAATGCCATCTCACTAGAATCCACCTCGTGGAATGAACCGTCAAACAATGTGACTTTAACATCCACTACTGGATATCCAGCAATAACGCCATTTTGCATCTGCTCTTGAACACCTTTATCAACCGCAGGAATGTATTCTTTAGGAATAACACCACCAACTATTGCGTTGATAAACTCATAACCCTTTCCAGGTTCTTGAGGTTCAATTTTCAACCAAACGTGACCATATTGTCCACGTCCACCTGATTGTCTTACAAATTTGCCTTCTTGCTCCACAGGTTGTTTCAATGTTTCGCGATAGGCAACTTGAGGCTTACCAACATTAGCTTCCACATTAAACTCGCGTTTCATGCGGTCAACAATAATTTCCAAATGAAGTTCACCCATACCTTCAATAATAGTTTGTCCAGATTCTTCATCAGTATGAACTCTGAATGAGGGATCTTCTTGAGCTAACTTACCAAGAGCAATACCCATTTTTTCTTGGTCTGCCTTAGTTTTTGGCTCCACAGCGACAGCAATTACAGGATCGGGGAAATCCATTCTTTCTAATATGACAACACTTTCAGTATCACATAAAGTATCACCAGTCATTACTGTTTTCAGTCCCACAGCTGCAGCAATATCACCGGCTCTTACTTCTTTAATTTCTTCGCGTGAATTTGCATGCATCTGAAGCAAACGACCTATACGCTCTCTTTTGGCTTTTACTGAGTTATAAACAGTATCGCCACTCTTTAAAACACCAGAGTAAGTTCTAAAATAGGTTAAAGTACCTACGAATGGGTCAGTTGCGATTTTAAACGCCAAAGCAGAAAAAGGAGCATCATAGCTTGTTTTGCGAGATGCTGGCTCACCATCTTCGTCAACGCCTTGAACGTCAGGAATATCAGTTGGAGAAGGTAAATATTCAATCACTCCATCTAGTACTGCTTGTACGCCTTTATTTTTAAATGCTGAACCACAGAAAACAGGGACGATTTGGTTGCTAATAGTCAGTTGACGTAGCGCTTTCTTAATCTCTGCTTCAGTAAACTCTTGACCTTCAAGATATTTTTCCATGAGGTCTTCGTTTGCTTCTGCAGCTGCTTCTATAAGTAGAGCACGATATTCTTCACATTGTTCTTTGAGATCTTCAGGAACATCTTTATATTGAAAAGTCATCCCTTTGTTCTCTTCATCCCAATGAATTGCTTTCATTTTAATAAGGTCAATAACACCTTTAAACTCTTCTTCAGCACCAATGGGCAATTGAACAACGACAGGATTTGAACCTAATCTTTGTTTAATTTGGCTCACTACACGTAGGAAGTTCGCACCCATTCTATCCATCTTATTGACGAACACAATACGGGGCACGCCATATTTGTTTGCTTGACGCCAAACTGTTTCAGACTGTGGTTCCACTCCAGATACTGAATCGAACACCACAACAGCACCATCAAGCACACGCAATGAACGCTCTACTTCAATCATGAAGTCAACGTGTCCTGGCGTATCGATAATATTGATACGATGTGGCTCAAACTGCTTGTCCATCCCGGACCAGTAGCACGTTGTTGCTGCTGATGTAATGGTAATACCGCGTTCTTGCTCCTGAACCATCCAGTCCATAGTTGCAGCACCGTCATGAACTTCACCAATTTTATGAGACATACCAGTATAGTACAGTACACGCTCTGTTGTTGTGGTTTTACCAGCATCAACGTGCGCTGCAATACCTATGTTTCTATATAACTTTAATGGAGTAGACACGGGATTACCTCTCTATTAGTTCCATCTAAAATGTGCAAACGCCTGGTTGGCTTTTGCCATCTTATGTGTATCTTCGCGTTTCTTCACTGCAGAACCTTTACTTTCGTAAGCATCCATTAGTTCTCCAGCCAAACGTAGCATCATACCCTTTTCTCCACGAGTACGTGCTGCCTGTACAATCCAGCGCATTCCTAAAGCAATGCTTCGGTCAGTTCTTACTTCAACTGGCACTTGATATGTAGCACCACCAACTCGGCGTGAACGAACTTCAACGCTTGGGCGAACATTATCTAAAGCATTTTCAAAATAACGAAGAACTGTCGCTGAACCACTTGAACCTGATTCACCTTCATCTTCATCTGTTTTTTTAAGTTTCTTTACGCGCTCTTCCATAACGGATAAAGCACCATAAATAATTTTTTCAGCAGTAGATTTCTTACCGCTAACCATTAGTACGTTGATAAATTTTGCTAATAACTCACTATGATGTTTAGGATCTGGCAAAATTTCTCTTTTGGGGACTTCTCTTCTTCTAGGCATTTCGATTTCCTACAATCAGTTATTTTTTATCTTTTGGTTTTTTAGTACCGTATTTTGAACGACCTTGTTTACGATCATTAACACCTGAGGTATCTAAGCTACCTCGTACAGTGTGATAGCGCACACCAGGTAAATCTTTAACACGACCACCTCTAATTAGAACAACTGAGTGTTCCTGAAGGTTATGGCCTTCTCCACCAATGTATGATGAAACTTCAAATCCATTAGTTAAACGTACACGAGCAACCTTACGCATAGCTGAGTTAGGTTTTTTAGGTGTAGTAGTGTAAACGCGTGTACATACACCGCGTCTTTGTGGACATGATTCCAGTGCAGGCACGTTACTTTTCTTTTTTACGTCCACACGAGGCTTTCTTACTAACTGATTAATAGTAGCCATTTATACTTAACTCCGATCTGTCTCTTTTGATTATTTCGAATGCATAAGGAGGCCGGATTCTATATAGCTACGGCAGATTTGTCAAGTTTAATCTGCCGTTTTCGAATCCGAACTAGTGTTCTTGATTGTCTGCGTTTAATGCTTCACTCAACGCATGCTCAACATCACTTGCAGTAACGGTATGCACTGGGTGCTCACCGGCTGCAGCCTTAGCTCTTTTTGCCTTACGGCTTTGATGGTATGCATAACCTGTTCCTGCAGGGATCAAGCGACCTACCATAACATTTTCTTTTAAACCACGTAAATCATCAACTTTACCACTTACAGCAGCTTCAGTTAGAACTCTTGTTGTTTCTTGGAACGAAGCAGCAGAAATAAATGACTCAGTTGCCAAAGAAGCCTTTGTAATACCTAACAATATAGGAGTGCCTCGGGCTGGTTGCTTCTCTTCAGCAATAAGCTTGTCATTTTCTTGCAATAAGACGCTTTCTTCTACCTGCTCTCCCGCCAAGAATTTAGAATCCCCAGCAAAAGTAATAACTCTTTTACGTAGCATTTGTCGTACGATTACTTCGATGTGTTTATCATTAATTTTTACACCTTGTAAACGATATACGTCTTGAACTTCATTTACGATGTAATTCGCTAATGCACCAACACCAAGTAAGCGCAATATATCATGAGGATTGAGCGCACCTTCAGCAATAATTTCACCGCGTTCAACATGCTCCCCTTCGAAGACAGAAATATGTCTCCATTTGGGTATCAATTCTTCATGACATTGATCTTCAGAAACATTAATAAGTAATCTTCTCTTACCTTTTGTTTCCTTACCAAAGCTAACCATTCCTGAAACTTCAGCCATAACTGCTGAATCTTTAGGTTTACGTGCTTCGAATAAATCAGCTACTCTAGGCAGACCCCCGGTAATATCGCGAGTTTTAGAACGCTCTTGAGGAATACGGGCAATAACATCCCCGATACCTACGTGACCACCATCTTCAAAGTTAACAATCGCATCTACAGGTAGATAGTATTGAGCAGGAACGTTTGTACCAGCAAGATAAATATCTTCACCATTCTCTGCGACTAGTTTTACCATAGGACGTAAATCACGGCCTGCTGCACTTCGTTGTTTCGCATCGATAACTACGATGTTGCTCAAGCCTGTTAGCTCATCAGTTTGTCGATTCATGGTAATACCATCAATCAAATCAACAAATTTCAGATATCCGGTTACTTCCGAAATAACTGGGTGGGTATGAGGATCCCAAGTAGCAATTACTTGTCCAGCCTCTACCGGTGAATTGTCATGCACTGAAATAACAGCACCATATGGTAGCTTATAACGCTCGCGCTCACGCCCGAATTCATCAACAATGGTTACTTCACCAGAGCGTGACACCGCAACCAGGTTTTTGTTTTCGTGAGTAACTGTTTTAATGTTATGTAAACGAATAACCCCTTTCGTTTTAATCTGAATATTATTCGCTGCAGTTGCTCTAGAGGCAGCCCCCCCAATATGGAAGGTACGCATGGTTAACTGAGTACCTGGCTCCCCAATTGACTGGGCAGCAATAATACCTAC
The DNA here is from genome assembly GCF_977063405.2 of Legionella stuttgartensis. Taxonomy (NCBI): domain Bacteria; kingdom Pseudomonadati; phylum Pseudomonadota; class Gammaproteobacteria; order Legionellales; family Legionellaceae; genus Legionella; species Legionella stuttgartensis. The sequence continues at coordinate 4,759 of NZ_CDRUHA020000068.1, forward strand.
AGCTTCACCTGTATTAACGAGATGACCTCGAGCCAAATCACGACCATAGCACTTAGCACATAATCCAAAGCGGGTTTGGCAGGTAATTGGTGAACGAACCATAATTTGGTCCACACCTTGTTTTTCGAGTTTCTCAACCCATTCTTCATCCAATAACGTTCCAGCCGTAACAACCGGTTCGCTTTGGTTAGGGATATAAACATCAGAAGCAACGACTCGTCCTAGAACACGCTCATGTAACGGTTCAACGATATCACCACCCTCAATCAGAGGCTGCATTAAAATACCAGTGTCAACTCCGCAATCATCTTCGGTAATTACTACGTCTTGAGCAACGTCCACTAAACGACGAGTCAAGTAACCAGAGTTAGCGGTTTTTAACGCTGTATCAGCCAAACCTTTTCTCGCTCCATGAGTCGAAATAAAATACTGGAATACGTTCAAACCTTCGCGGAAGTTCGCAGTAATTGGGGTTTCGATAATCGAGCCATCTGGAGCAGCCATCAATCCACGCATACCTGCTAGCTGTCTTATTTGCGCTGCGGAACCCCGCGCACCAGAGTCAGCCATCATAAAGATTGGGTTGAATGATTCTTGTCGAACTTTATTGCCTTTTGCATCTAAAGCTTCTTCTGTTGCTATTTTAGTCATCATCGATTTAGCAACTAATTCGTTAGTTCTAGACCAAATATCGATTACTTTATTGTAACGTTCGCCATTGGTTACCAAACCTGAACGGAATTGTGATTCGATTTCACGAACTTCGTTATCAGCATGATCAATGATGCTGGCTTTATCATCAGGTATTTCCATATCTTCAATACCAATTGACACACCAGAACGTGTTGCATACTTAAAGCCAGTATACATAAGCTTATCAGCAAAAATAACAGTTTCTTTCAAACCAAAATTTCTATAGCAGGTGTCAATAACCTTTGTAATAACTTTCTTGGTCATAGTACGGTTTATCTGAGCAAAAGTCATACCCTTAGGGAGTACCTCAGCAAGAATTGCTCGGCCAACTGTTGTTTCTACTAAATGGTGACCTTCTCCGTCTTCTTTTGGCATGCGGATTTTAATTTTAGCATGAATATCAAGATGACCTGACTCGTAGAAGTTTTGTGCTTCTTGGGCACTAACAAAAATTTTCCCTTCACCTAAGGCATTAACCTTTTCACGAGTTAAGTAATATAAACCTAGTACAACGTCCTGACTGGGAACAATAATTGGCTCACCACTCGCAGGTGATAAGATGTTATTTGTAGACATCATTAATGAGCGAGCTTCTAATTGTGCCTCTAAAGTCAACGGCACGTGAACCGCCATTTGGTCACCGTCAAAGTCCGCGTTGTATGCTGTACAAACTAATGGGTGAAGCTGTATTGCTTTACCTTCAATGAGCACGGGCTCGAAAGCCTGAATACCTAATCTATGTAAAGTAGGAGCACGGTTTAATAGGATAGGATGTTCACGAATCACATCATCTAATATATCCCAAACTACAGACTCTTCTCGCTCTACCATTTTCTTGGCAGCTTTAATTGTTGTAGCTAGGCCTCTGAATTCAAGTTTAGAGAATATAAATGGTTTAAATAACTCAAGAGCCATTTTCTTAGGAAGACCACACTGATGCAGTTTCAAAGTCGGACCAACTACAATTACAGAACGACCTGAATAATCCACACGCTTACCCAACAGATTTTGACGGAAACGACCTTGTTTTCCTTTAATCATGTCGGCTAGCGATTTAAGTGGTCGCTTGTTGGTACCCGTAATTGCACGGCCACGACGTCCATTATCGAGCAGAGCATCGACTGATTCCTGTAACATTCTCTTTTCATTACGTACAATAATATCTGGTGCATTTAGATCCAGAAGACGTTTCAAACGGTTATTTCGGTTAATAACACGTCGATACAAATCATTCAAATCAGATGTAGCAAAACGGCCACCATCTAATGGAACTAAAGGTCTTAAATCAGGTGGTAGCACAGGTAATACATCCATGATCATCCACTCTGGCTTATTCCCAGACTCATAAAAAGCTTCAAGTAATTTCAATCTTTTTGTGATTTTCTTAATTTTGGTTTCAGAGCTGGTAGTTGGTAACTCTTCACGCAAATTCTTGATTTCATCTTCCAGATCAACTTGGCGGAGTAAATCTCGAATTGCTTCGGCACCCATACGTGCGTCAAACTCGTCACCATATTGTTCCATTGCATCAAGATACACTTCATCATTCAGTAATTGACCACGTTCCAATTCAGTCATTCCTGGATCAACGACAACAAACGCTTCAAAGTAAAGAACACGTTCAATATCTCGTAAAGTCATGTCTAGTAATAAACCTATTCTGGAAGGTAATGACTTCAAGAACCAAATATGTGCAACTGGGCTTGCGAGTTCAATATGCCCCATACGTTCACGACGTACTTTAGCCAGCGCAAGCTCGACCCCACACTTTTCACAAATAACGCCACGATGTTTAAGACGTTTGTATTTACCGCATAAGCATTCGTAATCTTTTACTGGGCCAAACGTTTTAGCACAGAACAAACCATCTCGCTCAGGTTTAAATGTACGATAATTTATTGTTTCTGGTTTTTTAACTTCACCATATGACCATGAACGAATTAGCTCAGGAGAAGCCAACGCAATCTTAATTGCGTCGAACTCTTCACTTTGTCCCTGTTGCTTAAGGATGCCGAGCAAATCGCTCATTACAGGAGCTTTTCTCATTGGCTCATTCATTGGATCGTCGTTTAGAGTACTCAAGTCTATGCCTCCAAAAATTGGTTAATCAGTATGTATCGCTGAAAAAGTTAATCGTGTTCGAGTTCGATATCTATTCCCAATGCACGGATTTCTTTCAACAATACGTTGAAAGACTCAGGCATTCCTGGGTCCATACGATGATCGCCATCGACAATATTTTTGTAGATCTTTGTTCTACCTCCAACGTCATCTGATTTCACAGTCAACATTTCCTGTAATGTATAAGCTGCACCATAAGCTTCGAGAGCCCAAACCTCCATCTCCCCAAAGCGTTGTCCACCAAACTGTGCTTTACCACCTAATGGCTGTTGCGTTACTAGACTGTATGAGCCAGTTGAGCGAGCATGCATCTTATCATCAACTAAATGATTTAGTTTTAACATATACATGTAACCTACAGTTACTGGGTTATCAAATTTGTTTCCGGTTCTACCATCAGTCAAGTAGGTTTTACCATCAGAAGACAAATCTGCCAGCTGCAGCATGCTTTTTATTTCTTCTTCAGAAGCACCATCAAAAACAGGTGTTGCCATGGGCACACCAGCGCGTAGATTATCTGCCAATCTAAATATCTCTTCATCATTCAGACAATCTAAATGTACGCGTTGTACGTCATCATGGTTGTATATCTTCTTCAAGAACGATTTGATTTCAGTCGCATTTTGTTTTGTATCAAGCATTTGAGCAATTTTATTACCCAACCCTTTTGCAGCTAATCCAAGGTGGGTTTCAAGAACTTGCCCAATATTCATACGAGATGGTACGCCTAATGGATTAAGAACGATGTCTACTGCTGTTCCATCTTCCATATGCGGCATGTCCTCAACAGGAACTACAATAGAGATAACCCCTTTGTTCCCATGTCGACCTGCCATCTTATCACCTGGTTGTATACGTCTTTTCACAGCAAGATAGACTTTAACAATTTTTAACACCCCAGGGGCTAAATCATCGCCTTGAATTATTTTCTTACGACTGTCGTTAAAACGTTTTTCCATTTCTTTAGACAACATTTCAAGTTGTTTTGAAAGTTGTTCTAATTGTTGGCTTGTTACGTCGTTTTCGAGACGGATATCAAACCATTTGTCTCTTCCTATTTTATCCAGATATTCTTGATTTACTTTGGAGCCTGGTTTCAGATTTCCTGGACCACCCGTTGCTACTTTATCAAGAACAATATTTGCTACACGATGGTAAATATCCTCTTCACGAATACGTCGCTCATCAACTAAGTCTTTACGAACTCGTGCCAAATGTTCTTCTTCGATACTTTTCGCACGCGCATCCTTTTCTAAGCCATCACGCGTAAAGACTTGTACATCAATAACAGTACCGTTCATTCCAGATGGAACTCGAAGTGAAGAATCCTTAACATCAGAAGCCTTCTCACCAAAGATAGCTCGTAATAGTTTCTCTTCAGGTGTCAGTTGTGTTTCACCCTTAGGAGTAACTTTTCCAACAAGAATATCGCCAGCTTTAACTTCAGCGCCTATGTACACAACTCCTGACTCATCCAAATTAGAAAGTGCTGACTCGCCTACATTAGGAATATCTGAAGTAATTTCTTCAGTACCTAATTTAGTATCACGAGCGATACACGTTAATTCTTCTATATGAATTGTTGTGAATCGATCATCTTGTACGATACGTTCGGATATAAGAATAGAGTCCTCGAAGTTGTATCCATTCCAAGGCATGAAAGCAACCAACAAGTTCTGACCTAAAGCCAGTTCCCCCATATCGGTACAGGGACCATCAGCTAAGATATCGCCTCTTTGAATGATATCGCCGGTATTTACAATTGGACGTTGATTAATACATGTATCTTGGTTTGAGCGGAAGTATTTAGTGAGGTTGTAAATATCAACCCCGGTTTCGCCCGCAGTAGTTTCATCATCATTAACACGAACAACGATACGAGATGCATCAACTAGATCAATTATTCCACCTCGTTTTGCTACTACAGAAACTCCAGAGTCAGACGCTACAATACGCTCCATTCCTGTACCTACTAAAGGTTTTTCTGAGCGCAGAGTAGGTACCGCTTGTCGTTGCATGTTTGAACCCATTAAAGCGCGGTTCGCATCATCATGCTCTAAGAATGGAATTAGAGAAGCCGCTACAGAAACAATCTGTTTCGGGGAAATATCCATGTAGTTAATATTATCGGGCGTAGTTAATGAAAATTCATTTTGATGTCTACAGGGAACTAGATCGGCAAGGATATTACCTTCTTTATCAAGAGCAACGCTTGATTGTGCAATATACTGATCTACTTCTTCAATAGCCGAGAGATATTCAATCTCATCAGTAACACGACCGTTGATTACTTTACGGCATGGAGTTTCAATAAATCCATAATCATTTGTTCTAGCATAAACAGACAATGAGTTAATCAAACCAATGTTTGGTCCTTCAGGAGTTTCAATAGGACAGACTCGACCATAGTGCGTTGTATGTACGTCACGCACCTCAAATCCTGCACGCTCACGTGTTAAACCACCTGGGCCTAATGCAGAAACTCTTCGTTTATGAGTAACACCTGATAAGGGGTTAACTTGATCCATAAATTGTGACAGCTGGCTTGAACCGAAAAACTCTTTGATTGCTGCAGAAACAGGTTTGGCATTAATCAAATCCTGAGGCATCAGATTTTCAGACTCAACTAGACTTAAACGTTCTTTAACAGCTCTCTCAACACGTACAAGGCCCACTCTAAATTGGTTTTCAGTCATTTCACCAACACTTCGTACCCTTCGGTTACCAAGGTGGTCAATATCATCAACCATGCCAATACCATTTCTTATGTCAATTAGTGTCTTGATAACTGACATAATATCTTCTTTAGTCAAAGTACCTGGACCATCATCATTCTTTCTACCCACACGTCGATTAAACTTCATTCTTCCGACAGCAGATAAGTCATAGCGCTCATCGACAAAAAATAGATTTTTAAATAAAGCTTCAGCAGCCTCTTTAGTTGGGGGCTCGCCTGGGCGCATCATACGATAAATTTCTACAAGAGCTTCTAATTGACTTGAAGTAGGATCAATTTTAACTGTATCTGATATATAAGAACCATGATCCAAATCATTGGTATAAATCATATCAAATTCGTGGATCCCGTTAGAAGCCATTACATCAAGCAATTCATCAGTAACTTCATCATTGGCTTGAGCAATAAACTCTCCGGTAGAAGTATCGATAATATTTTTTGCTAAAGTTTTACCTATTAGATAATCACGTGGCACAATCAGATCTTTCATCTGACTTTTTTCCATTAATTTAATATGGCGTGCTGTAATTCTTCTACCTTGTTCAACAATTAGTTCCCCTGTCTCAGGAACATGAATATCAAATGAAGCAATCTCTCCACGTAAACGTTGCGGGATAAGATCAATATGATATTCGCCATTTTTAAGATGGCAGCTTGTCATTTCAAAAAATTCGCTCAGAATATCTTCTGTTTCGTATCCCAAAGCTCTTAAAAGAATGCTAACTGGTAATTTACGTCGTCTATCAATACGAACATAGACACAATCTTTTGGATCAAATTCAAAATCTAACCAAGAACCACGGTAGGGTATAATGCGTGCAGAGTATAATAACTTTCCAGATGAATGGGTTTTACCTTTATCATGTTCAAATATTACCCCTGGAGAACGATGTAATTGAGAAACAACTACCCGTTCAGTACCATTTACTACAAACGTACCGACGTCTGTCATTAATGGTATTTCACCCATAAAAACATCTTGTTCTCTAATATCTTTAATTGGCTTAGGTTCTTCGCTTGCGTCTTTATCTAGAACGACAAGTCTTATTTTAACCCTCAATGGTGCAGAATATGTAAGACCTCTTAATTTGCATTCACGAACATCGAATGCTGGTTCGCCTAACTTATAACCAACATATTCTAATCGTGCATTGCCAGAAAAGCTTTCAATCGGGAATACAGAAGAAAATGCAGCATGCAATCCTGTATTAAAGTGTTCATTTGACTTGCTATCAGCCTGAAGGAAATCCCTGTAAGATTTGAGTTGAATTTCAAGCAGATTTGGTATTGCCATTTTATCGGCCTGCGTACCAAAGCTTTTGCGAAATCGTTTTTTCTCAGCATGCGAATATTGAGGTTTAGCTTCTGCAACGGCCATGGTGTTTCCTCTGTAAATTATTGATGACTTCAAACACGTAAACCCAGCCATGAAACCATGGCTGGGTCCTATCTCACTGATATAACTTTATTATTTAACTTCTACTGAAGCACCAGCTTCTTCAAGTTCTTTCTTGATATTAGCAGCTTCTTCTTTAGATACACCTTCTTTAATTGTTGAAGGAGCACCTTCTACTAAGTCTTTAGCTTCTTTTAAGCCAAGACCAGTAATACCGCGAACTGCTTTAATAACGTTTACTTTGTTAGCACCGAAACTAGTCATAACAACAGTAAATTCTGTTTGTTCTTCAGCAGCAGCAGCACCAGCAGCTGGAGCAGCAACTGCAACAGCAGCAGCGGCAGCAGAAACGTTAAATTTCTCTTCCATTGCTTCGATTAGTTCAACAACTTCCATAACAGACATATTTGCTATGGTTTCTAAAATATCATTTTTTGACACAGCCATTACTAGCTCCTGATTTAAAATTAATTTAATGATTAAAGGTGATTTTAACCTGCTTTTTTATCTTTTACCGCTGCTAAGGTTCGTACTAATTTAGCATGAGGCTCAGCAAGAGTTCTGACAAATTTCTCAACGGGCGCTTTCATCACATACATTAACTTGGCGATTGCTTCATCACGAGTCGGTAAGCTAGCAACAGCATCAATTTGATCTGCTTTGTATACTTTTCCGCCTACAGATAATGCTCTAACCTCAAGTTTGTCGCATGTCTTAGTGAATTCTTTAAGTAGTCTTGCTGCATCACTAGGTGCTTCTAGTGACAACGCAATGAATAACGGGCCAACAAGCAAGTCATTCAAGCATTCAAATTCGGTGTTTTTAAAAGCTCTTCTTGTTAACGTATTTCTTACTACTCGAAGATAAACACCTGATTTACGTGCTTCACTACGTAAGTGCGTCATTTGATTAACAGTTAAACCACGATAATCAGCAACTACTGCCGAAATAGCCTTTGAGGCGACCGCAGTCACTTCTTCAACAACAGCTTTTTTTGCAGCTAAATTTAATGTCACGTTACTGACCTCCTAATTATACAAATCACAAGGATTTGCCAGTTATGGTGGCCGCCTCTTTCATTAAGTTGGAGCCGGTTCACCGTCTGCGCAGGAAATTAAGCGTACGCACCTGCGGTCTTCGACGGCATGGAACCAAATCTATGCCGTGAATTCCTAAAAATGGGTGGTTATATTACACAGGTATTGATGAAATATCAATAGCAATACCAGGACCCATAGTTGTAGATAAAGATATTTTCTTTAAATATTGACCTTTTGACGAAGAAGGCTTCGCTTTTTTAAGATCGTTAATTAAAGCAACAATATTTTCAATGATGTCTTCAACAGTAAAATCTACTTTTCCAACAGTACAATGGATAATACCATTCTTATCAGTTCTGTAACGTACTTGGCCTGATTTAGCGTCTTTAACTGCGGCTTCTACGTTCGTAGTAACAGTTCCAACTTTTGGGTTTGGCATTAAACCTCTTGGGCCTAAAACCTGACCTAACTGACCGACGATACGCATCGCATCTGGTGTTGCAATAACAACATCGAAATCCATTGCTCCGCCCTTAATTTTTTCAGCCAGATCTTCAAATCCAACGATATCAGCGCCAGCATCTTTTGCCTTGGTAGCGTTGTCACCTTGTGCAAATACTGCTACACGGACCACTTTCCCAGTACCTTTAGGTAAATTAGTTGATGAACGAACTACTTGATCTGATTTACGAGGATCAACGCCTAAATTAACGCTTATATCTAAACTCTCACGAAATTTAGCTGAAGCAAATTGTTTTAAAAGATTAATTGCTTCACTAGCGCTATATAGATGGTTTGTTTTAATTGTCTCTAAAATCTTTTTTTGTTTTTTCGATACTCTTGGCATGGCATCCCCCTTACTCTAAACCTTCAACGTCAATACCCATACTGCGAGCAGTACCTGCGATACTTCTAACTGCTGCTGCTAAGCTTGCTGCAGTTAAATCAGGCTCTTTAATCTTCGCAATTTCTTCAAGTTGTTTGACGTTAAGCTTGGCCACTTTTTTAGTGTTAGGTGTACCACTTCCACTTTGAATACCTGCAGCCTTTTTCAGTAGAACTGAAGCTGGTGGTGTCTTAGTAATAAAGGTAAAACTACGATCACTATATACAGTGATTACAACTGGGGTAGGTAACCCTTGTTCCATTTGTTGTGTTGCAGCATTAAAGGCTTTACAAAACTCCATAATGTTAACACCACGTTGACCCAAAGCTGGACCGACTGGTGGGCTTGGATTTGCTTTACCTGCTGGAATCTGCAACTTTATATATGCTTCTACTTTTTTTGCCATCTTTACTCCTTATGGGTCATACGCCAGTTTTTTGAAAAAGTAAGGATTTACTTGTTCTTATGTCTAGCTCCCCTCTTTACACAAAATAGCCCTGGATAACTCTTATCTAAACTAGATGTTTATTAAGACTTATCCAGGGCACCTTAGCGAACTAAGTTTTCTCTACTTGACTAAATTCAAGTTCAACTGGAGTAGATCGTCCAAAAATCAGGACTGCTACTCTTAATCTGTTTTTCTCATAATTGACTTCTTCTACTACGCCATTGAAGTCAACGAATGGACCTTCTTTAACTCGAACCACTTCACCGGGTTCAAAGAGAATCTTCGGTCTTGGTTTGGTAACACCATCTTCAACTCGCTGCATAATTGCACGAGCTTCTTTATCAGTAATTGGTGTAGGCGTCTGACTAGTTCCACCAATAAAACCTAATACACGTGGAATTGCCCTTATCATATGCCATGTCTGATCATCCATAACCATGTTCACTAATACATAGCCAGGAAAGAACTTACGCGTACTTTTGCGTTTTTGTCCTGAACGCATTTCAACAACTTCTTCTGATGGCACAACAACTTCACCAATTTTTTCTTCTAAATTATGGTGTTGTGCACGTGATTTAATCTCGCGCATAACGAAATTTTCGTACCCGGAATAGGCATGTACAACGTACCATTGTTTCGATTTGTGTTCTTCCACCGAATTCACCCTAAATGCGTTATTTTAGCAATTGCCCACATCATCACTGAATCGACTCCCCAGAGTATAAATCCGGTTACGGCAACCATAACAATAACAATAGTTGTTGTTTGTATCGTTTCTTGACGGGTTGGCCAAACGACTTTTAACAATTCAACTTTTGACTCTTGAGCAAATTTAAATACTTGTTTACCTACAGATGTCATATAGGCAAAAAATAAAGTCAGCAATAACCATACAAGCCATATTATTGACTGGATGGGACCTGAAAAAGTGTAGTGATATGTACAAAAAAAAGCTGCTGCAGTTATAAGAACTACAGACATCCATGAAAATATATTTTTAGTAGCACTTTGATTTTCGTTCGAACTTTTCATATTCACTTGTAAGTTGGCAGGCCAGGAGGGAATCGAACCCCCAACCTGCGGTTTTGGAGACCGCCACTCTGCCAATTGAGCTACTGGCCTAAATTAATTGGCATGAATCTGTATAACTCATGCCAACACAATTTAACTTTATTACTCGATAATTTTCGCAACAACACCGGCGCCAACAGTACGGCCACCTTCCCGAATTGCGAAACGTAAACCTTCGTCCATCGCAATAGGTGCATGCAGGTTGATAGTCAATTGTACGTTATCACCAGGCATTACCATTTCTACTC
>NZ_CDRUHA020000069.1:0-11454 GCF_977063405.2 Legionella stuttgartensis
ATTTTAATATGATTTCAAAAAAAGTGGCTCATGAGCATGAAGCCCGTGTCGATCAATGCTTCCTTTGCCACCAAACCACGTTGTGGACTGATATTAAAGGAGTTGGGTTTTATAAGCATCATTGAGGGACTCCTTCTCTACAATGGAAAATTATAAGTGCCATAACAATTTATTATGGCACTTACCAGGACTATTGATTGGGTGACTGTTTCTGCATCGGTATTTGATGTTGCATCAACAGAGGCATACCAGTAGGCGTTTGAATATATCCTTTATGCCAATACACAGTGGCATAATAAGCACTACAAATCATTCCTAAAATCGCAAAGAGAACGATGAGCCAACCAAAAACTTTTGCCAACGAAATACCGAAACCTTCGTGACGTGAAGTCCAGACAACCAAAATAATACCAAACGCTATAGCAATCAAAGACAACATCTGAGCCACATGAAATAGGAATGCTTCACCTGACATCATTGGCATCTGGAAATAGCCTGCATACCAGTATTTAATTGCGTAATAAGAACTGCATAATTCCCCTAAAATCCCAATAATGACAATCAGCCATCCAAATACTTTGCTTAATCCAGTACTGTTGCCTTCATTACGTAATGCCCAGACGACCAACATGATTCCAAGCGCTATTGCGATAAGGCCGAGCATCTCGGCACTGTGAAACATAAACATCATGGTGCACCTCCTTTACTGTCTTGTTGTTTACCAAAACGAGGTATAAACCCAGGAGTAACCGCAGCGTAGCGTTGATATTCCTCACCAAACTCCGCCAAAACCTCTTTTTCTTCCCTACGTGCGAGACGAACATACATATAAACCAGTATAGGAAACATGATTAAGGTCAGAATGGTTGGCCATTGCAATAAAAAACCAATCATCACCAGAATAAACCCATCATATTGCGGATGACGAATTTTGGCATACAGCCCACTGGTTGCAAGTTGATGCTTCTTTTGAGCACGATAAAGAGTACCCCAGGCGGATGCAATCATCCAAAGACCGCCGATAATGAAGACAAAACTTAAGATATGAAAGACATCAAAATGGGGATCACCTTTCAAGCCAAGCAGGGTATGGAGTAAATGACCACTGTCATGACCGTATAAATCTACTCCAGGATAATATTTAGAAAGCCATCCTGACAGAAAATAAATGGTTAAAGGAAAACCATACATTTCGGTAAAATAAGCGATGACAAACGCAGAAAAAGCACCAAAGGCGCGCCAATCTCGCCTTGTTTTAAACGTGGTGGTAAAACTGTACGCAAACAAAATGAAAATAGCCGAATTGACAATGACCAATAACCACAAACCATAGGCATACGAAGTATGTTCCATTTTCGATTAATCCTTATCCTCAGACGAGTCGTCCTCATTATCAGACTTATGATGATGCTCCTCTTCATGACCTCCATGTCCTCTATGCATAAACAGATGCATTAGTGGACAGAGTAAGACTAACAGCAAAAAAGGCGAAGCCCCAAGAAAACTCGCAATGTGAGCACCATGCTCTACAATCAAGAAATAGCCAATAATCCCAATAATGATGATGGCCACCATACCAGAAGGAGAACTCCAAAAGTGCATCTCTTTTTGTGGTTTTGATGACTGCGGGTGATGCTTAGGTTCAGGCGACATGATGTGCCCTCCTTTGCTCATTAAATTTTATTAGTATAGTCCATCCTGATAAAAGATTGCGCCAGTAAAGTATCACCCATATATTGTTCAAATTTCGAACTAAAGTGCTATCTTGTCTATACTTAGATTGATAAGTATTGGATTTAGACTAGCTTAGAAATAACGCTATCACATCCTTTACAAGGAGCGGCAATATGTGGACTTTAAAGACGTTGAAGCGGTTTGTTGCTGTAGCCGCTTTGATAGGCTCAACTGCTGTAGCCGCTGCTTTTGATACCTCAGTCAAAAATGATTCCCAATTAGGTTCTATGATATTGGCTGCCAGTGTCCATCATCCACCTCATTGGACACCTCATGGTGGACATGGTAAGTGGCATTGGGATGGACATAGATGGCATTGGATTCAATACCACTACAAGTGGCATCATAACTGGCATCAAAATTGGCACCAACAAAACTGGCATCACGGTGGACAAGGTGGACACGGCTGGCAAGGCGGGCATGGCAGCGGACATTAAGAAGAAGGGAGCTCATTCTCTTGATGCGTGGTACTGTATTAACATGTTGTTAAGAGGTTTTTTTTGTGCCAAATATATTCAGTCAGGTAAATCAGTCACCGTCATAAAGACGTGGGGAAGGACCTTCTAATCTTTGGGGAGAGTAAGCCTAATACCCCAATCAACACCAATAATAGGACAATGAGCCCCAGTAAGAAGAGGCATGAAATTCAAGCAGGATAACTCTCCTTATAGGCTTAGGCTTAAATTTGAAAAATATCCGCGAGTTCCTTGGGCTGTAACTGCTTTATCGTATCGACTCAAGGCATGAATGTATGCCGCTTGCCGCATATCTGTTTGATATTGTTCCATCAGCTGCCAAATATTCTTGAATTCACGGGATATGATAGTCTGTAATTCTTCTTGAACTTTTTCCATACTCCAATAATAACCTGATTTATTTTGAACCCACTCAAAATAGCTTACGATGACCCCACCCGTATTGGCTAATATGTCGGGTACAATTAATACTCCCTTTTTCTGCAATAGTGCATCGGCCTCTAAGGTTATTGGACCATTTGCAATTTCAATGATTATTGGCGCCTTAATTCTGGCTGCATTTTCTTGGGTAATTTGATTTTGTGCAGCAGCTGGGATAAGTAAATCGACATCGAGTTCCAATAACTCTTCATTCGTAATGGTAGCATCCTTCGCAAGTTTACAAACAGACTCTTTGCAATATATGGACTGCACCTCTTTAGAGCTGTTTTTTATTTCAATCATGCGAGGTATATCGATGCCTTTGGTATTATAAATTCCTCCTTTCGAATCACTTATCGCAACAATTTTATAGCCATTGTCGTAAAGCAGCTTAGCAATACTTTGTCCCGCATTACCAAATCCTTGAACAGCAACTCGTAGCTCAGAAGACTGCCATTTTTTCTTTTTTTCAAGAATTTTAATGCAATAGTAGGCACCTAGACCGGTCGCACCCTCACGCCCCAAGCACCCTCCCAAAGAAATAGGCTTGCCTGTGATTACCGCTGGACTATTTTGCCGAACAATGGTGGCATACTCATCCATCATCCAGCCCATGATCATCTCATTGGTATACATATCAGGAGCAGGGATGTCTTTGTCTGGTCCAATAAAATCCGCTATTAACTCAATGTAGCTTCGACTTAATCGCTCCAACTCCATGCGAGATAATTGTTTTGGATCAACAATTACCCCACCTTTTGCACCACCAAAGGGGATGTCGACGACAGCGCATTTTATTGTCATCCATAATGCAAGAGTTTTTATCTCATCTAAATCCAATTTTGGATGAAACCGTATGCCCCCTTTCATAGGACCACGGCTGTCATTATGATGGACTCGATAAGCTGTAAAAATTTTTAATTCACCATTATCCATCCGAACTGGGAGAGATACTTCCAGACAGGATTTAGGGTGTTTCAGTTTCTCTAAAGCTTCGGAATCAATACGACAAAATGAAGCGGCCTTATCAAGCCGTGAAAGAGCATCTAAATACATACATTCCTCCAATTAGTGCATTCACGAGGTTTCTTCTGGACAAACCATGGGTACTAACTATTTGTTATTTGGCCTACTCTGAACTCAAAATAATTTCAAACCCATGAGCAAGAGCGTGGGCTTAAACCGGTACTTTTATCTAGTGCACCAGGACTCCAGTATCCTGGTATAAGCAACTCACGTGACCGTTTAAAAAAGAACAGCTACTCCTAACGTGATTGTATCTTGAGTGGTAGGCTCTCCTTGACTTCGAAGAATTCTCTTAAGAGCACCATATTCTTCATCATGTTCGTACTCTGTAAAAATATTAAGCCCTGGCTTAAGACGATAATAAGGCCTAAGGATGTAACGCATTTGGTTTAAGCCATTGCCAATCTCGTTTTTGACGACGGTATGAGTGGCCAGAATGCTGCGAAGCCCAGTGAGGAAGAAGAAGTTATTGGTCAGTTGGTTAGCCCGTGCTAACTGAATGTCAAACTTCACACTGCCATCACGATAATACGTTCTAATATTGGTATCAATATACCAAGGCATTAACCCTTCAATACCAATACCAGGTTGCCAATAAGGGCCTCCGGGGCGATAAAAATAATTGACTCCTCCTTTAACTGCCCAAAATTGGCTAATCAAATGCCAATAGAACACATCGATATCTGCGTTTTCAACGGTTCCTTTATAAATTTCAGCGTCCTCAGTATACAACTGGAGCTTATTGTAATCTGGGCCATAGAGGCCTCTAAACGTCATTTCCTGAGCATTATGAAAAGGATCTTCACCGAGTTCAATATAGCTTGAACGATAGAAACCTTGATGATGCCCTGCGGGGTGTTTGATGAGAGAAGCATCCAGTGGCATGACTTCGTCTTCTCGTACGACCGGCCGATTGATGTAGGCTTGCTGATAGGCGTAATTGTCTGGCTTTCGAGTGCCTTTGGCAATCTCAATGATGGTGGTGTATTGAAATACCCGCGCCATGCCTGCGGTCATGTGCAGAAGATGGTGGCAATGGAAAAACCATTGGCCGCTGGCTTCAGTATCAAAATCGGCAACGGCAGTAGCTCCTGGAGCCACCTCAATGGTATGTAATAAGGGATCGTAAGCCCCATGACCATTGCGTAAAATAAACCAATGACCATGAATATGCATGGGGTGACGCATCATCGAATTGTTGGTAAAAATAATCCGATAACGCTTGCCTGGCTCAATCAAAATCGGTTTGGCCTTGTATTCTGGTAGGCCATTAATAAACCAGATATAACGGTCCATATAACCAAACAATTCCATTTTAATAATCCCATCGACTGGTTTATTCGGATTATTGGTTTTCACTGCTGCTTTTAACTCTTGGTATTTGGTTCCTAAGGTGGTGGCTTTTGCTGAATCAGGCGGCTCTATTTTATCGCCTATGATGGTCGGCTCAATAGGCATCTGCATGTTCATGGAATCATTCATCGACATGCCATGTTCCATAGGCCTATCTGACTTCATGTTCCTATTCATAGACATGTCATTAGCAGAGTGAGATGTCTTACTCTGGCTCATTGCGCTATGATTCATGTCCGGCATAGCCATGCTGTTGTTCATTGCGGTCGACGAGGAGTCAGACTTCATTTGAGCAGAGTGAGACTTCTTACTCTGACCCATTGCGCTATGATTCATGCCCGGCATGGCCATGCTCTTGTTCATTAAGGTCGACGAGGGGTCAGATTTCATTTGAGCAGAGTTAGGCGTCTTACTCTGACTCATTGCCCCATGATTCATACCTGGCATGTCCATACTCTTGTTCATCGAGGTCGATGAGGATTTGGACTTCATTGATGAGGTGTGAGCGGAATGATTGGATGCATTGTCCATTTTCTTTTGGATAGTCTTAGAGGACATCGAATGATTAGCACTTTGCGAACTCATTGCTTGAGAGTGCGAAGGCATGGTCATGGAGGGTTTCATCGCCGTTGATGATGTTTTTTTGTTCATCAAGGCGTGTTGTTGATTTCCACTCATCCCCCCGCTATTCATAGACTGCATCATGTTGGCCATCATTTCTCTTGTGACAGGAAGTGGCTCAGGGAAAGGAGTCACGTGCTGATAGTTGACGACTTGATTAGGATGAGTCACTAAAGCCCCATACGCTTTGCCCAGCGTGTCAATCGACTCGGCATAAATAATGTAAGGCTCGTTTTTTTGAATGGTCACCAGGATATCATAGGTTTCACCTGGTGCAATCCAAAAATCCTCAATGGGATAGGGGGTTACATCATTTCCCTGAATATGCACCATCTCCACTTTGGCATCAGGAATTTTAACACGATAGATGGTGCTTGCTCCTGCGCCAATGAAGCGTAGCCGCACCCTATCCCCTACTTTCACAGGGGCGGTCCAAGGATGAGATTTAGGGTGACCATTTAATAAATACGCATCATACGCCACGTCACTTAAGTCATAGATACTCATGCGCATTTGTTGCATCATTTTATAATCAGCAATTAATTTTTTACGCTCTTCGGATGACGCTTTACGATAATCATGAAGAAACTTCATAAGCGAGGGTTGTAGGGGAAATCGAGGACCGTAATAGTCGCCGTCTTTTTTTAAATTCGCAAGTACTTGTTCCGCAGGGGTGTTGCTCCAATCGGATAACACCACCACATAATCTTTGGTGTAGTGATAGCTTGGAGGATTAGGCGGGTCAATAATAAAAGTCCCGTATAAGCCTTCTTGTTCTTGAACCTTGGCATGGGCATGGTACCAATAGGTCCCTCGTTGGTAAAGCTTAAAGCGATAATGGAACACGCCTCCTGGGGGAATTGGTTTTTGACTCACCCCGTCCACCCCATCCATTTGCCAAGGGACTAAAAGACCATGCCAATGAATGGACGTTCCCTCATCCAAATGGTTATACACATTGATGGTGACATCGTCCCCTTCTTTAAAATGCAACGTCGGTGCTGGAATTTGCCCATTAACAGCAATGGCGCGTCTTGGTTTGCCTGCAAAATTCACCGTTTTATAAGCAACCACCAAATTAACCGTACGCTTTGCTCCACCTGTAATAGTTAGAGGCGTCACCGCTTTAGGAGATTGTTTTTTAGTGGTAGGTTGTTCCATTTTGTATTGTGCAGGTTTCGATTGAGATGGTGTACTCTTCGAGGAAGTTAACGGTTGTGTTGAGGCACCATGTTGCTCATGCTGGGCAAACACAGCAGAAGAACCGAGCAGTAAAAAGGAAAAAATAAAGCAATAATTCCTAATTGAACAACGCAAATCCTTTTGTAACATGTTTCCATCCTTCCATAAAAATCGTATTAATGCGGTGATACCGTCTTTTCTGCTGTGACAGGCAAAACACCATACCCATGCCGATAGACTAATTCCGCCCCATACCAAGCGGTTGTGAGCAACAGCACTTGCACAAGGAATAAAGCCATTAAGAAGAGCAGCGTCGGTTTTTGGTGTTTAATATAACGCCAAACAACCCAAAACGCCATAAGTAAAATGACACTTGCAGTAGCCAGTGCCCAGTTGCGGTGAATCACTTTTACGGCGTGCGCCATAGCACCATGTTTTACCGTATAAAAGGCATAAAACCCAGCGGACACGGTGGTCATCGTGCTCAATGCGGCCAGCCATAAACACCAACGCGCCACAATTTCCAATTCGACAATCAATGGCTTGGTGTTCCAATGAATGTAAGAGGATACATAGGTTAGGGCATAAAGAATCACCGAAACAGTAAATAAGGCCACGGTAAAATGGACAAAAATGGGGTGCCAATTGGGGATAATTTCTATCATGGTCGATGCGTTCCTTATTCCAGTTTGGGGAACCAACATCCCATTCCCTCGTTTCTTCTTATAAAAAAATAGCCAAATGGCTATTCAGTTGACCCCTTTTTATTTCTTATTTTTGTTCATTGAATCGTATCCGTTATGCTAAATGTCAGAGATGAAAATAGCAACAATAAACCGGGTTGTCTTTAGTCGTTGGCAAGGACAAGAACAATCATTTTGAAGGAATTGTTATGAACGCTAAGGATTGTTTTGTAGAGAATGACTACGAAGAAAAAGCTCGAGAAACTAACCCTCTTTTTGATGAGAAAGGGGTTCATGAAGCGGACTTAGAGAGTGAAATGAACCTTGACGAGGAATTTGATGCCATACGCTCCATGAATTAATTTCCTCGCCTGTTAATCGGGATCCTTATAAAGGGCTTCAAACCAATTTGCCATCACGTCATTACGCATGATTCGGGAGGATTCCAACGAATCCCTCATCATCTGCGCAACACCATGCTCTATTTTTTTAAAACAATTGCTCTGTGTAGCCATGCGGCGATTGGCTTGAATGGGTGGGCTTAATAGTTCGATTGCTTTCATCAGCGGATTCACTTTTTCAGAAAACACATAGCGACTTAGGCGCATGGGATGCGTTTTCTCAAGGCACCAGGATAAAAAAGGATTACTTAAGCTCTGCACGGAAGGTTGGATAACTTTTTGATAAATCGAGTCATTGGCTTCGGATGTTTGACGAACCTTGTCAAACTGTTGCGTGGAGCTCGTTGTGCAAAGTTCTGTGAGTTCGCGCGCTTCAAAACGCACATGATATTGTTCTTTACTGCAATCGGGATCGCCTGTTGGGTTAACGATTATCATTTCATAAAGCCCTGGCTGCAATTGCTCAATGGCATCACTATGCTCTAAAATAGCACGATGGTGCAAACGAACGACCTTAGCCGATACAAAGATTCCTAAATGCCCAACGGAAGGATGAAGCAGATACACCACTCGCTGTTTGGCCTTCTTCAATGCTTGTGTCGTAGGATAAATTGTTCTTATCCAATGTAAAGCCTGCCTCGGTGGGGTAATTTGATCGCCTTGGGAAGCAAAGAGAACAATAGGGCTTTGAATGCGTTTCAAATCGTAAACACATCCTTTATGAATCCGCATTTCACCGCGCTCTAGTTGATTGCCAATAAAAAGATTATTCACGGTGGCCATTATCTCTTCCTGGCTAAATTGGTAAAACCCATTCCACCAGCGTTCAAACTCCAAGAATCGCTCCTGCTCTGTGTCAATTTCATCAAATAAGCCATAATACTTATCCCAAATGGCTGTGGTGGGATTGAGTAACTCAAAATTAGAGACCAACCACGCCCCATCAAAGATCCCTTCTTTTAAATCCGATAGAAAACGGGCACTCCAGGAGCCACCCAAGAGTCCCCCTAATAACTGCATGGGATTGGCTTCTTCTTCGCTGTTGGACCAATAAGAAACCGGTGAGCCATTCATGACTGTCAAGCCAACCGATCTCGCGCAATCAGAGGCCAATAAAGCCAGCATCCAACCGGCTTGGCAATTGCCATAAAGAATGGGGGCTTTACCTTCATGCCAGGCTTGGACTTTTTCAACAAAATGGCGCAAAGTCATCAGGACATCGGCGAGCGTTTGATGAGGCACAGGATTAGGATAAAAAATAACAAAATACACAGGATGACCACTATGAAGTGCTACGCCCACTTCAGAGTCCCGTTTGAAACCACCAATCCCTGGCCCATGGCCTGATCTGGGATCCACAATAATCACCGGATGAGCATGAGGATCAAAACACTCTTCAAAGCACACATCACCGACCTCAAGAATTTTAACCAATGCATAATTGGTTTTGGGTTCCAATGATTTCCCATCCAAAACTAATTCATATTTGAAATTAAGCAGTGGTGGCAACCCTTGTTGTTCGTGCTCCATCATATTATTGGCGCGTTCACGCAAGGTATCCCAAAATAAAATAGAACGCTGCCAACAATCCAGTTGATAAGAAATAAAATCATGCCCCATTTGATAAGGCGAATCGGTGTTTTCCTTGTCCATGCGTCACCACCATCCTGAATAATCCACATCTTTATCTGTTGTGGACAGATTTTTACAAAAATGTTCAATCCATTGAATTCCTGCACCCCTCATGACTCATTCCTTGATTAATTAGGGGCATTGGGAGTATACAGCGCACGCAGCTGTGCTAACACTTTTTGCAATTTTTGCCAGTTGGCTTGCGTCCCTTCTTTATCATTGGCATCTCCTGTTTTATCAAGACGAGTCGCCAATTGACCAACATAGCTTAGATTTTGTTGCAGTGTCTTTTTCTGCTCCTCTGATAAATCCTTGCTTAAAGCAGGTAATGCATTGGC
Source organism: Legionella stuttgartensis (assembly GCF_977063405.2). Taxonomy (NCBI): domain Bacteria; kingdom Pseudomonadati; phylum Pseudomonadota; class Gammaproteobacteria; order Legionellales; family Legionellaceae; genus Legionella; species Legionella stuttgartensis. Next base: position 9,867 of record NZ_CDRUHA020000069.1, read on the forward strand.
TAAATCACGAATGGCAAACGCATGCTCGTGTATGGACGTTAAATCATCCCCGCCTAATATTTGATTAATGGATGCAGAATGCTTGTCTATTGCTTCCCAAATGGCTGGGACGGTTTTAGGAATAGATTCAGTTGGATTAGCAAAAACCTGGGAGCTCCCGAAAACCATCAAAACACTGGCTATAAGCCCCAACCAGAAGTGGTTTTTTTGTTTCAAAGTAATGTGCTTCATGTTATTTCTCCTTGTTCTGTTTCATTGAATTGCATCCGTTTTTTTCGCCATACTTCAATGGCGTTATACACCGTAGGTACTACCAACATATTGAGAACCGTAGAAGTCAATAACCCACCTAAAAGCACTTGGGCCAAAGGTCGTTCAAGTTCCTTTCCGGCAGGCGAACCCCACAACAAAGGAATCAAGCCCAGTGCCGCTGTAGCAGCTGTCATTAATACGGGCACCAAGCGGTCCATGGTGCCATCAATGACCACCTGCTCCCGAGTTTTTCCCTGCAATCGTAATTGATTATAGTGGCTCACCAAAATAATGCCATTTCTCGCCGCAATTCCAAACAGCGTAATAAACCCAATCATGGCGGCCACACTCATCTCGCCACTCACCACAAACAATGAAATGACCCCACCAATAAGTGCCAAGGGCAAATTAAACATCACCAATAAAGCCTCTCGAAACGTCCCAAACGCTTTATGCAGCAAAATCAGCATCACAAAAATCACCAAGCCACCAAAAACCAAAATCACTCTGGAGGCTTGTTGCTGGCTTTCAAATTGGCCGCCGTATTGAATAAAATAACCAGTGGGTAGTTTGATTTTTTCCTGCACTTCTTGTTGCACTTCAGCAATCACGCTACCTAAATCCCGCCCCTCCACATTAAAAGAAATCACCAGCAACCGTTGCACGTTCTCACGATTAATTGCAAAAGGTTGCGGTTCCAATGCAATCTCAGCCACAGCCCGCAATGGGATTTGCGTAATGGTATTTTGCCCCACGCCATGAGCATCAATCAGCATGTTTTGAATGTTCTTGACGCTGTCACGCCCTGGTTTATCCATTCGAAGATACAAATCAAACGTGCGTTGCCCCTCTAAAACGCTGGAAACACTCACGCCATTCAGAAGCACTTGCACGTCTTCCGAAATCTGCCCCACATTGACTCCATAGCGCGCTGCTTTTTCGCGATCGAGTTGAATCACCAATTGAGGGACTTTAATCTGTTGTTCCTTATTCACATCCACCACCCCTGGTACTGATTTTAACAGGGTCTCCATCGATTGTCCTAGTTCATTGAGTGTGGATAAATTATCCCCAAAAATCTTAACGGCCACTTGAGCGCGTACCCCAGAAAGCACTTCATCCATACGATGAGCAATGAATTGCCCCACGTTAAATACGGCTCCAGGAATATTCGCCAAATCCGCACGAATGCGACGCAGCAATTCATCAGGTCTCATGGACTTGTCTTTATCAAAGTTAAGAAGCACATCAAATTCACTGATGTTGGGTGGTAGCGCATCTTCATCAAGCTCACTGCGCCCTGCCCGCTGCGCAATGGAAATCACTTGCGGATAGC
>NZ_CDRUHA020000070.1:0-11411 GCF_977063405.2 Legionella stuttgartensis
GCTATCCGCAAGTGATTTCCATTGCGCAGCGGGCAGGGCGCAGTGAGCTTGATGAAGATGCGCTACCACCCAACATCAGTGAATTTGATGTGCTTCTTAACTTTGATAAAGACAAGTCCATGAGACCCGATGAATTGCTGCGTCACATTCGTGCGGATTTGGCGAATATTCCTGGAGCCGTATTTAACGTGGGGCAATTCATTGCTCATCGTATGGATGAAGTGCTTTCAGGTGTACGAGCACAGGTCGCTATTAAAATTTTTGGTGATAACTTATCCACTCTCAATGAATTAGGGCTGTCAATGGAGGCTTTGTTAAAATCAGTACCCGGGGTAGTGGATGTGAATAAGGAGCAGCAGATTAAAGTACCCCAATTGGTGATTCAACTTGATCGCGAAAAAGCAGCTCGCTATGGGGTCAATGTGGGACAGATTTCGGAAGACGTGCAAGTGCTTCTGAATGGTGTGAGCGTCTCCAGCGTTTTAGAGGGGCAACGAACGTTTGATCTATATCTGCGAATGGATAAACCAGGACGTGACAGCGTCAAGGACATTCAAAACATGCTGATCGATGCTCATGGTGTGGGAGAAAACACCAATGCGCAAATCCCGTTGCGGGCTGTGGCAGAGATAGCATTGGAACCGCAACCTTTTGCAATTAATCGTGAGAACGTGCAACGATTGTTAGTGATTTCTTTCAATGTGCAGGGACGCGATTTGGGCAGCGTGATTGCCGAAGTGCAGCAGGAAGTACAAGAAAAAATCAAACTCCCCACCGGTTATTTTATTCAATACGGCGGCCAATTTGAAAGTCAGCAACAAGCCTCTCGAGTGATTTTAGTTTTTGGTGGCTTGGTGATTTTTATTATGTTGATATTGCTGCATAAAGCCTTTGGTACGTTTAGAGAAGCGTTATTGGTGATGTTTAATTTGCCTTTGGCACTCATTGGCGGGGTCATTTCACTGTTTGTGGTGAGTGGCGAGATGAGTGTGGCGGCCATGATTGGGTTTATTACGCTGTTTGGAATTGCTGCGAGAAACGGAATCATTTTAGTGAGTCATTACAACCAATTGCGATTGCAGGGAAAAACTCGGGAACAAGTGGTTATTAATGGCACCATGGACCGCTTAGTGCCGGTATTAATGACTGCCGCCACAGCGGCCCTTGGCTTAATTCCCTTGTTATGGGGTTCGCCTGCGGGTAAAGAATTGGAGCGCCCTTTGGCTCAGGTGCTTTTGGGCGGATTATTGACTTCTACAGTACTTAATATGCTGGTGGTGCCTACGGTATATAATGCCATGGAAGCATGGCGAGAAAAGCGCAGACAAGAAGATAAAACAGAGCAAGGAGAAAAAAAATGAAGCACATGACCTTAAAACAAAGAAAGCATTTCTGGTTGGGGCTTATTGCCAGTGTTTTGCTGGTTTGTGGGTATTCTCAAGCCATTGCTGATTCTACTGAAGAGCCAACGAAATCCATTCCTAAAACCATTCCGGCCATTTGGGAGGCGGTAGATAAGCATGTGGCATCGATGAATCAAGTACTCAGTGGTGATGATTTAACGTCCATACACCAGCATGCGTTCGCCATTCGTGATTTAGTCAACGCATTACCTGCTTTAAGCAAGGATTTGTCAGAGGAACAGAAAAAAACACTGCAACAAAATTTAAGCTATGTCAATCAATTAGCCACTCGCCTTGATAAAACCGGTGATGCCAATGATAAAGAAGGAACTGAAGCCAACTGGCAAAAATTACAAAAAGTGTTGGCACAGCTGCGTACTTTGTATCCTTCGGATGCCCCTAATTAATCAAGGATTGAGTCATGATGTCTTGTGTTGTTCCGTGGTTTATTTGTAGATTACTGTCGCCAAGTACCGAGGCTGCAGAGGTAAATGGCCATATCAGAGGCACTGACATCATGACCAACAAAGCATATGGTGGATTTATTCCCTATTCAGCTCATGTTGAGTAGCATCAGATTTTTATGCACTAATTTGCTTTTAAATCCAAGGTAATGACATCGTCCGCTTTTCCACTTTGGGGAATGACAGTCACAGTGCCTTTTGTAAAAGAGCCCACTTGATAGCTTTCTTCTTCTAGGGTCACGGGATTTCCTTTTTGATCTCGTGCGGAGGATAAATCCGCAACTTGTGCTAACTCGTCAAGAGTGATCGAGGAGCCACGATACATGTGCTTGGTTTGGTTCGCATTCTCTGAAGTTCCAGTGATTTCATGACCCATGGTTACAAAGGATATGGCGAGCATGGTTAATAAATACAATAGAAAATTGATTTTTTTCATGAGATTCTTCTTAACCCAATGATTTATTACCATAATAGATTATCTGTTGCTCAACAACAAACGGTTAAGACTTGATTTTATTATTCTTTAAGCACGTCCTTGAGCCGTTGTTGTCGTTAATAGGTCTTGTGCCTATCGGTTATCGGATGGAGAGAAAATTTTTGTAAAAATCTTATCTCTAGTCCACAATAGGTAAAGAGGTTGAGATTTAGGATAGTGGTGATGCATGGACAAGGACAACATCGACTCGCTTTATCAAATGGGGCATGATTTTTTTTCTTATCAACTGGATTGTTGGCAGCGTTCTATTTTATTTTGGGATACGTTACGTGAACGTGCCAATAACATGATGGAGCACGAACAACAAGGGTTGCCCCCACTGCTTAATTTTAAATACGAATTAGTCCTCGATGGGAAATCATTGGAGCCTAAAACGAATTATGCTTTGGTTAAAATTCTTGAGGTTGGTGATGTTTGTTTTGAAGCGTGTTTTGACCCTCATGCGCATCCAGTTATTATTATCGATCCCCGATCAGGCCATGGACCAGGGATTGGTGGCTTCAAACGAGACTCTGAAGTAGGCATTGCACTTCATAGTGGCCATCCCGTGTACTTTGTTATTTTTTATCCTAACCCTGTTCCTCATCAAACGCTCGCCGATGTCTTAGCCACTTTGCGCCATTTTGTTGAAAAAGTCCAAGCATGGCATGAAGGCAAAGCGCCCATTCTTTATGGTAATTGTCAAGCCGGTTGGATGTTGGCATTATTGGCTTCTGATTGTGTGGGATCGGTTGGTTTGACGGTCATGAATGGCTCACCGGTTTCTTATTGGTCCAGCAGTGAAGAAGAAGCCAACCCCATGCAATTATTAGGGGGACTCTTAGGTGGTGCCTGGAGTGCCCGCTTTCTATCGGATTTAAAAGAAGGGGTATTGGATGGGGCGTGGTTGGTCTCTAATTTTGAGTTACTCAACCCAACCACAGCGATTTGGGATAAATATTATGGTTTATTTGATGAAATCGATGGGGAGCGGCAGCGATTTTTAGAGTTTGAACGCTGGTGGAATGGTTTTTACCAATTTAGTCAAGAAGAGATAATAGCCACAGTGACCCATCTTTTTATTGGCAATCAATTGGAGCGTGGTGAAATGCCAATTCATAAAGGATGCATTTACGATTTAAAACGCATTCGAAGTCCCATAGTTCTTTTTGCTTCCCAGGGCGATCAAATTACCCCACCGAGGCAGGCTTTGCATTGGATACGAACGATTTATCCTACGACGCAAGCCTTAAAAGAGGCGAAACAGCGAGTGGTTTATCTTCTTCACCCCTCGATTGGGCATTTAGGAATCTTTGTTTCAGCCCAAGTCGTTCGTTTGCACCATCGTGCCATTTTAGAGCATAGTGATGCCATTGAGCAATTGCAGCCAGGGCTTTATGAAATGATGATTATTAATCCAACAGGCGATCCCGATTGCAGTAAAGAACAATATCAGGTGCGTTTTGAAGAGCGTGACCTAACACAACTTTGCACAACGAGCTCCACGCAACCGTTTGACAAGGTTCGTCAAACATCCGAAGCCAATGATTCGATTTACCAAAAAATAATGCAACCCTTGGTGCGAAGCTTAAGTAATCCTTTCTTATCCTGGTGGCTTGAGAAAACCCATCCTATGCGCATCAGTCGTTATGTGTTTTCTGAAAAATTGAATCCAGTCATGAAGGCCATCGAATTACTAGAGCATCCCATAGAAGCCAATCGCCGCAGGACTACTGAAGACAACGTCTTTAAAAAAATAGAGCATGACTTGGCACAGGGGATAAGGGATTCGTTGGAATCCGTCCGAATCATGCGTAATGATGTGATGAGGCATTGGTTTGACGCGCTCTATAAGGACCCTGATTAACAGGCGAGGATGTTAATTGATGGAGCGTATCGCATCAAACTCTTCGTCAAGGCTCATCTCATTCTCTAAGTCCCTGGCTTCATGACACTCGCTCTCATCAGCCAGAGGAATGGGTTCTCTTGCTTTTTCTTCGTATTCATTCGCTGCAAAACAATCCTTAGCGTTCATAACCATTCCTTCAACATTATTTTTCTTGTCCTTGCCAACGACTAAAAACAACCCGGTTGATTGTTGCTATTTTCATCTTGGACCTTTAGCATAACGGATAACAATTTAATTGACAAAAATAAGAAATAAAAAGGGACAACAGAATAGCCAATTCGCTATTTTTTGTAGGAAGAAATGAGGGAAGGAGATGTTGGTTCCCCAAACTAAACTAAGGAGCACATCGACCATGATAGAAATTATTCCCAATTGGCACCCCATTTTTGTTCATTTTACCGTGGCCTTATTTACTGTTTCGGTGATTCTTTATACCGTAACCTATTTAGCCTCTTACACTCATTGGAACACCAAGCCGTTGATTGTCGAATTGGACATAGTGGCTCGTTGGTGTTTATGGCTGGCGGCATTGAGCACGATGACCACCGTGTCCGCTGGGTTTTATGCCTTTTATACAGTGAAACATGGAGCCATGGTGCATGCCGTCAAAGTGATTCACCGCAACTGGGCACTGGCTACTGCGAGTGTCCTTTTACTTATGGCTTTCTGGGTGATTTGGCGTTATATTAGACACCAAAAAACGACGCTTCCCTTCTTAATGGCATTGTTCCTTGCCCAAGTGCTGTTACTCACGACGGCTTGGTATGGAGCGGAATTAGTCTACCGCTATGGGTATGGTGTTCTGCCTGTCAAAGCAGAAAAGACGGTATCGCCGTATTAATACGATTTTTATGGAAGGATACAAACATGGTACAAAAGGATTTGCGCTGTTCAATATGGAGTCATTTCTTTGTTTTTTCCTTTTTACTGCTCAGTTCTTCTGCTTTGTTTGCCCAGCATGAGCAACATGGTGCTTCAACTCCAACACTGACTTCTCCCAAGGCAACACCGTCTCAACCCAAATCTGTGAAAAACAAGACAGAGCAACAGGCTACTAAAAAGCAACCTGTTCAAACGGTGACCCCTCTCACCATGACCGGTGGCGCAAAGCATACGGTTAATTTGGTGGTTGCTTATAAAACGGTGAATTTTGTAGGCAAACCCAGGCGCGCCATTGCTGTTAATGGGCAAATTCCAGCCCCTACGTTGCATTTTAAAGAAGGAGATGAGGTCACCATCAATGTGTATAACCATTTGGATGAGGGAACGTCCATTCATTGGCATGGTTTACTGGTTCCTTGGCAAATGGATGGGGTGGATGAGGTGAGTCAAAAACCAATTCCCCCAGGAGGCGTGTTCCATTATCGCTTTAAGCTTTATCAACGGGGGACCTATTGGTATCACGCCCACGCCAAGGTTCAAGAACAAGAAGGTTTATATGGGACTTTTATTATTGACCCACCGAGTCCCCCAAGTTATCACTACACCAAAGATTATGTGGTGGTGTTATCCGATTGGAGCAACACCCCTGCCGAACAAGTGCTTGCGAATTTAAAAAAAGACGGCGATTATTACGGTCCTCGATTTCCCCTGCAACCCTCACTCATGAAGTTTCTTCATGATTATCGTAAAGCCTCCCCTGAGGAGCGTAAAAAATTAATCGCTGATTATAAAATGATGCAACAAATGCGGATGAGTATCTATGATTTAAGTGATGTGGCGTATGATGCCTATTTATTAAATGGTCGGCCTAAATCTCATCCTTGGACTGCCCCTGTGAAGGTAGGGGATACGGTGCGATTACGCTTTATTGGCGCAGGAGCAAGTACCATCTATCGTGTTAAAATTCCTGATGCCAAAGTGGACATGGTGCATATTCAGGGAAATGATGTGACCCCTTATCCCATTGAGGATTTTTGGATTGCACCGGGTGAAACCTACGATATTCTGGTGACAATTCAAAAAAACAAGCCTTACATTATTTATGCCGAGTCGATTGATACTCTGGGTAAAGCCTATGGAGCCTTAATAACCTATCCTAATCAAGTCGTCAACACTCAGGAAGTGACTCCTTTCCCTGAGCCACTTCCTGTTACAAGAGAAATGATGGCCAACATGATGCAGTCTATGAATGGCGGGGCGATGGATGGAAACCAACAGCACGGCTTGATGAACAAAAAAACATCATCAACAGCGATGAAATCCTCCATGACCATGCCTTCGCACGCGCAAACAATGAGCTCGCAAAGCGCGAACCACTCGATGTCCTCCATGACTCCCCAAAAGAAAATGGACAAGGCATCCAATCATTCCACTCACACCTCATCCATGAAACCCAAATCCTCTTCGACCTCGATGAACAAGAGCATGGCCATGCCGGGCATGAATCATAGCGCAATGGGCCAGAATAAGACGTCTAACTCTGCTCAAATGAAATCTGACTCCTCATCGACTGCAATGAACAAGAGCATGGTTATGCCGGACATGAATCATAGCGCAATGAGCCAGAGTAAGACGTCTAACTCTGCTAATGACAGGTCTATGAATAGGAACATGAAGTCTGATGGGCCTATGGAACAAGATATGTCGATGAATGGCTCCATGAACATGAAGATGCCTATTGAGCCGACCATTATAGGCGATAAAATACAGCCGCCTGATTCGGCAAAAGCCACCACCCTGGGAACTAAATACCAAGAGTTAAAAGCAGCAGTGAAAACCAATAATCCGAATAAAGCGGTCGATGGGATTATTAAAATGGAATTGTTTGGTTACATGGACCGTTATATCTGGTTTATTAATGGATTACCGGAATACAAGGCCAAACCAATTCTGATTGAGCCAGGAAAGCGTTATCGGATTATTTTTACCAACAATTCGATGATGCGTCATCCCATGCACATTCATGGTCATTGGTTTATTTTACGCAATGGCCATGGGGCTTACGATCCTTTATTGCATACCATTGAGGTGGCTCCAGGAGCGACTGCCGTTGCCGATTTTGATACCGAGGCCAGCGGCCAATGGTTTTTCCATTGCCATCATCTTTTGCACATGACCGCGGGTATGGCGCGGGTATTTCAATACACCACCATCATCGAGATTGCCAACGGCACTCGAAAGCCAGAGAATTACGCCTATCAACAAGCCTACATCAATCGACCTATCGTACGAGAAGATGAAGTCATGCCACTGGATGCTTCACTCATCAAACACCCCGCAGGGCATCATCAAGGCTTCTATCGCGCAAGCTATATGGAGCTCGGTGAAGATCCTTTTCATAATGCTCAGGAAATGACGTTTAGAGGTCTCTATGGCACCGATTACAATAAACTCCAGCTGTATACTGAGGACGCTGAAATTTATAAAGGAACCGTTGAAAACGCAGACATCGATGTATTCTATTGGCATTTGATTAGTCAATTTTGGGCCATTAAAGGTGGGGTCAATTATTTTTATCGCCCGGGAGGCCCTTATTGGCAACCGGGTATTGGTATTGAAGGATTGATGCCTTGGTATATTGATACCAACATTAGAACGTATTACCGTGATGGCAGTGTGAAATTTGACATTCAGTTAGCACGGGCTAACCAGCTGACCAATAACTTCTTCTTCCTCACAGGAATTCGCAGCATTTTGGCCACTCATACCGTCGTCAAAAATGAGATTGGCAATGGCTTAAACCAAATGCGTTATATTCTTAGACCTTACTATCGTCTTAAACCAGGTCTTAGTATTTTTACAGAGTACGAACATGATGTAGAGTATGGTGCTCTTAAGAGGATTCTTCAAAGTCAAGGAGAGCCTACCACCCAAGATACAATAACCTTAGGAGTTGCTGTGCTTTTTTAAAAAGCCAAACATCCATTGGAATTATTTTATGAATTCATAGGAATAAATAGTCACCTTCATGATATGAATCCATCAATGAGGAACATTATCACCTATCAATGATCTTGTTTATTGGAGTATTGGGCTTTCCCTTCCCAAGAAAAGCCTTCCTCATGTCTTTAGGATGGTGACAATTTATCTGACAATCCTGGATTTTTTAATCATTTATCTGCAGATCATCATTTTCAAATAATGGAGTTTGCTTAATTTCTAAATTTCTTTGTTGTAATTGGTCAATTTTCACATGGGGACAATAATATGCATTAGCTATTACGGAATGGATATTAATAGTTGTTAAATTTTTTGATCCCCTTACATATCTCTTTTGAGCTTCCTTTGGTGTATGGGTTACAAGAACGATAACATTTGCTCCTAACTTTGCGCCTTCATTTTTTAAAAAATTATTATCATCTTTTTCTAGATCTTTTAAAGAGGAACGGATATCCACAACTTCATGTACATTTGGGTTTTTAATAATCCCTAAGAAACGGCAATTTCCTGTAGGATAGGACAAATACAAGTTAACATTTTTCGCATCTGCATTTACTTGACGTAATCCGCCACAGCCTGAATTCAAAAGAAGAATCATAAAGCTAATTATTAAATAAACAATTTTCATATCTATAATTCCTTTTATTTAGCGTGCTCTTAACATACTCATATAAGACTATTACTTACTTTGATTATGAATAAAAGTATTAATTGTAAAAATATAAAATTAATATCGCTTTCAATTGAGTAAAATAAATTCGCCATTTTGCATAGTGAAGGCTAAGATGTATACCTGATTTGCGAGCTAAAGTCCCTTGTCACACTTGCCATCATATTTTCGGCTACTTCTTCCTCTTGTTTTTGATGGATGCTAATAATCTGCTTAAAATAATTAATCCGTTGTTGCAATAAATTGCTTAAGGTATTTAAATGGCTTAATTGATTTTTATTATCTCGAACAAGATATTTAAGTGCTTCAATTTTTTCTGTGGCTAGTTATACTTTTTTTCATAGTCTCTTGATGAGGGCTTTTCTGGCTCGCATTTGTCCTGTTTCTGCCTTATTTCCGAATATTTGGCACAAAAAAACCTTCTTAACAAAAGGTTAATGCCTTTACTCACACATCAAGATTTGGGAATGAATTTCCCACTCTTAATGTCCGCCATGGCCACCGTGACCACCACCGTGATGCCAGTTTTGATGCCAATTATGGTGCCAATTTTGATGCCAGTTGTAGTGATATTGAATCCAATGCCATCTATGTCCATCCCAATGCCACCGGCCATGTCCACCATGAGGTTTCCAATGAGGGGCATGAGGTATATTGGAAGCTAATATTATGGAACCTATTGGTGAGTCAGTTTTGATTGAGGCATCAAAGGCAGAAGCTACAGCACTTGAACCCATCAAAGCGGCTACTGCAACAAACCACTTCAACGTCTTTAAAGTCCACATATTGCCGCTCCTTGTAAAAGAGCTGATTAAGCTACTCTAAATCCAATACTTATCAATTTAAGTATAGACAAGATAGTACTTAAGTTCAAAAGTCGAGCAATTTATGAAATGATGCCTGACTGGCGTAATCTTTTATTAAGGATGGACTATACTAATACAAATTGATGAGTCAAAGGAGTGCCTATCATGTCGCCTGCATTTGGGGGCCACTCGAAGCCACCAAAACCACAAAAAGAGAAGGGCTTTTGGAGTTCTCCTTCAGGACTCATGGCCATCATTATTATTGGGATTATTAGCTATTACTTGATTGTAGAGCACGGTGCTCATATTGCAAGCTTTCTGGGGGCTTCCCCTTTGGTGCTGTTAGTTTTACTCTGTCCCTTGATGCATCTTTTTATGCACAAAGGACATGGGGGGCATGAAGAGAATCATCACCATAAATCGGATAGTAAGGACAATGATTCCTCTGAGGATAAGGATTAATCGAAATGGAACATACTTCTTATGCCTATGGTTTGTGGTTATTGGTCATTGTCAATTCAGCGATTTTCATTTTGTTTGCTTACAGTTTTACCACCACGTTTAAGACAAGGCGAGATTGGCGATCTTTTGGGGCGTTCTCTGCGTTTGTGGTTGCCTATTTTACCGAAATGTATGGTTTTCCTTTAACCATTTATTTACTGTCTGGATGGCTTTCAAAATATTATCCTGGAGTGGATTTATACGGTCATGACAGTGGCCATTTACTCCATACTTTGTTGGGGTTGAAAGGAGATCCCCATTTTGATGTCTTTCATATCTTAAGTTTTGTCTTCATTATTGGCGGTCTTTGGATGATTGCATCAGCCTGGGGTACTCTTTATCGCGCTCAGAAGAGCCATCAACTGGCCACAACAGGACTGTATGCCAAAATTCGTCATCCACAATACGATGGATTTATTCTGGTGATGATTGGTTTTTTACTACAATGGCCAACCATTTTAACCTTAATCATGTTTCCTATATTAGTTTATATGTATGTTCGTCTTGCACGTAGAGAAGAAAAAGAGGTCTTGGCAGAATTTGGCGAGGAATATAAAGACTATGCTGCGGTTACTCCCGGGTTTATACCTCGCTTTAGTAAACAACAAAAGAGCAAAGGAGGTGTGTCATGATGTTTCTGTTTCATAGTGCTGAAATGTTCGGTCTTATCGCAATAGCGCTTGGAATCATGTTGGTCGTCTGGGCATTACGTAATGAAGGAAAAAGTATTGGATTAGCCAAAATATTTGGATGGCTGATTGTTATTATTGGGATTTTAGGGGAATTATGCAGTATTTTTTATAGTATTAAATACTGGTATGCAGGTTATTTCCAGATGCCAATGATGTCAGGTGAAGCATTCCTATTCCATATAGCCCAGATGGTGTCTCTCATTGCAATAGCTCTGGGTATTGTTTTAATCGCATGGGCGTCACATAACCAAGGACGTGGTGTTTCGTTGGCCAAAGTCTTTGGTTGGTTGGTCGTTGTCTTTGCGATTTTAGGCCTGATCTGTAGTGGTTATTATGCCACAGTGTATTGGTACAAAGGATATATTCAAACACCTGCTGGTATGCCTATGCTGATGCAACATCAAATACCGAAACAGTCACCCAATCAAGTGCCATAACAAATTGTTACGGCACTTATAATGTTCCATTGTAGCGAAGAAATTCCTCAATGATGCTTATAAAACCCAACTCCTTTAATATCAGTCCACAACGTGGTTTGGTGGCAAAGGAAGCATTGATCGACACGGGCTTCATGCTCATGAGCCACTTTTTTTGAAATCATATTAAAAT